>DAIPKP010000295.1:0-1006 GCA_036769705.1 Synergistaceae bacterium
CATCCCCCGGAAGAAGCTCCGTGGCCCTGGCCGGAATGGCTTCGAACTCCTCTCCCAAACCCCGCTCCACCGCGAGAGAGTCCGACGTGATCGCCGCGGAGAAGGATCTGAGCAATTCCGGCAGCGCTCTGTATGGAGAAGTGAAAGAAGCCCTTTCGGGAGATCTTCAGGGAATTTCGGGCAGTCTTTCCGCCTCCCTGGAAGGCATGGACACCACTCTCTACAACGCCTTCACCTATGAAAACGTTCCTCTGGAGGATGCCTCGGGCAATGGCGAGCTGGAGATCGAGTTCACCGCTTCCTGGCCTCGCTACGTGCGCTACTACGCCGCCTTCGCCCTGGCGGAGGAGGATACGAAAACTGAAAGAACCCTGGTTCCCGGAAAATATATTCTTCCCGAGCGGGGTATTCTCTTCGAAATCCAGCCGGGGCAGGATCTGCCCGAAGGCGCAACCCCTCCTGATTTCTACGAACCCGGAGAGGGGCTGCGAACCTGGCGGAACACCGTGGCGGATAACGGATCCTTCGACCTCGATCCCGAGGAGGGAACGGTGACCTTCCGAATCTGTTCGGTCCGGGCGGAAGCGCAAGCTCCCGCATCGGGAGGGAGTTCCGGAGGATGCAACGCCGGAGCAACTTCGGGGCTTTTCCTGTTATGGCTTCCGGCAATTTCTCTGTGGATTCTCCGGCGAGGCAAATCAGCTTCATAAAGTTCCGAAAAAACAGGTTTTTCCCTTGACATTGACACCGTGTCAGGGTGTATTTTCGAAACAAGAAAGAGAGCTTTGGTAAGGCAAGGATTTTAAAATAAGATAAAAGGAGAGATACCCCATGAAAAAGAAGGAAGCGAAAAACGAAAAAGAACTGGAAAAAAAAGGCGGAATCACAAAAGCGAAACATCCCGGCGAGCTGGATGATGCGGATCTGGAAAACCTCTCCGGAGGCGAGGGGATGAACACGGGAGAGATCGTCACTCCCTGAGCCAAAAAACGTATGGCATAAGATT
>DAIPKP010000133.1:0-4451 GCA_036769705.1 Synergistaceae bacterium
CCTTTTTCCATACCCATCGACAGCGTGAAGAGCACGCCCCCCGAGCTTCTGGCCCATGTATCCCAACCATCTATCCAACTTTATCTTCTCGTGGTGTGGTACACTATACTCGCTTTTTAGGGGCTAATCAATAGATATAGGACATACTTTATGACATAAAAATCTATGCAGGACTTATAACAGGACTATCAGCGGGGGATCATGACTCAAAAAGAGCGTTCAAAAGGAGAATGCGAAGGGAGAGCCTGAAGTGAGAGGATAGCTGATGAAACGCTGGGCCTTGCTTGCCATACTGCTTTACGGAATCTGTATGCCGGGAATTTTTGTCTTGGGGTTTATGCTCTGGGAGGGGGTGGGGGTTTGCTTTTTCTCCAGGGCCGCTTATCCGAGGTGAGCCCCGGGAGTAACGGAGCTTTCTCCCGGGGTTTCCGAAGGCCTCAAAACAGGCCGCTTCGCCAAAAAGCTAAAAGCTACCCTTCATGGGCATCACACTCATGAACAGGCCCGTAAAAGCCGCAGGTTTGTTGTCAAAACCTCAATGCCTCCGTCCTGGAAATCACCGTCATGAGTCATCAACTTCAGGTTTCTTTTTTTGCAAATATCCACAAGAAGCGCATCGTTGAAATCCACATTTCCGGAGGAAAAATCCGCCAGCGCAAGAGGGAGATCCAGCTCATTGGCGGGGATGGAATGGACTGTGCAGAAGCGTAGAATCCTTTTGGCAAAGGTCTCTGCAGCTGACGCAACAGATGAAAAATCTGGAGAGCGCCTGAAATCCTTGAATGCAGGATAAGCTCTTTTATACACACCCTGCCACTCGATTCTGATGTAACGATTCAAATACTCGCTCACGATCAGGGGATCAAGAACGGGCTCAGCCTCTGCAGAAAGAAGATTTGCAAAAGCTTTCGAATACTGTTGAGCCACATGATGCGGCGGATTTACTGGTGCTGGAAACAGGTAAAGCCAGACATTCGTATCCACAAGGATCTGCTCGCCTGCAGCAAAGGCGTAGCAAGAAAGGTCATACGCCTTATTCCTCATTACCATCTTCCTCGAGCCATGCCTCATCATAAGATTCCTTGTTGGCATAATACCTTTTGGCATTATCTACCACACGCTTGAGCAGCTCCATATCATCGGACGAAAGGCCCTCCACTCGCAACTGGCCTCGAATAGCATCTTCGCTGAAAGAGCCGTAAAGCTGACCTATTGCCACATTAAGAAAAAGGGATATCAATAGTGTCACATTTTCAAATGAAATGACGACCTGCTTCCCCGCTCTCACGAGTGGCTCCAGCTTGCCGAAAACTTTCTGACCATCCTCAGCAGAAATACAAAGCTCACTGCCGATCAGGTCTGCAATTTTTATTTTGACGTGATCACTCATAGCAGCAACTTCTTTAGTATTAGAAGATGTCTTCACTTTTCAGCTCCGATCTCAAACAGTACCTGTTTGTGTCTTTCGTGTTGATCTCAACATGTATGCAAGTCCCGGGAAAGTCGTTGTTTATTTTATGGAGAGATTCGCCGTTCGCAGAAAATTCGTAATATCCAAACCTTGAAACCACGTGCATTTTCCCCAAATTTATCTTAATAAAGTCCTTGATCAATTTCAAGCCAAGTCCCCCAGGTTGATTACCTGTTTTGGTGGTGTTCCCTTCGGCCATGGCCCACAGAATGGCATTGCAGGAACTAATTTTCTTCTTCCCGGTATATCTCCGCACATTCTCACGAATACCGACTCCAGCATCGGAAATGGTAAAATCCATCCGCTGTTTCTGGGGATACAATTGCCCACAAACAAAAATTCCAGATTCAGATTGTGAATGAAGCGTAGCGTTAAGAAAAATTTCAAAGAGACTCTGCCGGAACCGCTTTGATAACGCTTCAGACACAACCGGGATGCCTCTTCCCTTCATATGGGCATCAAGATAATCACCAAACTGATCTCCTGCGCTCAGCTTGAAAACTTTGAAGGGCCATGTCATCTGGTCGATGTCCGTTAGGTCAGGCTGATTAAACATCTTCAAAAACTTGTTTTTCCGCAGAACCTTGCGTATTTCAGAAGACATATTCACAATGGAAACATCATTCAAATCATTGCGAAGTCTTGCAATAACAGTGTATAAGGGAGCTGCCATGTTAGCTTCGAAAAAACTGCAGGAGGAAAAATCCAATTCGATTGAATCCAGCCGAAGATCCCTGGTTGCAGCTGCAATACCAGCGACAGCATCGAATCCACTCGCATTATTTTTCACCGTATTCACGCTGACAACTTTCATTTAACTGTTATCTCCTCCTTGAATTATGGCTTGATCATACCACATGAGGCCCCCACAAACAGAACCAGAGCTTTCTCCCGGGGCTTCCGAAGGCCTCAAAACAGGCCGCTTCGCCAAAATTCCTCCCCTGCGCCGGCGGGCAGGGAATCAAGAATCTCCCGGCAGCGTGAGGAAGTGTCCGTGTCAAGCTCCGAACGGATAGACTCCCAGAGGATCCTGATACAGACCTCCAGAGTCTCCTCGGTGCAGCCCGCATCCACCAGAAGCTTTTTCATCAACTCCCTCCCCAGGAGACCGGGAGAGAGAAACGCCTTTTCGGCCAGAAATTCCTTGAGGCGGTAGATGGCATCTCCCCGCCCGCTGCGGCACTGATGCACCTGCAGATGCGGAGAGTGCGCAAAGACAAGAGAGGCAAAGGCTTCTAAATCTGAAATGACAGCACCGAAAAACACCCTTCCGTCACACCCCTCTTCAACAACCGGGATGCAAAGCTCGGGAGCCTTCTCCATCAGGGAGGCATCACAGGAGAAGATCACCTCATGCAGAGGCTCTTCCACGGAAGAATCCAAAGGGTTTTCCAACGATGGAGGGGTAGTGAAGATATGGCATTTCTCCAGAAAAGAGAAGAGCGGAGCCTCTGCAAAGGGGCAGAGAGGATCGCTCCAGGAAATTTCCCAGGGGGAATAGTTCTCCACCACCTCAATCTGCTCCCTCCCCTCCTCATCACGAAGCACGTGAGAAAAAGAGATGGTACGCTTTTCTCGTATTGCCTGCTCCAGCAGAGAGAAGATCTCATACTTATCCTCTCTGGGGCAGCTCTCTGGAATTTCTCTGGAAAACCACGCAGCCTCCCGACGCCCCTCCTCGTAAAATCTCAGATGCGAAAGCTCCCCCATATGCGGCAAAAAAGGCTCCTCCAGAGGGGCCAGATGGGGCATGAGGTGCTCCAGAAGCTGGGAGCCCGCCCCCAGCATCCTGAACATCCGGGGAGAAACAGCAAGGTTTACATTAACGAGAAAAGAAGAAAAATCCTGCAGCACATAGCACTGTATTGTTCTATCGTACCGAAGATCTATGTGGTGCCTCTCCCGCAACCTTCGGAGGCAGCGAGACCGTCTTGCATACACCACATTCCGCCGCCTCTGCTCCTCCTCAGGAGATTCGCACTCCTCCTCGCAGGAAATCCCACATATCTCGTCAAGCTCGCTCACCTTGATAAAAGGAGCATCCGCAAAAGGAGAAAAATCACGGCTACGCAACAGCAGTGTATCCACAAGCCTCTGAAGAGATTCCGGAGTTATGGCAGCCCGGACTTTCGGCATGAAAAAGACACCCCCCATACTGGTCATAAAATATGTCCTATACGCATTGCACTGACGAAAAAATGTGCTATGATACGGGAAGATCTACGAAATCATCGTAACACATGCCTCTTTTCGAATCAATCAATGCAACGGAAAAAGCAAGAAAGGAGCGTGCATTACCGTGCCCAGTAAAGACATAACCTTTGAGCGCCTTCACAAAATCATACGAAAGGTATTTTCAAGATACTCCCACTCCCCGGACAGATCTCTCTACATCTCCACGGAGGATCTGAACGAGATATGCGATATCCCCAACACCAGGGGAGAAAAGGATCAGGGGAACGCCTACAGAAAACGCGCCCGGTACGTAGAAAAACTTCGCAAACTCTACGGACTTGAACTTGAGTACGACAAGGCCGGAGAACGATATGTCCTTGAAAATGGCCCCTCCTTTGCTCTCTCCACCGCCTCCGCCGGGCTGGATCTCCCTGTCAGATCAGAAACGCTCACGCTTCTGGAGATACTGTACCACCTTACAACAAACCGCATGCAAAAAATTACTTCATCAGAAAAGGAGAAAAAATACATCGAAGGCCTGAAGCCCGCTCTTGAGGAGTTACTTAAAGAGATGCGGTCTCTTTTCGGCTCGGGATTTCAAAAAGAGGTATCCAAAAATTTTCCCACCGTTTACAGCGCCCTTTCTCGTCCGAACTATGCCCCTTCCGGACGAGAGGGATATTCTTTTCTCTCGGCGGGGGAAAACACTCTGCCGCCCCCCCTCGGGAGAAGCAAAAGCTACCACCTGCATGGTTGCCTCTCCGGGGATGGAGGGAAAAAATCCTATGCCATTTCCGGTATACGA
>DAIPKP010000030.1:0-6109 GCA_036769705.1 Synergistaceae bacterium
ATGCACATTGGGGGAAAAGAGGCGCACCCCTTTTCCCCCAATGCACGAGTTGCTCTATCTTATTTCAAAGGAGGTGTTTCCCTGTTTTTCGAATTCCGGGAGATCTAAAATCCCTCCTGAGCGGTACGGGCGAGGATCTCCTCCTGGTGATAGACGTCGAGATCCACGAAATAGTCGCTGTATCCCGCCACCCGGACGAGAAGATTCTTGTACTCTTCGGGATGCTTCTGGGCCTCCCGAAGAGTGGCGCTATCCACCACGTTGAACTGCACGTGATGCCCCCCCATCTTGAAGTAGGTCCGGATAAGGGAAACGAGCTTGTCGATCCCCTCTTCATCCTGGAGTACCGAGGGGAGAAAGCGCTGGTTCAACAAGGTGCCCCCGGATTTCGCCTGGTCCATCTTTCCCAGGGATTTCACCACCGCCGTGGGACCGTGCCGATCCGCTCCGTGGGAGGGAGAGGTGCCGTCGGATTCGGGGAGAAAGGCCAGGCGCCCGTTGGGAGTGGCCCCCAGTTTCTTGCCGAAATAGACGTGGCACGTGGTGGAGAGCATGTTGATGTGGTGCGCGGTTCCCTTGGTGTTGGGCTTACCGTCGATGGTGCCGAAAAGATCCCCGTAGACCCGCTGCATGATGCTGTCCGCATAGTCCTCGTCGTTGCCGAAGCAGGGCGTTTTGTTCACCAGCATCTGCCGAAGCGGCTCCTTGCCCTCGAAGTTCACCGAAAGGGCCTCCAGGAGATCATCCATTTTCAGAACCTTCTCTTCGAAAACGTGCTTCTTCATGGCGGAGAAGCTGTCCGTCACGGTACCGATACCGCAGCACTGGATGTAGGTAGTGTTGTACCGGGGGCCGCCGTCGTAATAATCCTTGCCCTTCTGGATACAGTCCTCGGTGAGTACCGAAAGGAACGTCGCCGGGGCATAGGTAGCGTACATACGCTCCAGATAGTTGTTTACCCGCACCTTCACATCCACCACATAGGCAAGCTGTTTCCGGAAGGCTTCGTAAAGCTCCTCGAAGGAGGTGAATTCCAACGGATTTCCGGTTTCGATACCGATCTTCTTACCCGTAAGGGGGTCCGTGCCATTGTTGAGGGTGAGCTCCAAAATCTTGGGAACGTTAAGATACCCCGTAAGAAGATAGGCCTCCCTGCCGAAGCATCCCGTTTCGATACAACCACTGGTGCCGCCCTCCCGGGCATCTTCCACGGTTTTACCCATTCCCACCTGTTCCATGATCACCATATCCGCATTGAATACCGAGGGATATCCCATGCCGTTCCGGATAACCCTGCAGGCCGCCTTGAGAAAGTGATCCGGCGTGAGAGGGCTTACCTGCACGTTCGCCTGGGGCTGGAGAAGCCGAAGCTCGTCGAGAATTTCCAGGCAAATATAGGAGACCTCGCTTACGCCGTCGGAACCGTCCCGTTTGAGCCCTCCCAAATTGATATTGGTAAAATCGTTGTAAGTACCGCTTTCTGCGGCGGTAACCCCCACCTTGGGAGGTGCGGGAGTGTTGTTGAACTTGATCCAGAAACAGGAAAGAAGCTCCTTGGCCTTATCCCGATCCAGGGTTCCTTCCGCGAGCTCCGCCTCGTAGAAGGGAGCCAAATGCTGGTCCAGATGCCCCGGGCTCATGGCATCCCAGCCGTTAAGCTCCGTAATGGTTCCCAGATGACAGAACCAGTACATTTGCAGAGCCTCCCAGAAATTTCGGGGAGCCTCCGCAGGAACCCGGCGGCAGTTGGAGGCGATAATCCGCAGCTCCTCTTTACGCCGGGGATCCGCCTCCTCCGTAGCCATCTCCTCCGCCAGATCCGCATGACGCTGTGCAAAGATCATGACGGCATCGCAGGAGATGTCCATGGCCTTGAGCTCTTCATCCTTGGCGGTGGCCTCGGGATCCTTCAGGAAATCGAGCTTCTCCCGGGCCTCCCGGATTTCTCGCTTGAAATCCAGCATTCCCTTGCGGTAGATGTTGCCTCCCAGGGTGGTATGCCCCGGAGCGCGTTGCTCCATGAACTCCGTGAAAACTCCCGCCTCGTAGAGATCCTTCCACTCCTGGGGAATGTCGGCGAAAGCCCTATCACGCATACTCCGCCCCTTCCAGTAGGGAATAACCTTTTCTCTGTAGGTGGCAATATCTTCTTCCGTCACAGAGTAGCTCGCCATTTCCCGGGAGTTGAGAATCTGCAAATCCTCCTCGGAATGACAGGTAAGCTCGGGAAAGGTGGATACCGCCTTGGGACGGGGGCCCCGCTCCCCTACGACAAGTTCCTCCGGTCCGATGTAGATCGTCTTTGTGGCACAGAGATTCTTGAAGTTCAGCGCCCGCAAAACGGGAGTGGAGTATTTTCCGGCATTTTCCCGGTAAAACTCCGTCTCCGACACCGCCCGCTCCACGGAAATGCTGGGATGGGTTTCAAAACTTTCCTTCCGCAGCCGCATAATTCGTTCGTTCATGCTCCTCATCCCCTTATTTTTACGGTAAGGCCGCAGCCTTCTACTATTCTTGCCGCCTGTCGCAATTGGTGCTCCGAGGGAGGCAGAACGTCCTTTAAAAGGTAGTCCCGCCCGAGTTTATGGTATTTCTCCATGGCCGCCGCATGATAGGGAAGCAGCGACACCGTATAGGCTTTCGGTAAGGAGGAGAGAAACCGTGCGGTCTCCAGAAGATTTTCCCGGGAATCGTTGATCCCCGGAATAAAGGGAATGCGGATATTCACCTCCGCATTGCGGGAGGCGAGTTTTTGAAGGTTGGTCAGAATCAGGGCATTGTCCACTCCGGTATATTTCTTGTGCTCCTCCGGATTCATGTGCTTCAGATCGTAGAGGAAAAGATCCGTCTCCTCGGCGATGTGCAGAAGCACCTCGGAAGAAGCGAATCCCGTAGTATCCACCGCCCGATGGATACCGCGGGCGCCGCAAGCCCGAAGAACCTCGAAAAGAAACTCGTGCTGCATCAAAGGCTCTCCTCCGGAAAAGGTGACCCCTCCCCGGGATTCATCGTAAAAAGCCCGGTCTTTCAGCACTTCCGCCATGACATCCTCTACGGACATGGGAATTCCCGTCATCTCGAGAGCTTCCGTGGGGCAGGCCTTTACGCAGGCTCCGCAGTGGATACAGGCATCCTGATCCACCATCACACCCCGAGCGGAATAACGAATCGCTCCCCGGGGACATGCTTCCACACAAGCTCCGCAACCGATGCAGCGTTTCGGAGAATAGAGAACCCGAGGCCCCGGATCCATGCTCTCGGGATTGTGACACCACCAGCATGCCAGGGGACATCCCTTGAGAAACACGGTGGTTCGAATTCCCGGACCGTCATGAACGGAATAGCGCTTAATATCGAAGACCAGTCCTGATTTTGGCACTTACGGCATATCCTCCCTGTGTTTTTTCTGATCCAGCTCTTCCTGGCTCGCAAAATAGTAGCGCCGGATATAGGGCTCCTGGACCTTGAAGTTCCAGTGCACATCCCGGGCATATTCCGCGGCTCCCTTGACATCCCCTTTCCGCAGAAGCGAGGCTACCATGTTATGTTCATCTGCGGAGGCAATTTCCCACTCCTTGATAAAGCCCTTGTTTCGAGGAAAATCGTAAAGCCGTTCCCGAAGAATGCCTACCATTTTTCGAAGATCCGCATTTTCGCTCAATCCCACGCAAACACCGTGAAAAGCCACGTTTCTCTCGTGAAAAAGATCGAAATCATCTTCATCCAGGGCTTCGCGCATTCCCTTGTAGAGAGAATCCATATAATCGAAATCCTTTTCGGTGAGTTTTTCCCCCACCTCGATTATGGCAGCACTCTCCAAAGCTCCCATGATCTGGTAGATGTTCCGGATCTTTTCCAGGGTAAGTACGTTTACCATGGCTCCCTTGCGGGGGAAAATGGTAACGAAACCTTCGGCTTCAAGCTGAAAAAGAGCGTCCCGAAGGGGAGTCTTGCTTATGCCGAGCTGCTGGCTGATCTCGTTGACGTTGAGAAAAGCCCCCTGGGCAAGACGTCCTTCGTTCATTTCTTCCTTAAGATATTCGTACACTCTTTCTCGCAACGACTTCAAAACAAAGCGATTTGGCCGTTCCAACAGCGTTTCCCTCCTTGCATTCCCGTCAATATGTGGGATGCAATACATCAGAAGTCTAGTGCACCCCGCTATTATTGTCAAGAAATTCCTTATTTATTCCGCCAAGTTACAGTTTCCTTTACATCAAGCTCCTCGAAAAAGCCTCTGAAATACTGCAAAATGTGATCTTGCATGCTTTTTCTTGTTTTTATTTTTTAAACAAAACCAGAAAAATTTTCTCACTATTGATATATCAGCCTCCTCCAAGAACGTTGCGGACATTTTTTTCTTATGGTGCATGCCACGAAAGGACAGAAATATTATACACAAAATTCTCTCGTTTCTCTTCCTTCGAAAGCAATTTGTTTTCAAATCCGCTCCAGCCGCACTCCCAGCTCTTGCATCTCTCGGAAAAAAACTTTTTCCTCCTCCTCAAAACCCTTTACGGGGCTCATGGCGTTTTGGAGAAGTGCTATTTTTTCCGGATCCATGTATTCCACAAGATCCTCCACGGTGGAACGCACGCAATGAGAAGAGGCTTCTCCTCCAATGTAGACGGCACGGTACCGGAGAAGCAGCGTAAGCAATTTCTCATGAAGCAGGGTCTTCTCGTCCTCCCGATCCTCCACTTCCGCATGAAAAACCGAGTAATGTTCGGTCTTCGGGGACATCCCCTTCAAAACATATTCTACCTGCTTCTTTTTGCGGCGTTCCCAATGCTGCAGCTCCCGGAAAAGATCCGGATAGACGCAGTGCCCCCAAGATCCGATAAGGCAATGTTCGGGCCATATCATGAGCTTGTACTGCCCCAAACGCTCCAGCTTCCGCACATAAAAATTCGCCCATTCTCCATAAAGGTCCTCCCGAGAGGGGCGATATTCCCCAAGATTTTCCTCGCCGATAACCGTAAAGGGAGGGGGGTTCATTCCCCGGGAATCCACCCAGAAAGAGGGATGAGCAATATCGAAGGTATGGTGGGAATCCAGGGAAACCACCACGTGGTCTATACGATCTCCCTGAAAGGCGAGATAGGAGGCGAGGCGTTTCATATCTCCCTCGGCACCGGCAATGGAAAGAGTTCCTCGGGGATCACAGAAATCGTTCTGGGGGTCTACGATAAAGAGGAGAGTATCCGTTTTCATGAGTATGCAGTCTCCTTTCTTTTACATGGAGATAATAGAAAAGGCCTCTTTATAGAATACCATTCAACAGGCTATTTCGCTTGTTTTTTGAAAATTTTTCCGGATTGGCCAGAGCAAAACAAAACGAAAGAGCCCTCTTGCAAGAGAGCTCTTTCGCTGGATTTCTTCCGGTAAATCCCGGTAGGTTTTAGTGATCGCAGGTGTTCTGTCCCGTTTGAAGAGTTCCTTCCAAATAGGCTTTTGCGAGTTCCTCGGGAGTTCCACAAGAGGCTCCCACAATCACGGAAATACCGTTTTGGGCAAAGAGATCCTGAGCCCTGGAGCCCATACCCCCCGCAATAATCACGTCTACATTCTTTTCCGCAAGCCACCGGGGAAGCACTCCGGGTTCATGAGGAGGAGGGGTCGTAGCTTCTACCTGCTTTACCGATTTGCTGTCCGCATCCACCTCCACCAGGGCGAACTCCTCACAATGGCCGAAGTGCATACACAGTTTTCCGTTGACGCAGGGAATGGCTATACGCATCTACTTCATCTCCTTCTCTTTGTTTTCTACGAGGGCAATTATGCGCTCCGCAACTTCCTCGAAGGCCTTGGCTCCCGGAGTGCCTGCAAAATTGCGCAGAAGCACCTTTCCTTCGTCGCAAGCCTTGACGATATTGGGATCCAGGGGAATTTTCCCGAGGAAGGGCACCCCTTCCTCCTGAGCCATTTTCTCGCCTCCGCCGGAACTGAAGACATCCACCACGGTCCCACAGTTGGGGCAGACGAAACCGCTCATATTTTCGATAACTCCCAAAACCGGAAGATCGAGCTTCCGGCAAAAGGAAACACAACGGCGGCAGTCCGAAAGGGATACTTCCTGAGGTGTGGTAACCACGATGCCGCCATCCGC
>DAIPKP010000030.1:6209-21267 GCA_036769705.1 Synergistaceae bacterium
CTGCTACTGGAACAAGGTTCGCTCATTTTTCAGCATCTCCCATATCGTTAAAATTGCTTTCCCCGCCGAAGAATCCGGCATCTCCACCACCGGCAGAGTCCGTATCATGGCTCTTGTCACCGAGGCATCGTAGGGAATCTCGCCGAGCCATTGTACACCCTTTTCCTCTCCGAAGGCTCGGATTTTTTGCGTATTTTCCGCGTTAAGATCCGCTTTATTCACGCAAAGATAGGCGGGAATGCGAAAATGTTTGCAAAGCTCGTAGACCCGTTCCAAGTCATGCATACCGCTCACGGTGGGCTCCGTAACGATAAGTACCGCATCCGCCCCGGTAAGGGAGGCAATAACGGAACATCCGATTCCCGGAGGTCCGTCGGTGATCATAAGCGAACGCCCCTGTTCCTCTCCCAGAGCCTTGGCCCGTTGTTTAACCTCGCTCACGAGTTTGCCCGAATTCTCTCCTCCCGCTCCAAGCCGGGCATGCACCAGGGGGCCATAGGAAGTGGACGAGACATACAAATCCCCGCAAAGCCGGGGATCGAAAGAAATCGCTCCCACGGGACAATGATCGTAGCAGACTCCGCAACCTTCGCAAGCCAAAGGATCCACCGAGAACTCTCCATCCTCCGCTCGGATGGCGTCGAACCGGCAAAGGCGGTAACACTTGCCGCATCCCATACACCGGGAATTATCGATGGATGCAAGGGAGCCGGAATAAAAGTCTTCTCTCTGCTGTTCCTGAGGTTTGAGAATCAGCGCCATATCCGCCGCATCAACGTCACAATCCGCAAAGATGGCGTTTTCCGCCAGCGCCGCCAGAGACACGGTAATGCTTGTTTTTCCAGTCCCTCCTTTGCCGCTGATAACGAGAAGCTCTTTCATTCTTTCCACCCCCCTTCCCGAAGATACCCGGCAAGATCATCCACGATTTTCCCCAGTTCCGGAAAGAGGTTGTAAAAAAGCTCTCCCCGGGAATAGGCTTCGGCAATTTCCCGGGAGTAGGGAATTTTTGCGATAATCGGCACGCCTCTGGAAATGCAGTATTCCTCCAGGGCATCATCCCCGGAACCGTATCGATTGATCACCACACCGAAGGGCAATTTGAGCTCTTCCACCGCATCCATGGCGATGATGAGGTCGTTAAGCCCGAAGGGAGTGGGTTCGCTCACGAGAATTATATAATCCATCTCCCGCACTGCCTCTATCATGGCACAGGCCGCCCCGGGAGGGGCGTCGATAAGCACCATTTCCGCAGGAGGGAGATTCTTTTTCATCTGCCGAATAAGAGGAGTGGCCATGGCCTCTCCTACGTCGAGAAGCCCCGAAACAAAGGTCAGTTTACCCTGGGAAGCGTAACGAATCGTTCCATTGTTACGGGAACCTTCCATAATAGCCTGATGAGGACAGGCAAGAACGCATCCTCCGCAGGCATGACACATTTCGAGAAAGAAAAGGGGACGATCCGGAAGAGAAGCGATGGCGTTGAACCGGCATGCCCGGGCACAGGCTCCGCAGCCATCACACCGGGAAATATCACAGGAGAAGCTCGGCAGTACGCCGGGCTCCTCCCGAGAATACTCCATCTGCAAAAAAAGATTGCAGTTCGGTTCTTCCACATCGCAATCCGCGAGAACCACCGAGCCCTGCCGTTCAAGGGCAAGAGCAAGGTTGGCGGCCACCGTGGTTTTTCCGGTTCCCCCCTTGCCGGAAGCAATGGCGATTTTCACGAAGAAAACCTACCAGTGCCCCTGGGTTTTGTTGGGCATATTGGAAGAAGAAAAATTCCCCTCCCGGATACTCTGCAACACGTCCCGTACGGAGCCCTTGCAATCCTGAAAAATATGAACTCTCGCCGCCGAAAGAACCTGAAAAGCCTTGGGACCGCAGAAACCCGTAGCTACCGCCTGGGCTCCCGCATTTACCACGTTCTGAGCCGCCTGGACTCCCGCTCCCTGAAGAGCGTTCAGGTTCTGTTCGTTGGAGAGATATTCACACTCCTCGGTCTCGGTATCACAAAGCACAAACCCCGAGGTCCTTCCAAACCGACTATCCACGAGAGAATCCAAGCCTTTGTTCTCGGTTACACAGATTGCGACTTTCACCGTATTCTACCCTCCGAATCTTCCAAATCCACCTCGACCGCGGCCTCTGCCGCCGCCGAAACCATATCCGCCTCCGCCTCCTCGGCAAAAGAAGCCTCGGCCTCTTCCGAAGAAGGGAAACGGAAACGCTCCGTTCTGCGGGGGATTATACACCGCTCCCTGAGGAGCCTGAGGCGTTTCCTCGACATTCTCCGAAGGCACCTGTTGTGCCTGGGAGGGCGCCTGCTGCTGAGGAGTACGGCAAAAGCCTCTTCCCCATCCCGTAAGCGGCCCCTGGCCCAACGGCCCTGTTCCATTGCGTGCTGGCATAGTACATACCTCCCTTTTTTAAATGTGTGGCAGAAAGAACTTTTCGTCCTCTCCATATCTAGCATATGCTAATAATAACAGTTTTTCAAAAAAGGTCAAGACACGCAAAAAAGCCTTTTCCCCCCTCTTTTTTCCAGTTTTTTCAAGGGGTTATATAAGGAAGAAGTTCCGTCTCCCGCATTTCGGCTTTCCGGAACGGGATCTTTGATGCCTCCCCCGCAATAAGGTACTATACATCATACTCTTTAGAAACTCTAGAGACATATAACTCAGGAGGTTTTTCATGCATCCCTCGTCTCGAAACGTAAGAACATCCGAAGATCTGCAAAAAATGCTGCGCAGAAATCAACGATCTTCCCGGCTTCCGGAAGGAGAACATCCTCTTGCCCCCCGGATTTTTGGAATTGCCGCTGCCCTGAATCAGATGAACTGGAACCATGAAGAGTGAAAAGTGACAATATTTTTACTAGATCTATTTTATGAAAAAAGATTGCGAAAAAACCAGCTCCCTGTATGGTAAAACTCGAAGAGGAGAAGGTGCTCTCCCCCTTCGAATTTGAAGGGAAACAACATCGCTTAGGGAGGAAATCGTTTATGAGCAAGGTTCGGGTAGCAATCAACGGGTTCGGTCGTATCGGCAGGCTGGTGGTACGATGCATGTACGATTATGACGAGGAGGGGCTTTTCGACGTCGTGGCTACCAACAGCCGGTCCCTGGCGGATCAGCGGGCCCATCTCCTGAAGTACGATTCGGTGCACCGTCGGTTCAAAGAAGAAGTTACCCACGACGAGGAGCACGTCTACATCAACGGAAAAGCTCTGAAAAATCTCCGGGTGAAGGATCCCGAATCCTATCCCTGGGGCGATCTGGGAATCGACATCGTCATCGAGGCTTCGGGAAAATTTACCCGTCCCGAACAGGCCCGGGCTCATCTCGAAAGAGGAGCTAAAAAGGTAATCCTCACCGCCCCGAGTCACAACAACAGCATGACCACCATCGTTATGGGGGTTAACGAAGAGAGCTACGACCCCGCCAGGGACTCCATGATTTCCAACGCCTCCTGCACCACCAACTGCCTCGCCCCCGTGGTAAAGGTGCTTCATCAGAGCTTCGGCCTCCGAGATGCCATGATGACCACGGTACATTCCTATACCAACGATCAGAGTACCCTCGATTCGGCGCACTCCAAGTTCAATCGGGGCCGGGCCAACGCTATGTCCATGATTCCCACCACCACGGGAGCCGC
Source organism: Synergistaceae bacterium (assembly GCA_036769705.1). GTDB lineage: Bacteria > Synergistota > Synergistia > Synergistales > Aminiphilaceae > DAIPKP01. The sequence continues at coordinate 9,868 of DAIPKP010000030.1, forward strand.
CAGCGCCATCGGAGCGGTACTTCCGGAACTCGAGGGAAAACTGCACGGCATTGCGGTACGGGTTCCCACTCCTGACGTCTCTCTGGTGGACCTGGTGGCGGATCTGGAAAGAACTCCCACCAAAGAGACGGTAAACGAAGCCATGAAAGAGGCTGCGGAAGGTTCGCTCAAGAGATATTTGGGATACGAAGAGGATCAGTGCGTATCCATGGATTACGTGGGAGACTCCCGTTCCTCCATCTTCGCCGCTCCCTATACCACGGTACTGGGAAACAAGGCAAAAGTTCTCGCCTGGTACGATAACGAATGGGGATACGCCTGCCGCTGCGTGGATCTTACCAATCACGTCATCCGCCGGGGGCTTTAGAAAGTTCGGGCCCGGAGCGCCGAAAGCGGCATCTTCCGGAAAGAAACACACTTCAAGCCTCCCTTGAACAATAATGATGCACAAAAGCGCATATTTTCTCTGGATCTCCGGAAATTTGAAAATTTCCGGAGATCTTTTCTTTACCTTCCCCCTGTTCTTCGGACAGCATTCTGCCGATTGACAAGAGCAACACCCTCTTTATACTCTACTTCAAAGGAGGTCTTCGGCATATGCCACCCCAAAGGTGGGTAAGGGGACATGGTCCCGAACTCTCTATCTAAGGAAGGTGATCAGGCTCATGAAAAGAAAATATTCGAGGTTTTTCGGCATCGCTCTCTGTATCATTCTCGCTCTCTCCGCAGCAGCCCAGGGATGCACCACCGTCATTGTGGGGAAAAACCGCTCCTCCACGGGAGCGGTGATGGTAGCCCACAACGAGGAACTGGGAATGAACGCCGCCCAACACCTGGTAGTGGTGAAAAACCAAAGCCATGAGGCGGGATCGGTATTCTCCACCTATTCCGAAGGCTCCCTTCCCCAACCGGAAAAAACCTGGGGGTACATAGCTTCCAAGGTTTTCGACAAAGAATATTATCCCGGAGATTTCACCACGGGAGTCAACGAATGGGGAGTTACCATAGCCAATAACATGTCCTGGACCAGGGAGGTTCCCGAAGAAACCGCCTGGGACACCCTTCCGGGGGGGATCATCTGGACAGAGTTCACCCAGCTCGTGCTGGAACGGGCCAAAACCGCCCGGGAAGGGGTGGAACTGCTGGGACACCTTTGCGAAACCTACCATCTCAGCGCGGATCCCGGCACCATGTTCGCCGTGGCGGACCCCGACGAGGGCTGGTGGGTGGAAATCGCCCGGGAAGGCCAATGGATCGCGGTACGGGTACCGGACGAAGTGGTCTCCGTGCGGGCCAACGGTTACCGTATCGGATCGGTGGATCTCGAGGATTCGGAAAAGGTCCTGCACTCCCCCAACGTGGTAACCTTCGCTCAAGAGAAGGGATGGTACGATCCCGCAGAGGGCCCCTTCCATTTCGCCAAAGCCTACGGAGATCCCTGGGTTTTCGACGACTACAACGTGCTTCGCCATACCCTGGTGGAGGAACGCCTGGGCCAGATGGGAAAGATTTCTCCCAAGGATCTTATGGAAACACTTCGCTGGAATTACGAAGACACGGAATACTACGTGGAAAACGAAGAGACCGGCTCTCCCTGGGAGGGAGACTACCGCACCATAGCCCGGCTGAACACCGAGATAAGCGCGGTGGTGGAACTGCGCAAGGATCTCCCCCGGGAGGTGGGAAGCCTTATCTGGTGGTGCATGAACACTCCCAAGACGGGGGTTTTTCTCCCCTGGTATTTCGGAACCACCGCCTTTCCCGAAGCCTTTGCCAAAGGCACGGATCGTTTCGATAACGAATCTGCTTACTGGCGTTTCTTCGAGCTGAAGATGCTGGCTCACCAAAACTACAAGGTAGCTTTCCCCCTTCTCGATCCCCTGTGGAATGAAATGGAGAAAACCGCCCTGGAAAAACAGGGAGAGATCGAAAAGCAGGCTCTCGCTCTCTACAAGGAAAAAGGACCCGGAGAAGCCTGCGCCTTTCTTACGAACTACTCGAACTCCCTGGCAGAAGAAGCCTTCGAAAAAGCGGAGGAGCTGATCACGGAGATTAAAACCCAGGGATGGTTCCAGGAATAAAAAATCTTCCCAAGCACTTTCAAGGGGGCCTTCGGGCCCCCTTTGGGCGTATTTTCATCACGTCTCCTCGCAATCAGGAAGCGTCTCCCGAAACCGGGCTTCTTCTTTTCCACATACCCGGAAGGAGGGGTCTTTTTCCGGCAATAGCGAGAATCTTGCAGATTGAATTCAATCCTGTATGATAGAGACGTTTCCGGCATGCCATTTCCCCGGGAAATTCTCCCGCTTTACAAAAAATACGAAACCCCGAGCCGTAGCCTAAAACGTCGCAGATGAAGGAGCGCATTCCATGACAGGAAGAGAAAGGGAAAGAGAAAAAGAGATCCTCTTCGAAAAGGCCCTGGGATCCTATTTCGACGCCTATATGACAAAACGAGATTTTCATGCCGTGCAGGCCATGGCCATGCAGACCTTTTCGGGATATGGCACGGGAATGGACGAGCGATCCTATACCCTGGAAGAGGCTCTGGGAGCTTTCCGCCGGGATATCGAATCCGCTCCGAACCCCTTGCACTACACTCTGCACCGGCAGGAAATCAAGATGGTGGATGGACACAATGCCTTCGCCCTCTGCGAGTTCGACCTTTCCACGGTGATAGCGCAGCAGGAAATAGCCCTCAAGAACCTACGCATGACCCTGATAATGCACGAAGAAAAGGGAACGGTGAAAATCGCGGGAATGCACATATCCTTTCCCACCACGGTGCACGAAGAGGGGGAATCCTATCCTCTCAAGGAGCTGGAAAACCGCGCTTCCGTGCTCCGCCGCATGGTGGAGGAGGAGACGAAAACCCTTCAGGAGGCCTATCAAGACCTCTTGGGGGTTATCAACACCGACCCTCTTACGGGGCTGGAATCCCGGGCCTCCCTGGATCAGAAACTGAAGGTAGAACATCAGCGGTTTCAGCGTTTCGGACGCCCCTACGCCCTGATCATTCTGGATCTGGACAACCTCAAAGAGGTGAACGACACCTGGGGACACGCCACGGGAGATACGGTGCTGCAGCTTGTGGCGAAAGCTGCAAAAGATCGGCTTCGGGTTACGGATACTGCGGCCCGTTGGGGGGGAGATGAATTCGTTCTTCTTCTTCCGGAGACGCCCCTGGAGGATGCCACAGGGGTAGCCCGAGACATTCAGGAAGGCATGACCCGCCAGCAGGAGAAAAATTTCTGGGATAAAAAAAGCACCCTCAGCATGGGAATCAGCGTCATTCGCGCCGGAGAATCGCCGGAGATCCTTTTCAAACGGAGCGACGCCGCCCTCTACAAGGCAAAGCGAAACGGGAAAAACCAAATTATCGCAATCCCCTAGAGGAGAAGCGCCTCGGAAAGGGACATGGAAAACCTCGAAAAAACTTCTCTTTCCCCGCTACTCCAGAAGAGCTTTTCTCGGCTTTTTCAGCAACACCACGCCAGGCCCCACTCTCCGGGCATTGACCCTCCTCCGATCTTCCCCTATACTGCAATACCGTAGGATGTTTTGTGAGAAATAACACAATCTCTGACGACGAAGACCTTTCGGAGTCGAAGGAGCGAGAGCATGTTCAGGTTCAAAAATCTTCGGGGGCTTCTGCTTCCCGCCCTGCTCTTCGGAGTATGGTGGTGGGGAAGCTCTCAGGAATGGTGGAATTCTTTTCTTCTCCCCTCGCCCTCCCGGGTGGGGGCTGCGGCGGCGGACCTCTTTCGCCGCGGCATTTTGATGACTCATGTCAAGGTAAGTCTTTTCCGGGTTCTGGCGGGGTGCGGCCTCGCCTTCGGAGCGGCTTTTCCTCTCGGGGTCTTCTGCGGCAGATCCTCTCTGCTACGCTCCCTGGTGCTTCCTCTTCTGGAAGCTCTGCGGCATATTCCTCCTCTGGCCATTCTTCCGCTTCTCATTCTCTGGTTCGGCATCGGCGAAACCTCCAAGCTCATGGTTATTCTCATGGCCTCCTTCTTTCCCATCTTTCTCAACACCCTCAGCGGGATAGCCCATTGCGACACCAAACTCCTGGAAGTAGGGACAACCCTGAACCTCTCCTTCCGGGACACCTTCCGGCACATTCTTCTTCCCGGAGCGCTCCCCTCGGTACTGGTAGGGCTACGGCTGGGAATGGGCTACGGATGGCGGGCTCTTATCGGAGCGGAACTTATCGCCGCGGTTTCCGGCATAGGCTACATGATTCACGATGCGGAACAGCTTTCCCGCACCGACGTGGTTATCGTGGGAGTCGTTCTTATGGGAATTCTCGGTTCTCTCCTGGATGCCCTCTTTTTTACCCTTACCTGCAGTCTGCTTCCCTGGAAAGGAGCGAAGATGCATGACGATCCCCTTGTTTAAAGTAACGAAGGTGAGCAAAGAATATTCCGGAAAGGGGGGCACCGTTAAAGCCCTGCGTCAAGTCTCCTTTACCGCCGCTCCGGGAGAATTCATCTCCCTGGTGGGAAAGAGCGGCAGCGGAAAAACCACCCTGCTGCGCCTTCTCGGAGGCCTTGAAAAACCGAGTGCCGGACAAATCACCATGGGAAGAAAGGAAATTCCCTCCCCCCGGATAGGCATGGTCTTTCAGGAACCCCGGCTTCTTCCCTGGAAGACGGTGGAAGAGAATCTCCGGCTTTCCATGCTGCATCACGACAAGACCCGGCAGGAAACTCTTCTTGCGAAAACCCTGAAACAGATTCACATGGAATCCTGGAGATCCGCCTACCCCTCCCAGCTTTCCGGAGGCATGGCACAACGGGTAGCTCTGGGCCGCACTCTCTGTTACGAACCGGACATCATTCTCATGGACGAACCCCTGAGCGCTCTGGATTATTTCACCCGCCAGAGTCTGCAGGACACCATCGAGGAGCTGTACCTGGAAGAAAAAAAGACCATTCTTTTCGTCACGCATCACGTGGAAGAGGCGCTTCGCATGGGAGGGCGTGTGCTGGTGCTCCGGGAAGGAGCTCTGGAGGGCGATCTTTCCGTACACTATCCCTATCCCAGAAAGGGCACCTCCCTCTCCCTGGAGCCCCTCCGGCGAAGTATTCTGAGTATTTTGCAGCCTTCCGAAATCTGCAGTGCCTAATCCCTTTCCTCTGCCGAGAGAAAGGGGTATTTTTATCCTTAGGAGGTTTTATCATGAAAAAGGCGTTTTTTCTCTGTGGCGCCCTGCTCGCGGCATTTCTGATTCCCCTTTCCGCTCTCCAGGCGGCGGAGCTCCCCGAAAAGCTAGGCATCACCTACGTCAAGGCTCCTCTCAACATTCCCTCGATCCTGGAAAAGAAGCTGGAGCTTTTCGAAAAGAAGTTCGGTCCCCAGGGAATCGAGGTAACCTACCCCGAACTTACCGCGGGGCCACAACAGACTGCGGGAATGGCCTCGGGAGCGGTATCCTTCGCCAACTGCATTGGGGGGACCTCGGTGCTTCTGGCGGCGGCGAACGGCCTGGACATCAAGATTATCGGTATCTACGGACGGGCTCCAAGGGCTTTCGTGATTCTCGTCAAAGATCCCGCCCTGAAGAACGTGAGGGATCTGAAGGGGAAAAAGATAGCGGGCCCCAAGGGAACCATTCTCCACCAGCTTCTGGTCAGCGCCCTGGAGCGGGAAGGTTTGGCATCGAATAACGTGGACTTCCTCGGCATGGGACTTATGGAAGGCATTACCGCCCTCCTCAGGGGCAGCGTGAATGCCTGTCTCGCCGCAGGCCCCGGAGTTTTGAAGGCGCAAAAGGAAGGAGCCCGGGTATTGGTAAACGGCACGGGGCTCGTAGACGGACTCACTCTTATGGCGGCCCGGAAAAGCTTTATCGAACAATATCCTCACATCGTGAAGGATTTTCTGGCAGTAGATGCGGAAGCCCGGGATTTCATGACGGCTCATCCCGAAGAAGCTCTTGCCTATACCGCGGAGGCCACGGGACTTACCCCGGAAGAAGTGGCCCAGATGGCGCCGCTTTACGATTTCTCCAGCTCCATCGCTTCTTCGGACGTGAAGGATTTGGAAAAAACCCAGGAATTTCTCTACGAAAACGGCATGCTCCCTCAAAAAGTTTCAATAAAAAAACTATTTAGCCCCTTTTCCCCAAATCCGTAACTCCCTTTCGAAACTCCCTGGGGATCCGGTTTTTTCTTCCGCCCCTAGGGAGTTTTTTGTTTTTCAAATCCTTCCTTTCTTGACACTTTTCAGAAAGAGAGCGTAGAATGGCCCCGCAAGTTATTTCAAACTAACTTTTGGAGGTCCTTCTCGTGCACAAACCCGACGTTCTTCCTCTCGGCAACAAAGATTCCTTTCTGCTCTCCCTTCTGGAAGAAGCTCCCCTCACCATGGAGCGACCCTCCACGTCTTCCCGGGTTCCCATGCACGATCTTATCAACTTCGTCATCGGCATTCTCAACGCCCGGGACCCCTTCACCTTCTCCCACTCCTGGCGGGTAGCGGAAATCTCCGTGCTTCTCGGAAAAAAGATGGGGTTCTCCCCACCCCGGATCGCAAAGCTGCATCATGCGGCACATCTTCACGACATCGGCAAGATCGGAGTTCCCGACCGGGTGCTTCTGAAAAAGGGAGCTCTTACCAAAGAAGAGTACGCGGAGATGCAAAAACATTCGGAAAAGGGCTATCACATACTCCGGCGCTTTCCTCCCCTGGAAGACATCTCCCAAATCGTGCTTTGCCATCACGAGCGCGTGGACGGCAGGGGGTACCCCCGGGGGATTTCAGAAGAGGCCATCCCTCTGGAATCCCGAATTATCGGCGTGGCGGACGCTTTCGATGCCATTACTTCGGATCGCCCCTACCGCAAGGGACGCTCTCTTTCGGAAGCCTTCGAAGAGATTCGGAATTTCCAGGGGACCCAGTTTTGTCCGCAAACGGTGGAGGCTCTGCTGCAACTTCGCGACATTCTTCCCGAACGCCTGAAGCAAGCGGACGAAGAAATTCAGGGCTTCGAAAAACATCCGAATTTTTTGTAATCCCTGGTTGTTAAAAACAAAGAGAACTTACGAAAAAGCCGCCCACTCTTTCCCCGGATGAAAATTAGTTTAAACTAATAAAAAAACCCTAATTTTCCGAATTTCTAAAACTGCACGACATCGGAAAAAGAAGTTTTTTTCGTGGCACCCTCTCCCTTGACAAGCTTGTTCATATAAGCTAACATCCCACTTGCTAGTTTTGTTACTAAAACAAAACTAGCATTTTCTTCTTAAAAAAGAGGTGGAATCGACATGCGTCTCAACGAACTTTCCCCCGGAACGAAGGCTTTTGTAAAAAAGGTACACGCTCGAGGGATGATAAGCCAACGGCTACGAGATTTTGGTTTCTTTCCCGGAGTCGAAGTAGAAGTTCTCCGCTGTTCTCCTCTCAAGGACCCCGTGGAATTTCTCGTGGAAAGCAACTTCATCAGCATCCGCCACGAAGAGGCTCATTGCGTGGAGGTAACGGAATAATGGGAAATTCCGCAGAACTTGTAGTAGCCCTGGCGGGGCAGCCAAATTGCGGCAAATCCACGGTTTTCAATATGATTACCGGAGGCAGGCAACATGTGGCCAACTATCCCGGGGTTACCGTAGATATCAAAGAGGGAGTTCTTTCTTCCGAGGGCACCCGTATTCGGGTGGCGGACCTTCCCGGGACGTACGGGCTCTCCTCCTTTTCCAACGAGGAACGGGTAGCCCGGGATTTCATTCTTCATCAGAAGCCTCACCTGGTAGTGAACGTAGTAGACACCTCGAACATCAAGCGTCACCTTTATCTCACCCTTCAGCTTCTCGAAATGGGAGCTCCGGTAATGCTCAATCTCAACATGACCGACGTGGCGGATGCTCGGGGCGTTCAAGTGGATCCCAAGGTTCTCGGAGAGCGTCTCGGTATTCCCGTGGTAACTTCCATCGCCAGCCAGGGAAAGGGGAAACGGGAGCTGCGCCAGGCTTTGAAAGCCTCTTCTCCTTCGAAACCCCTGGTTATTCCCTACGGCGATCTGGAACCCTTCATTGCTCGCCTGAAGGAAAAACTTGCACAGGCATGCCCGGAATGGAGATTCCCTCTCCGCTGGAGCGCCATCAAGCTCCTGGAACAGGATGAAAGCATGCTGCAAGAACTTTCCCTCTGCGGCAAGGAGGGGGAGGAAGTAGGGGAACTTCTTCTTTCTCTGAAAAAGGAATTCACTGAGCAGCATGACGAGGCTCCGGAGGAACATATCGCCTTTTCCCGGCATCTCGCGGCAAAAGAGCTTGCCCAAGGATGCGTGATCACCACCAAGAAAACCGCCAAGACTCTGACGGATAGGATCGATTCGCTGGTACTGAACAAAGCTCTGAGTCTCTTCTGGCTCGCAGGGGTCATCTATCTCCTTTACGAGCTTGCCATCGTCAAGGGCTACGAGCTCACCGCCTACACCTGGCCTTATCTTGCGGCCTTCCGATCCTGGGTGGCCTCGCTGCTTCCTCCGGCATTTTTCTACTCGGAACCTCTTTTCAGAGCTCTCACGTTGAGCGTGGTGGATGCGGTGCTTTCGGTGCTGAACTACGTGCCCATCTTTCTCATTCTCTTCGCCTGCATCGCGATCCTGGAAGATTCGGGGTACATGCCCCGAATGGCTTTCATTCTTGACCGACTCTTCCGGAGATTCGGCCTTCACGGTCAATCCACGCTTCCCCTCATTCTCGGAGGGGTCTTCGTAGGAGGCTGTGCGGTGCCGGGAGTCATGGCCACCCGGGTTATCTCGGACGAACAGGCCCGGCTCGCCACCATTCTCGTGGTACCTCTCATGAACTGCATGGCCAAGATTCCCCTCTACACCCTGCTGGTAAACGTCTATTTCACGGATCACAAAGGGCTCGCCATGTTCTTCATCTCCACCATCACCATCATCGTCGCCCTTATGGTGGCTAAAATCCTCACTCTCACGGTACTCCGCTCCAAGGAGCGCTCTCCTTTCGTCATGGAGATGCCCCCCTACCACCTTCCCACGCTGTTCGGCGTAGGAAGCCGCACGGTGGAACGCACCTGGCTCTTCGTGAAAAAGGTTGGCACCATCATCATGCTGGTGGCCATCGTCATCTACGGGCTCACCACGTTCCCCGGACTTTCCGAAAACAAACGGCAAGGCTTCGAATCTCGGGAACAGGCTCTTAAAAACTCTTTTCTGCAGGAAATCGAGGAAAATCCCGCAGGAAAGCCCTTTATGAACGATTCGAGCGCCATCGACGCTCTTCTGACCTACTGGGACAGCTACCAGAACGGTATCAAACAGGTACGTTCCAAGGAGGCGAAAAAAGCCTTTCTGGAAGAGTACCGGAGAAAAAACCCGGATTTTTTCGCCGTGGTTCTTCCGGGACGCAATACAGACGCCAAGGCGGTGCAGAAGGCGTTCAAAGTTCTCGTAAGCGAGCGGGGATCCCTGCAACGCTCCTATAAGGAAGAGGTAATCTCTTCCAGCCTTCTGGGACGCCTGGGAATTCTTCTGGAACCCGTTACCCGATGGGCAGGATTCGACTGGAAGGTAAACGTCTCTCTTCTCAGCGCCCTGGCGGCCAAAGAAAACACCGTGGCCACCCTGGGAGCTCTCTATCAACCCGAAGAGGGGCAGGAAGGAGCGGCTCTGGAGGAGCGGATGAGCAGCCAGGCCAAAGGTTTCACCCAACTCCACGCCTTAGCTCTGATGATCTTCATGGCCCTCTATCCTCCCTGCATCGCCACTCTCATCATGGTACGCCTCGAAGCGGGCAAAAATGGAACCCGCTGGATGCTTCTCTCCCTGATATTCCCCATCTGCCTCGGCTTCCTCTTCGCTTCGGGAATCTTCACCCTGGGAAGCCTCTTCAGCCTCACGGGACTTCAGGCCATGGGGATCTTCTATATTCTCGCCCTTCTGGGAGCTCTCATTTTTTCCCGTATAGAGCCCCGAGACGATACTCCTCTTGCCGAAGGAAGGTGATAGTCCGCATTTGATACACGGAATAGCGCTCTCTCTCGAAAAGGTTTCCGCTGTTGCGGAAACGAAAAAATGCAGGCAATCAAAGTTTCATACGATGAAAAGGAGGAAGAAACATGCGTACACCACACTTTTCCAAAGGTTTTGCCCTGATTCTCGCCCTGGGAATGATGGTTTTCGGCACCGCCGCATTCGCCCATACCCCTCTCTGCTCGTGCTACGACAACATGGACGGCACCGCCACATGTGAAGGAGGCTTTTCCGACGGGTCCTCCGCAGCGGGGGTAAGCATGAAAGTTCTCGACACCGAAGGGAACGTCCTTATCGAAGGAGCCATGGGAGAAGACTCCACCTTCATCTTCGAAATCCCCGAAATTCCCTACGTGGTTCTTTTCGATGCGGGGCCGGGGCATTCCATCGAAATCAAGGGAGAGGACATTTTTTAGCCCGAGCAACTCCACAATGCCGACAAAAAGGAAATCGAATGCGTTTTTTCTGAAAAACGCATTATCCACTCTAAAAAAGGAGAATTTTTCATGATGAACAGCAAAAAGTTTTTCCGCCTCTGCCTTTGCGTAAGCGCCCTTCTCGCTTTTTCCGCAGCTCCCGGACTGGCCCATTTTCAGATGATCTATACCCCCGAATCGGCCCTCGAAAAGGGAGGCACCGTTGCCCTGGAGATGGTTTTCACTCATCCTTTCGAAGCGGGACATACCATGGATATGGGAACTCCCCAGCAGTTCTTCGTGGTAAACAAAGGCAAAAAGACGAACCTTCTGGAAAGCATGAAACCCATCATGTGGACCAGCCTCACCAACACCGGTAAAGGCTACGAAAGTTCCTACCGCCTGAAGGGCATGGGAGATTTCGTCTTCTGCCTGGCCCCGGCAGTGTATTTCGAGGAATCCGAAGGAGCCTACATGCAGCAGTTCACCAAAATGATCGTAAACGTGGCGGGACTTCCCACGGATTGGGACAGCCTGGCAGGGCTTCCCGCAGAGATTCTCCCCCTGGCGAAGCCTTACGGCCTCTGGACGGGAAACATTTTCTCCGGCGTGGTCTGCTGCAACGGCGAGCCCGTACCCTTTGCGGAGGTGGAAGTGGAATATCTGAACCATCTGCCGAATCAGGAGAAAGACGCCTTCGAAAAGGAAGCCGCCCTAGAGGCTCCTCAGGATTGTTTCATTACCCAGACCATCAAGGCCGATGCCAACGGAACCTTCGTCTACGCCCTCCCCAAGGCGGGATGGTGGGGATTTGCCGCCCTCGGCGTGGGCCCCGAGACGGAATACAAGGGCAAAGAACTGTCCCAGGATGCAGTTATCTGGGTTCAGGTTCGGGACATGTAACGACCGCACATTCTTGAGATCCAACTCTCTCCCTCGAAAGCCGGCAAAAGAATGTTTCTTTTGCCGGCTTTCTTC
>DAIPKP010000030.1:21367-25613 GCA_036769705.1 Synergistaceae bacterium
TACGGCAAACAAATCGTATCCCTGGAACATCCCTGGGACACGAAAATTTACGTACATGCCGGACAAAAAGAAAAGAAAGGAAGCCACGCATGATCTGCTCTTTCGAGGAAATGATCTCCTCTCCTTGGAACTCTTTGGAGGCACGGCAAGCTCGGGAAGAGGGCCTTCGTTTTTGCGGGAAAAAGCATAGAGCCTTCGTCAGGCTCTCCAAGCTTTCTCCGGGGACCCAGGCTCTTCTGATACGCGTCGATGGAGACGAAGCACTTCAGAAACGTATTATTCAAGAGGGGCTTTTCCCGGGAGATTTCGTGGAAATCCTTCCGCTCCCAGAGAGATTCCACGATAATTTCATTCGACTCCGCTGGGATTGCCAGGAGATCACGATCCCGAAAAAAGATGGAGCTCATCTTCTGGCATGTCCTTTTTCCACAAAGAAAGACGTGCGCCAATCTTCTTCCGGAAAAAGATTCTCTGCCGGATTGCCGGAGAGAAGCTCCCTGTACCGGAAGCTCCTGTGTTTCTTTTTCCAGAAAAAAAGGGGATCCTCTTCTCGTTGAAGAGGATCCCCTTTTTTTTAGAAACACCCTTTACGGGCAACCATTAGCAGGAAAAAAAGAAAAACTTCCCTGCTTAAGCCGCATCCTTGAGGGTAACAAAAATCCTGTTGGCCATCCCGTATCCCAAAGCGAAACGGCTTTCTCCAAGGGCCACCATGGCAGGTCCTTCTCCGCCTCCGCCCCGGAGAACCCGAAGCACCACTCCGGGAACGATGCCCATATCAGCCAATCTCCGGTGCATACATCCTCCTCCCGAAAGACGCACTACCTTTACTTCCACACCTTCTTCAGCAAAACAGAGAGGAAACATGGATCACACCTCCTCTACCCATATAGCTACCGCTTGCTCTCGATCGAGAGAAAGAGGGGTTTTATGTACCACCGCATCGAGAGAAAAGCGCTCGCTCTCTTCGTTTCGTCGTAGATACTCCAAAATCACTCCGGGATAAACTCCCTGCTCCGCCAGGGCAAGGCGCTGTTCCTGTTCCGAAGTGACCCGCGTAACCCGATAGGGTCGCCCAGCCTCGGCCAACATAAGGGGAATACAGAGCTCTTCCTTCTGTTCCATGGCCTCCATGCTTTGAACCAGCTCCTGTACCCAAGGCTGTTTTTCCCGGCGGGCCTGAGCGATATAATCCGCAAAACCCAGAAGGCGGTGCTCCGCGGACTGGTCGAGTTCATGTTCCATAACACAGGCTATTTCCTGAGCCCTGGAGCGTTCGATCCCCATAAGCTCCGAAAAAAGATAGGTAAGATGCTGATGTCTCCGGTAAATCCTGAGCGCGCGTTCCCGTCCCTTTTCCGTGAGGCGGAGATCTCCGTACTGTTCATGTTCCAACATGGCCGCATCCACAAGCTTGCGACAGGTAGCCACCACGGTAGCCTTGGAAACACGCACCCTCCGGGCCAGTTCCGTTACCGTGGCCTTTCCTTTTTCGATCTCCATGGCCAATATAGCTTCCAAATAGTCCTCAATTCTCGAAGAAACGCTCATATTTTCCCTCCCATGGTGTTACAAAGGCCTAACAAAAAGATCTCCATCAAGGGTACGGCAGGAAACGAAAAAAGTCAACAAAAAAAACGACCCCCTTCGGGGTCGCCTTTGATATATGGTAGAGCGAAAATCCCAGGTTACAGAGAAATCGCCTCTACGGGGCAGGCGCTTACACAGGCTCCACAATCCACACAGGCATCGCCAACCTCGGCCTTGCCGTCCACCATGCTGATCGCCTCTACGGGACAGACGCTTACACAGGCCTCACAACCGACACAAACATCCTTATCAACTACAGCTGCCATGTCATCTACCTCCTTAAAAAATCTTTGTTTCTTTCTAGAGGGAGATTATCACAAAAACCCAGTTTCCGCAATGGAACATGCTGCAACCCTCAAAACCTTGGAATCACAGTACGAAGAGCGATAAAGACGGGTGAAAAAGCATGAAAAAAGGGCTATTTTCATGACAAGGTTTGTCACGAAAAAGATTACTACGTAATCCTTTCAAGTTCTTCTCAAAAAAACTTTTTCATAGTATCATCGGTAAAAAGCGAGGAAAAATTTCCCCGAGAATCTGGGGCAAGGTTTTTTTGCTTTCTCTTCTCCGAATCAAATCCGGAAAGAATCTTCCGCCAAAGGAGCCTTAACGTGATAAAACGATATCAACGTGCCATCTTTCTTTCCGTCTTTTTTGCCCTTCTGCTTACCGCTCTGGTTGGAGGGGCTCTCTTTCTTGCTCATCACAAAACCGTGGAAAGACATCTCGAATTTGCCCGGGAGCTTCTAGTCAAGGACGTTACCCAACGATTCGAAACTCTTTTCGAAGGCTACCTTTACTGGGATGCCATGGTCCATGCGGCAGAGAAAGGACACGAAGATTTTCTCGAAGAGCAGTTCGACGACATGGAGGAAAGCTACGGTCTCCGGGAATGGCTCCTGGAAAAGGATGGCCGTCTTCTCTACCGTTTCGGCTCCTCTCTTCTGGACACTTCTCTTCTTCACTCTCTGGCACCCGAAGAGCTTGAGATCCATCCGGGAGAGGGGAAGGAAATTCTTTTTGTCCAGAAACTCCCTCTTCTTTTCGAAGACGGTACCCCTTCAAAATTTTACGCTCTTATGGGAATAACGGATCTGGAGGTTCTTCACACCATAAACACCTTCCTGGGGACGCACCTCATGATAACCCAAAGCCCGGAAGGCATCCCTCTTTCGGGAGAATACCATCTTCAGGAAGAATCCGTTTTACGGCACTTTCTCGAAGATGCCACCACCCTCCACACTCTGGGCCTCACCTTCTTTCTCATGGCGGCTCTTCTATACAGCATCAGCGTGCTTTTGCTGCGGCGCCACTCCCTGGAGACCCAGCTCTTCACCATGTCCATGGTGCTGGAAAAACGGGATTCCTACACGTCGCATCACTCCTGCAAGGTGGCGGATAACGCCCGGGTTATCGCAAGAGCCATGGGGCTGAGCTCTCACAGGCAAGATCTTATCGTACGGGCGGGGCTTCTGCACGATGTGGGCAAGCTTTTCTCTCCCGATGCCATTCTGCTCAAGAAAGGGAAACTCTCTCCCGAGGAATTCGCCATCATCAAGCAGCATCCGGGAGACGGAGCGGACATGGTGGAAAACATTCTCAAGGAACACCACCTGGCACGCATCATTCGCGAACACCATGAGCGCTACGACGGTTCGGGATATCCCAAAGGAATTTCGGGAAAAGAGATTCTCCTGGAAGCTCGTATTCTGGCGGTGGCCGACGTGGTGGATGCCATGCTGAGTGATCGCCCCTATCACGAACCCCGCCCCCCCGAAGAAGTGCGGGAGCATCTTCTTTCCGGTCGGGGAACCCTTTACGATCCTGTGGTGGTGGATGCGGCACTGCAGGCTCTGCCGGAAAACGTAAAGAAACCGCCCACCCTTCCTTCAAGGTACTCTTCCTTCCTCCTTTTCAGGAAAAGAATTTCGAAAACCTAAAGAGATTGGAAAAACATGGATAATCAGCATCTTCTGGAGGGAACCATCGAACGCGTTACCTTTCACAGCCCGGAAACGGGCTTTTGTGTTTTGCGTATCAAGCCTCAAAATGCCCGGGATCTCGTGACGCTCACGGGAACCCTTTCCTCTGCGCACCCCGGCGAATGGATTCGTGCCGAGGGGTTCTGGAAAATGGATCCCAAGTATGGCCAGCAATTCCAGGGGAACAGCATCAGCATCACTCCTCCGGGCAGCCTGGAAGGAATGCAGCAATACCTGGCTTCGGGAATGATTCACGGTATCGGCAAAGCCATGGCGGGACGCCTTATCCGGGCTTTCGGCATGGAGGTCTTTCGGATTATCGAGGAAGAGCCTTCCCGGCTGGAGGAGGTGGAAGGCATCGGCCCCACCCGGTCCGCCCGAATCATGGAAACCTGGAAGGAACAGAAGCAGATCCGGCATATCATGGTTTTCCTGCATAGCCATGGAGTGGGCACGAGCCGGGCTTTCCGCATCTACAAGAGCTACGGCGACGAGGCCATTCAACGTATCCGGGAGGATCCCTACTGCCTGGCCCGGGATATCTGGGGTATGGGTTTCAAGACCGCCGACGCCATAGCGGAACGCCTGGGAATTCCCAGGAATTCCCTTCTCCGGGGAAAGGCGGGGGTGGAATTCGTTCTTCAGGAACTCACCGGCCAGGGACATTGCGCCTA
>DAIPKP010000134.1:0-4382 GCA_036769705.1 Synergistaceae bacterium
TTCGGGGCCAGTTGGCGGTGTTGTTGCTCACGGTGCAGTCGTGCATGGTGAGGTTCCCCGCATTCAGGATGCCTCCTCCTTCGGTGTTGTTCGTGACGATGCAGTCTTTCATGGTGAGCGTGCCATGATTGATGAGTCCCGCTCCGCAGAGGGAGCTTCCCGAAAGATCTCCTCCGGTGATGGTCAGGCCGTTGAGAGTGCAGGTGATGCCGGGAATGAAGTAGGCTACCCGTTCCCCTGCCACGGTCTGGCGGAGGGTGGCGGAGGGATATCCGCTTATGGTGAGGTTTTTGTTGACGAAAAGGAAGCTCCTAAGATTCACCACGGGTACGCGAATGGAAACGGTATCTCCTCCCGCGGCGTTTTCCACCGCATGCCGTAATGTCTCCCGGGCTTCGTCATCGGCTTCGCTGGTGACGATCCAGGTGGTGGCATGGGCGGCATCCTGGAAGATGAAAAATTCCAAAAACATCAAAACGCTTAAAATCAGGAAAGAACAAGTTCTTTTGCCCCTTTTTTCACACATGCATATTTCACCCTCTCTTTTGGTTTCCGAAGATTTTTCGTATTTTTTTCGCAGGCCTCCCATCAGAGGAAGTCCCAGGAGCAGCAGGAAAGAGAGCCACGAAGCTCCATCTCCTCCGGCGTTGCATCCTCCGGAACTTCCTCCCGATGCGGGAGCCTGGGCCTCCGCCCGGACGGAGCAGATACGGAAGGTTACCGTTCCCGTCTCGGGATTGAGATCGAAGGAACCGTTATCTGCTACGGTGTTCCGCCAGGTTCGCAGGCCCTCTCCGGATTCGTAAAACTCCGGAGGAGTTACCCCTTCGGGCAGGTTCTGCCCCGGCTGGATCTCGAACTGGATCCCCCGCTCGGGCAGAACGTAGCTTCCGGGAACCAGGGTTTTCGCGCTTTCGTCATTTGCCGCATCCTCCTCCGCCAAAGCGAAGGCGGCGTAGTACCGCACGCACCGGGGCCAGGAGGCGGTGAACTCGATCTCCAGCTCTCCCTCGCCGGAAGTGTCTGCCAGAGGGACGTTCTCATAGGTGAAGGCGTTGTAGAGGGTAGCGTCCATTTCCTCAAGAGAGGCGGAAAGGTTTCCCGAAATGCCCCGGAGATCCCCTGAAAGGGCTTCTTTCACCTCTCCGTACAGAGAACTTCCGGAATTACCCAGATTCTCTTCCGCGGCAATCACGTCGGGTTCTCCCGCAGTGGAGCGGGCTTTCGGAGATGAGCCCGAAGCCATTCCGGCCAGGGCCACGGAGCTTCTTCCCGGGGATGTGCCGATGGTGCATGTGCCGTCGGTGGTATAGTTTCCGAGAATTTCCAGGGGGGTATTTCCGGTGACCGCGGAGTTTTCCGCAAGGGTCAGCGAGCCGTAGTTCTCTATTCCTCCTCCCGCGGAGGATTCCGAAGCCTGGTTGGAGCTTAGGGTGCACCAGGATGTGGTGATTTCTCCGTCGTTGTAGATGCCTCCTCCCCGATTTGCGGTATTTCCCGAAAAATCGGTGTGGGAGAGCAGATTGGCGGTGCCGAAATTGGTCAATCCTCCTCCGTATCCTTCGGAAGTGTTGTTCCGTATGGTCGAGGTGTAGGCATTCAGAGTGCCTCCCATGCGATTGCAGATGCCTCCTCCCTGGTGCGCGGCGGTGTTGTTTTCCAGGGTAACGATGTTCAGGGTGAGATCCCCATAGTTTTCGATGCTCCCTCCGTAGGTGGAGGCGTAGTTATCCCGAAGAGTGCAGCGGTAGAGGGTGAGATACCCCCTGTTCAGAATGCCTCCTCCTCCGGCACCCCCGCTGTAGCCCTTCCCTCCGGTGATGGTGAGATGTTCCATCCGTACGAAGGCTCCGGAAGCCACGGAAAAGACCCGGTGATGCGGCGCCGTCTGGCGGACCGTGGTGGAGCTTCCCATGATGGTAACGTTCTTGCCGATGGGCAGTTCCTCCGCCAGTTGAATCTCCATGCCCGAACTTGCGAAGACGATGATGTCGTTGTTCCAGGCGTTTTGTACCGCATGGCGCAGCGTTCCCTCGGGAGGGTCGTAGCTCCTGTCCTCGGTGCTCGTCACGGTCCATGTGGTGGCCTCCGCGGTATGTTGAAAAAGCAGAAGAAGCAATCCCAGGAAAAAAATCGTTCCACAAACCCGTTGCAACCTCGCAGCACGTAAAAACTCGCTTTTCATGGAAAATCCGTCCTTTCTCGAAAGCGGAAAATAAGAATAACTCTTTTCATGAACTTCCGACGTTCTCCCATGGAAAAACGCGCGCTCTACGGAGGAGGAGGCGGAAAAATTTCCCCGAAAAAAGGGGATCCCTTTGATTGAACAACTTTTCTAGTATTTTGAAGATACCATACACCTTCACACTGTGGCAAAGTCAAGAGGAAATGCGAAACCGGAGCCCAGAAAATTCCAGGACTCCGGTTTCGGTTTGTGCGTAAAAATTCAGGGATTATTTTATTCCGAAGCTTCGAGCTCCTTCCTCAAACTATCCAGATAGGCCTGGCTTTCGTCGGAAAGCTCCACGGTTCCCCGGGGTTCTTCCTTTTTGAGGATTTTCGCCTGTACCGGAAGATATTCCTCCATGGGGGCCCAGCCTCCTCCCAAGGCCTTGAAGATCTGTATGAGATTGGAGAGCATCTGGCCGTCGCTTATGGCGAGCTGCTCCTCCAGGCGGAGCAGGGCGCTCTGGGCGATGATGACGTTGTTGAAATCCTTGAGGCCATGGTTATACTGGTCTTCCGCCACTTCCATGGCGGTGGTGGCGGCGGTTACGCCCCGCTGAAGGGATTCGTTTCTCTCCCTTTCCTGGGTTTCCGCAGTGAGGGCATTCCGTACTTCCGCCACTGCGTTGAGCACGGTCTGCTCGTAGGCCGCCAGGGCCTGTTCCTGCCTCTCCGTCTGGACTTGGATATTTTTCCGTATGGCTCCTCCGTGGAAGATGGGCCAGGAGATCTGGGGGCTGATGGAGTAAAGCCCTCCGTCCGATATGGAAAGGCCGCTGGCGGAGCCGTAGGATTCCAGGCCGATGGAGCCGAAGAGAAGCAGCTTGGGAATGAAATCTTTTTTGGCGGCATCCTTTCGGGCTATCTGGGCCACTAATTGCCGTTCCGCCATGAAGATATCCGGGCGCTGGCGGAGGAAATCTGCGGGAATTCCCACCAGATCGATCTCCGGGCCCGAAAGAGGGCGGTATTCCGAAAGATCTTCCGAAAGGCTTCCCGGAACCTCTCCCACCAGAATGGCCAGGCGGTTCATAGCCTCCTCCATGCCTGCCCGGATGGGAGGAATGGTGGACTTGGTCTGTTCCATGGTGTACTTGGCCTGGCTCAGATCCAGCTCGTCCGCCAGCCCGGAGTCGTACTTGGATTGGAGCAGTTCCACCGTCTCCAGCTGAAGGCTCAGATTCTTTTTCGCTACCAAAAGCCTTTTCTGAAGGGTTCGAAGGGAGAGATAGTTCAGGGCCACTTCGGAGGAGAGGCTCACCCAGGCGCTGTGTAAAGCGCCGTACTGGGCCTGGAGATCCGCAGCGCTGGCCTCGATCTTGAGGGCCTGGGCGCCGGAGAAATCGATCTCCCAGGAGGCGTCGATGCCGAGCTTGTACAGATCCACCGGGCCTACCTGTTGGCCGCTGAGATTGGCGTTTTCTCCGCTTTTCAGATTGGTAAAGGAGCCGCTGCCGTCGATCCATGGAAGCACCGCGGACTTGCTGATTCCCAAGGCTGCCCGAGCTTCCGCGAACTTGGACCGGGCGGTTCGGATATCCCGGTTGTTCTCCAGAGAAAGCAGTATGAGTTTCGTCAGGGTGTCATCCCCCAGGAAATCCCACCAGCGGGCCAGCACCTCCGGAGCCGGAGCGTCCGGCACCTCGGGGGAGGCGAAATAGGGCATGGGATAGCGCTTGGCCAGATCGGCCCATTTTCCGAGTTCCAGTTCCAGATCCTTCGGAAGCGTGTTTTCCCTAGCCGCCGAAAGAGAAGATCCTCCCATCAGAAGCAGCAGAGCGGCCATCAGGGCTGTCAGTTTTTTCATGTTTTTATCCCTCTTCCCGAGTTTCCGGTTGCGTATCCGGTTTTTTTCCGAGCACCAGCCGTCCTATGGCGGCCTTGATCCTCTCCCGGTAGGTTTGCAGGAACACGTAGAGTCCCGGAATGAGGAATATTCCGAAGGCGGTGGCGATGCTCATGCCGAAGAACATGGTGGTTCCCACGTGGATTCGACTTCCCGCTCCGGCACCGCTGGCGAACAGCATGGGGAGCACTCCTATGACGCAGGTGAAGGCGGTCATCATGACCGAGCGGAACCGTTCCGAGGCGGCGATTCCCGCGGCATCCACGATGGAGAGCCCCTGTCCGTCGTGCTGTTCCTTGGCGAACTCGAT
>DAIPKP010000031.1:0-25034 GCA_036769705.1 Synergistaceae bacterium
GGAATCCCATGTCCCTGCCCATATTTGTTCAGCATTTTTTCAATGCCCTTACCCTGGGTAGCCTGTACGCTCTCATCGCTATCGGTTACACCATGGTGTACGGTATCCTCCGGCTTATCAACTTTGCCCACGGGGATATCTTCATGCTCGGGGCATACTATGTCTTCTGGGCCATCGCATTGCTCAAGCTCCCCTGGGTGGCGGCCATTTTCGTGGCCATCGTGGGAGCTTCCTTTTGTGGAATCCTGGTGGATCAGGTGGCATACAAGCCCCTTCGGGACGCTCCGCGTATCTCTGCTCTCATCAGCTCCATAGGCGTGTCTTTCTTTATCCAGAACCTCGCCATCGTGGTCTTTACGGGAATCCCCCGGGCGGTATACCGGCCGGACTGGCTGGTAAAAGTTATCAAGCTTGAAAGCGGCGTGCGTATTCTCCCTCTTACCATCATCGTGCCGATTATCTCCTTCGTGCTCATGCTCGTGCTTCTTTACATCGTCTATCGAACCAAGCCGGGGCTTGCCATGAGGGCTATCTCCAAAGACATTGAAACCACTCGTCTCATGGGGGTTTCGGTAAACAAGATCATCGCTTTTACCTTCGGCCTGGGTTCGGCTCTCGCGGCGGCTTCGGGGATCATGTGGGCCTTGCGTTATCCCCAGATTCAGCCTCTCATGGGGATGATCCCGGGGTTCAAGGCTTTCATAGCCGCGGTGCTCGGAGGTATCGGCTCCATTCCGGGAGCCGTGGTGGGAGGTCTTCTTCTCGGATTCATCGAGATCATGACGGTAGCCTTTTTCCCGGAACTTTCGGGGTATAAGGATGCCTTCGCCTTCGTGCTTCTTATCATTATCCTTCTCATCAAGCCTACCGGGCTGATGGGAGAGAAACTGGAGGAGAAGGTATGATGGAAAAACGAAAACAGCGAAATTACATCCTGAACGTTCTTCTCGTGGCGGCTTTGGCGGGAGGGCTTTACTGGGCCCAGGGGAATTTTGACGGATACAAGATCCAGATCATGAACCTCATCGCCATCAATACCATTCTCGCCCTCAGTCTGAACCTGATTTACGGTTTCACCGGCATGTTCAGCCTGGGGCATGCGGGGTTCATGGCCATCGGTGCCTACACCTCGTCCCTTCTTATTCTTCCGGCGCTCCAGAAGGAGATGATCTACATTCTGGATCCTCTCATCTGGCCTTTCAGCGTTCTTCAGGCTCCCTTCTTCGTGGCGGTTCTCGCGGGGGGGCTCATGGCGGCGCTCTTCGGGCTTCTCATCGCTCTGCCGGTACTGCGCCTGGGAGGAGACTACTTGGGTATCGCTACCCTGGGTTTTGCGGAGATCATCCGGGTGGTGGCGAACAACATCACCTTCATCACCAACGGTGCCCTGGGGCTCAAGGGCATCCCGGATTACGCCAATCTCTGGTGGAATTACGGATGGCTTCTCCTCACCATCTTCGTCATCGTGCGTATCGTGAACAGCAATTTCGGAAACGCTCTCAAGGCCATCCGGGATGATGAGGTGGCCGCCCGGGCCATGGGAATCAATACCTACCGTTACCGGGTCATCTCCTTCACCATCGGATCCTTCTTCGCGGGCATCGGAGGCGCTCTTCTGGCAAGTCTTCTCACCACCATCGATCCCAAGATGTTCCTCTTCATCATGACCTTCAACGTGCTCATGATCGCCGTGGCGGGAGGATTGGGATCCATCACGGGAACCTGCATCGCGGGAGTGCTCATCACCTTCCTCCTGGAGTGGCTCCGTTTCGTGGAAAATCCCGTCACTCTCGGCTCCTTCCACATTCCGGGCATTCCGGGCATGCGGATGGTCATCTTCTCCCTCTCCCTGCTGCTCATCATCCTCTTCCGGCGGGAGGGTATCATGGGAATGCGGGAACTTACCTGGGACACCATTTTCCGGACGTCCCCCAAGGGAGGTGAATCCTCGTGAGCGAACGGAATATAGTTCTCGAAGTGGATAACCTTACCATGCGCTTCGGAGGCCTTACCGCGGTGGATCGTTTCTGTGCCCAGGTGCAGGAAGGGCGTATCGTGGGGCTTATCGGCCCCAACGGTGCGGGAAAAACCACCTGTTTCAACATGATCACCGGCTTTTACAAGCCTTCCGAGGGAAAAGTGCTCTTTCACGGGAGGGATGTTACGGGCTATCCTCCTCATAAGATCTGTCATGAAGGAATTGCCCGGACCTTCCAGAACATCCGGCTTTTCAAAAACGAGACGGTATTGCAGAACGTCATGATCGGGGCGCATCTGCGCCAGAAATCCCCCTGGTGGGCCATTCCTTTCTGTCTCCCTTCGGGGGCCCGGGAGGAGCGGGAAGTTCAAGAGAAATCCATGGAGCTTCTCCGGAAGGTTGAACTCCACAAGGTGGCTTATGAAAATGCCAGCAGCCTTCCTTACGGAGCGCAGCGGCGTCTCGAAATCGCCCGGGCTCTCGCCACGGAACCTTCCTTCCTTCTTCTCGACGAGCCCGCGGCGGGAATGAACCCCCACGAATCCCGGGATCTCATGGATTTTATCCGGCGCGTCCGGGAGGAGTTCAAGCTTACGGTACTTCTCATCGAGCATGATATGAAGGTGGTCATGGGAGTTTGCGAGCATATCTGGGTTCTCGACTACGGCGTGTGTATCGCCGAAGGGAATCCCGAGGCCATCCAATCGAACCCCAAGGTAATCGAAGCTTATTTGGGAGAGGAGGCTCTGGAGTATGCTTAAGGTACAAAATCTGCACGTACATTACGGAGGCATCCACGCTCTCCGGGGCCTGAACATCTCCGTTCCCAAGGGAAAAATCGTCACTCTTATCGGGGCGAACGGAGCGGGCAAAAGCAGCACTCTCCGGGCGGTTGCGGGGCTTCTCAAGCAGTGCAAGGGAAGCATCGAACACGAGGGAAAGCAGATTCTCGGAAAAACTCCCGAGAGCATCGTTACCTCCGGAGTGGTGATGGTTCCCGAAGGACGCCGGATTTTCCCCCATCTCACGGTGCGGGAAAACCTCGTTCTCGGAGCCTATTCCCGCAAGGACACCCGGGAGATTCAGAAGGACATGGATTGGGTCTTCGAGCTTTTTCCCCGGATGAAGGAACGAATCTGGCAAAAGGGAGGAACTCTCTCGGGAGGAGAGCAGCAGATGCTCGCCCTCGGACGGGCTCTCATGAGCCGACCGGAACTCATCATGATGGACGAACCCTCTCTGGGCCTTGCGCCTCTTCTCGTTCGGGAAGTATTTGATATTATTCGTTATATCAATGATCAGGGGAAGACGGTTCTCCTGGTGGAGCAGAATGCTTTTGCGGCGCTCAAGATTGCGGATTATGCCTACGTTCTCGAGGTGGGAGAGATCGTTCTCGAGGGTCCCGGGGCGGAACTTATCGAAAATCCCCGGGTGCGGGAAGCCTATCTCGGAGGATAGAACTTTTCAGGAAGGGAGCGGATTCTCGTGCCGAAGAATCCCTGGAATCTGCCTAACGTGCTCAGTCTGTCCCGGGTCTTTCTCGCTCCGGTGGTGATGGTGTTTCTTACCTTCCGGATCAACTATCCCGTGAAACCCCTGGTGGCTTTGGGGCTCGATACGGGGTACGGCGATCTTCTGGCGGGGCTCATCTTCATTCTCGCGGCTCTTACGGACACCGCGGACGGCTACATTGCCAGGAAACACGGCATGGTAACGAATCTGGGGAAATTCATCGACCCTCTGGCGGATAAAATTCTCGTCATCGCGGCTCTCATCTCCCTGGTGGAGCTTCAGAGACTCTCCGCATGGATCGTGGTTATCATCGTTGCCCGGGAATTTATCGTCACCGGGCTCCGCATGGTGGCCGCCGCAGAGGGAGTGGTTATCGCGGCATCCCGGGGAGGCAAGGTGAAAACGGTAACCCAGATTATCGCCATCTCTCTCATGATCTTGAATATCCCCGGGGGCATTACCGTCATGTGGATCGCTCTCTTTTTCACCATATACTCGGGAATGGAGTATCTCGTGGGAAGCAAGAAAATTCTCATGGGAGGCTGATTGATTTTATGCATTCTTCAAAAATCCCCGCCTTTTCAGGGCGGGGATTTTTTTGGGAAATTTTTGTATGTGCGACCTTGTGTTATAAGGAGGATATCATGAAAGACGAAACGAAAGTTTTCGAAACTCTGGATACGCTCGGGGATGCCATGATGGAAAGTTTGCGTAACATTTGCAGTATCCCCGCCATCTCTCCCGATGGAGGAGGAACCGGGGAAAACCGCAAGGCCCGGGCTATTGAAGAGATGGTGCAGGATCTGGGTTTTCCCAAGCCCCGGCGGTATGATGCCGAAGATTCCCGGGTAGAGGGAGGCCTTCGGCCCAATCTCGTTCTTCAGGTTCCCGGAGCCGGTAAGGAGCGGCTCTGGTTCGTGAGCCACATGGACGTGGTTCCCGAAGGAGATCGTTCTCTCTGGAAAACGGATCCCTTCGAGCCGGTCATTCAAGAGGATAGAATCATCGGCCGGGGAGTCAACGACAACGGGCAGGAGCTGGTGGCAAGCCTCTACGCCCTCTACGCCCTCCGCCAAGAAGGTATCGAGCCCTCCCGGGAAATCTGCCTCTGTTTCGTGGCGGACGAAGAGGTAGGAAGCCGTTACGGCATTCAGCATCTTCTTGAGGAGGGCCTTTTCCGGAAGGAGGATCTCGTTCTCGTTCCCGACGGAGGAAGCGAAGAGGGCGATTTCGTGGAGGTGGCGGAGAAATCCATACTCTGGCTTCAAATTACCGTGGAGGGAGAACAGGCTCATGCAAGCCGCCCCGACGAGGGAAACAACGCCTGCCGGGAGGCGAATATCCTCGCGGTGACCCTGGATGAAGCGCTGCACAAAGCCTTTCCCGAAAGAAACGAACTTTTCGCTCCTGCATGCTCTACCTTCGAGCCTACCAAGCGGGGAGCCAACGTGGGGAATGTGAACACCATTCCGGGAAAGGAAGTTTTCTGCTTCGATTGCCGGGTGCTTCCCGAAGCTCCTCTGGACGAAGTCCTTCGGGTGGTGGATGAGGTTTTGGAATCCCGGCGGCATATTTCGGGATGTGCCATAACCCGGGAAATCCTGCAGCGGGACGATGCGGCCCCGGGTACGGATCCCGAAGCGCCGGTGGTGACTCTTCTCGGTGAGGCTATCCGGAAGGTGTTCTCCCGGAAACCCCGAGTGGGAGGTATCGGAGGAGGTACCTGCGCCGCCTATTTCCGACATGGGGGCATTCCCGCCGCCGTCTGGGGGCAGGAGGCGAACTGCGCTCATCAGCCTAACGAATACGCTCTTAAAGAACACCTTCTCAACGAGGCCAAGGTTTTTGCCCTCATGATGTGCGCTCCTTCGGAAAAATAACTTTTTACGGCAACCTTTCCCATGTCCCGGAACTTTTCCGGGCGCTCCGTACCGTATTCCTCGAGGGGCGCCTCCGGAGAACCGGACAGACCCCGAGGGTTTTTTATTCCGGTTTTTTTGACGCTTCCCCGGAATAGGAACTATAATACCCCGGTGGATGTTTTCGGAAAAAGGAGCTCCGGCTCCTTTTTCTTTCGAGAAAGCGCAAAAGATTAAAGAAGGTGAAAGCATGATTGGAGCACTGAAAAAAGCTCTCGGTCTGGATAAAAACGAACGGGCTCTCAAGCGTTATGCTGCCCGGGTGGAGCGTATCAATGCCCTGGAGCCGGAACTGCAGAAGCTTTCGGAGGAGGAACTTGCGTCCAAGGCGGCAATATTCCGCTCCCGGCTCGCCCAGGGAGAGGAGCTGGAAGATCTCCTGGAAGAAGTCTTTGCGGTGGTGCGGGAGGTCTCCCGGCGTACCCTGGGGCTGCGGCATTTCGATGTGCAGCTCATGGGAGGCATGGCGCTCCACGAGGGCTGCATCGCGGAGATGAAAACCGGAGAAGGAAAAACTCTTGTCTCCACTCTGGCGGTGGTACTCAACGCCCTTTCGGGAAAAGGAGTGCACCTTATCACGGTGAACGACTATCTCGCCCGGCGCGATGCCGAATGGATGGAGCCTATCTACGAATTTCTTGGCCTTTCCGTGGGGGTCATCTATCCTTTCATGGAGCCCTCGGAGCGGCACGAGGCCTATCGTAAAGACGTGGTCTACGGTACCAACAGCGAATTTGGTTTCGACTATCTCCGGGACAACATGGCTACCCAGCCTTCCCAACTCGTTCAGAGATACCACAACTACGCCATCGTGGACGAAGTGGACTCCATTCTCATCGACGAAGCCCGGACTCCTCTCATCATCTCCGGACCTTCCGAGGATTCGCCGGAACCCTACATTCTTGCGGATCGCACCGCCCGGCAGCTCCAGAAAGAACAGCATTTCGAGGTGGACGAAAAGGAGCGCAACGTAGCGCTCACCGAAGAGGGCATCAAGAAATGCGAAGAAATTCTCAAAGTCTCGGAGCTTTTTTCGGATATGCAGCATTCCGAGCTGGGGCATAAAATAGTACAATCCCTCAAGGCGCTTCACCTTTTTCAGCGGGACGTGCACTACGTGGTGAAGGATAACGAAATCGTCATCGTGGACGAATTTACCGGACGCCTCATGTTCGGCCGGCGCTACTCCGACGGGCTGCACCAGGCCATCGAGGCCAAAGAAAAGGTGAAGGTGGGCCGGGAGAACCAGACCCTCGCCACCATTACGCTGCAGAACTACTTCCGTATGTACCGGAAGCTTGCGGGCATGACCGGTACCGCCGCCACGGAAGAGGAGGAGTTCAAGGAGATCTACGGCCTTTCCGTGGTGGTGCTTCCCACGAATCTCCCGATAATCCGTGAAGATCATCCGGACGTTATCTTCCGTACCAAGCGGGAGAAGTATGCTGCGGTGGCGGAGGAGGTGGCGGAGTGCCATGCTCAGGGACAGCCCGTTCTCGTGGGCACCACCTCCATCGAGGTCTCCGAAATCGTCAGCAAGCTTCTCAAGGCCCGGAAAGTGCCCCATCAGGTGCTGAACGCCAAGTATCACGAAAAAGAAGCCTTTATCGTGGCCCAGGCGGGGCGAAAGGGAACGGTTACCGTGGCTACCAACATGGCGGGCCGCGGCACGGATATCGTGCTGGGAGGCAACCCGGATTTCCTCCTTAAAGAAGAGGCGGAAAAACGGGGTGTCTCTCTCCAGGAAAGCTCTCCGGAACGGGAGGCCCTGACCGAAGAGATTCGAGTGCAGTGCGCCCAGGAGAAGCAGCAGGTTCTTCAGGCCGGGGGGCTCCATATTCTCGGTACGGAGCGCCACGAATCCCGGCGTATCGACAATCAGCTCCGAGGCCGGAGCGGCCGACAGGGGGATCCCGGTTCCAGCCGGTTCTATCTCGCTTTGGAGGACGATCTCCTTCGGCTTTTCGGATCCGAGCGCATCGAGGGTATCATGGGCAAACTTGGCCTCGAAGAGGGGGAGGCCATCGAGCACGGCCTTCTCAGCAAGGCTATCGAAAACGCCCAGAAAAAAGTGGAACAGATGCACTTCGATATTCGCCGGCAGCTCCTGATGTACGATAACGTGATGAACCAGCAGCGGGAAGCCATCTATGCGGAGCGCCGCCGGGTACTGGAATCCGAAGAGATGCCGGAACATGCCTGGGGTCTCGTGGAGGATGCGGTACAGGGAGTTTTCGTCGCCTCCTGCCCCGAAGGGGCGGAGGTGGAGCCCCACGCGGTATCGGTGCGCCTGAAATCCCTCTTCTGGCCGGGTATCGAAAAACCCCTCCAGGGAGTGGATACTCGGGAGGCCCTGGAAACCGCCAGGGAAAAAATTCTCGAAGATCTTCGGGGGAAATTCGACGAAAAAAGGAGCTCCCTGGGAGAGGAAACCGCTTCCATGCTTGCCCGGTTTGTGGTACTCCATGTTCTGGACAGTCAGTGGAAGGAGCACCTCCTTGCCATGGACGATCTGCGCCGGGGTATCGGCCTTCGGGCCATCGGCCAGAAGGATCCTCTTCTGGAGTACCAGTTCGAATCCTATAATCTCTTTCAGGAGATGCTTGCCCGGGTTCGGGAGGGTGTGGCGGAGCTGCTCTACCGGGTGGCGGTGGTCTCCGAGGAACGGCGTTCCGAAGCTTCCCGGGATCTCCGGGAAAGCCGGGATATGCCTCTTCCCTTTCTCCAGTCTCCGGGGCAGGAGGATGCTCAGCATCACGCCCTGGGGGAGGGGCGAAAGCGCCAGCCCATACGCAAAACTCAGCGGGTGGGGCGTAACGATCCCTGTCCCTGCGGAAGCGGTAAAAAATACAAGCACTGCTGCGGAAGAAACCTTTGAAAAAACCGCATATCCCCGATTTTCAGGGTGACGGCGTAAAAATGGAGAGATTTGGAGTGTCCGGATACAAAAAGGGCCCGGAAGCCACAACACGGCGAAGGAAGTGATACCTATGCGACGTATGCGAACTTTTTGGAGCGGATCTTTCTGGCTGGCAGTTTTTCTTCTGGCTTCCCTGGGGGGCATGGTGCAGAGTGCCCGGGGCCAGGATTCCTCTTGGGCGCCGGATGAGGTCTCTCGGCTTGCCCGAGAAGCTCCCTCCCTGGAACAATATCCCGGTATGGGAGGCATGGTGCTGCAGAGAAAGGCGGATTATGACCTCCGGGCCGACGGAGCCCTCGTGAAAACGGAACGCTGGATTATACAGCTTACCCGGGATATTCCCAAAGCTTGGCAAAACTGGGAAATCCCCGTTCCTCCCGGAGGGGAGGCGGAAATTCTCCTGGCGGGGCTTTACGGCATGCCCTTCGGCAAGCTGGCCAATCCCCTTCTTCCTCTGAGCGTGGATAAAGAGGGCATTCCGGTACTCCAGGTGCGGATTCCCTACCTGGATGACCGGCTTGCCTTCGTTCTGGAATACCGGCAAATTTTCCCCCGGCGTTTCGACGTGGGGGACTTTCTCTGGCTCCAGAGAGATATTCCCGTCTGGGAGCAGGAGATCCGTGCCCGGGTTCCCCGGGAAGCTCCTCTTTACTGGGAGGGAACGGGGGTAGACGCTCCTTCGGTGGAATCTTCGGAAATCCAGGATCACTATGTCTGGCGAAGCGTCAATACTCCTCCCTGGCCCGGTGAGGGACTTCTGGCGGAGGGGCGCCCCTCCTTGGCCTTCAGTTTGCGCCAGGGCATTCTCGGAGGGCTCAAAACCCTGGAGTTCTACGAAAAACGGAGCTATCCCGAACTTCAGGGGATCTTCCGGCACATCGCCTCGGATTCCAAGCCTCACCGAAGAGGCAAGAAGCTTCTCGAAGAGATGAGCAAAGAAGAATATCTTTTGCAAGGCATTGCCTCCCGGCTGGTTCGGGAAGAGGGGGCGCTTCCTCCCGAAGGGCCCTGGACCTCCTGGGAGCGTACTCTCATAGCCCGCAGTTGGCTCGGTCAAGTGGGATGGGAAGTCACTCTCTGGTGGATGCCGGTGTTCGCCCTCTCCGAAAAGGTACCCTCCACCCGGGATCTTTGGCTCGAACCCGTTCTGGAATGCAATCCTCCCGGAGACATTCCCTTTCTCTATCTCCTCGGGCAGACCGTGGAATACGGTAAAATTCCCTCTTCCCTCTGGGGAAAAACCCTTTATCGGGTTTCCGGGCTGGAGGTACAGACCAAAAAAGTCCCCGAGGGGAGCCTGGAGGATCATCGGCTCACTCTGGAATGGAATCTCAGCATGGATGTCCGGGGAGAGGCGGAGGGTTTTCTGGATCTCTACGTTCGGGGAGGATGGGTGGATCTCTTCGGAGGAGAGGCTTCAAAAGATCCCCGGCGGGCTCTCGACAGTATCCGGTGGAGCATTCCCTACTCTCTGAAGGGTGACATAATTCGGGAAAGCTACGGATACGGCTATCGAGTGCGGGTTCCTCTCTCCATGAAGCTCGGTATTCCTGGAACGGGGCAGATTCTGGCCAAGGTCCCCGGAGGCGAGCTCCCCTGGATTTCCCGTATCTTGAGGGAAAATCCGCCCTTCTCGCTGCGTTTCCCCTTTGTGCTGGAGCAAAAACTCAAGCTTCAGCTTCCTCCGAACTTCCGGATGGTGGGAAAGATCGCACCGGGAGAAATATCGGGGTCCATCGCTTTGAAGGGGGATTTTTACTACAACAAGCGACATAACTATATCGAGGGGGAGCGGAAGGCCATGGTAAAACCCACGGTCATCGACAGTTCCCTGGGCGAGATTTTCCGGAGCGTTCTCCATGGATGGGAGCGCTGGAAAACGATTTTTGTGCCCCTGAAGGAACAATAAACCTTCGGGGCGGAGGTGAACGAATATGCAGGATGTACGGCAGAAACTCGAAAATCTTATTGCCGAAGCCCTTCGGGGACTTGCGGAGGAGCGAGGCCTTTCCGGAGAAGATCTTCCCGAGGCTTTTCTGGAGCGTCCCCGGAGAGAAGGCCAGGGAGATTGGGCTACCAACGTGGCCATGCAGGGAACTAAAATTTTCAGGGAGCCTCCCCGTAAAGTGGCGGAAGCCCTGGTACGGCGTATTCCTACCGGCACAAGTTCGGGAATCGATAAAATCGAAATCGCCGGCCCCGGATTCATCAACTTCTTTCTCTCCTCCGAGTGGGGGCATCAGGTGCTTTCCCGGATTCTGGAAGAAGGAGAAAACTACGGCCGCTGCGATTTGGGGCAGGGGCGCAAGGTGCAGGTGGAGTTCGTGAGCGCCAATCCCACGGGGCCTCTTCACGTGGGGCACGGCCGGGGAGCCGCGGTGGGAGATGTCACCGCCTCTCTCCTGGAATACGCGGGATGGCAGGTGGAGCGGGAGTACTACATCAACGATGCGGGGCTCCAGATGGAAATTCTCGGAAGATCCACCCAGGCCCGGTATTTCGAAATCGGGGGCAATCCCGAGGGAGCTCCCTTTCCGGAAAACGGCTACAAGGGAGATTACATTTACGACCTCGCCCGGGAGGTGATGGAAGAAAAGGGAGAAGCCTTTCTCTCTCTTCCCCTGGAGGAGAGCCTGGAATACTTTACCGCCTTCGCGGCGGGAAAGGTCCTGGACACCATCAAGCGGGACTTGGAGCAGTTCGGAGTGCGTTTCGACGTCTGGTTCTCCGAAAAGAGCCTCTACGAAAAGGACATGGTCCCCTCCATGATCGAGCATCTCAAGGGGCGGGACTACGCCTACGACAAGGAGGGAGCCGTCTGGTTCCGCTCCACCGCCTTCGGAGATGAAAAGGATCGGGTGCTCATTCGCAGCAATGGGGTGCCCACCTACTTCGCCTCGGACATCGCTTATCACAAGAACAAGTACGACCGGGGCTTCGACCTGGTGATCAACGTATGGGGAGCGGATCATCACGGCTACGTTCCCCGGATGAAATCCGCCGTGGAGGCCCTGGGGCGGAATCCCGAGGATCTCCAGATCATGCTCATTCAGTTCGTCAACCTTCTTCGGGGGGGAGAGCCCGTGGCCATGTCTACTCGATCCGGCCAGTTCGAAACCCTGGAGGACGTGCTCCGGGAAGTGGGAGTGGATGCCACCCGCTACTTCTTCCTCATGCGCCGCTGCGACAGCCACCTGGACTTCGATCTGGAACTCGCCAAAACCGCTTCCCGGGATAATCCCGTCTACTACGTGCAGTATGCTCATGCCCGGATTTGCAGCATCTTCCGGGAAGCCCGGGAACGGGGAGTGGAGCTCCCCTCCCTGGAAGAGTGCGATCTCCACCTCCTGAGCTCTTCGGAGGAACAGAATCTCATCAAGCAGCTGGGGCTCTTTCCGGAGGAAGTGGCCAAGGCGGCCCGGGAGTTCGAACCCCACCGGGTGGTCTTCTATCTCTACGATCTCGCCTGTGCTTTCCACACCTTCTACAACGCTCATCACATTCTGGGGGAGACCGAGGAACTCCGGAAGGCCCGCCTTCTCCTCTGCCGGGGAGTGCAGAGAGTTCTGCAGAACGCTCTGGGAATCGTGCGTATAGGCGCCCCGGAGCAGATGTAGGGATTGTTCCGTGAGGCCTCTCCGACTCCGCTGGGTCTTTCTGCTCACCCTGGTGGGAGTATGCCTGGGGATTCTCTGGACCTCCTACAGCTACGAGCTTTCCCGGATGCATCGGCTCACGTCGCTTCTGGATCGGAAGATGACCGCCCTGGTGCAGCTTCAGCGGAAACTCGAAGTTCTGCGGGAGGAGCTGGAATATGTGGGTACCGAGGAGGGGCTTGCGGAAGTGGCGAGGCGGGAGTTCAACATGCTGCGTCCCGACGAGCGGCTTTTTTGGCTGGAGTACGAGAATTCTCGGGATGAATCGTTGCGGAATTCTCAAAAATAGCGTATAATTCTACGCTGTTGTTCCCTGCCCGAAAAAATTGGGATCACACTTTTCGGGCCGTTAAGTCCAGAGGGAGGAGGTGACCGGTGGTGCGACCTTATGAAATGATGGTGCTGTTCCACCCCGAGATCGAGGATCACAAAACCGCGGCGGAAGAAATCGCGGAACTTGTGAAGAGTCAGGGAGGCGAAGTCTCCAAAATCGATAACTGGGGAAAGCGGCGTCTTGCCTATGAAATCGACAAGATCCGCGAGGGTTTCTACAGCGTATATACCTTTACCGTCGATAGGACCAAGATCCGTGAAATGGAGCGGCTTCTCAAGCTGCGGAATACCGTGATGCGGCATGTTATAGTCCGGTTGGACGAGAAGTAGGTAAGGAGGATATCCCATGGCTCGGGGGTTTAACAAAGCCATAATTATCGGAAATCTCGCGAGGGATCCTGAAATCCGTTACACCGCCAGCGGTACTGCCGTGGCGAAACTCGTGGTGGCGGTAAACCGTCAATGGCGAGGGCAGAATGGAGAAACCCACGAAGAGGTGGACTTCATTCCTGCGGTTGTCTGGGGCTCCCAGGCGGAGAATTGCGACCGCTATCTCCGGAAGGGCAGCGCCCTCCTGGTGGAGGGGCGCATCTCTGTGCGGAGTTTCGATGGCCGGGACGGCCAGAAACGCTATGTAACGGAGATCGTGGCCCAGACGACGCAGTTTCTCGGAAGCGCGCGGAAGGACGATGATTCTTCCGGATCTCCTTCCCGGGAAAGCAGCGGAGAAAACCGGGAATACCGGCCCGCTCCGAAGCCGAACCGTCCTTCCCAGGGAGAGGCCAAGAGCCTTCGGGATGGTGGTTTTTCCGATGATTTTCCCCTCGATTTTTCCGAAATCGGTGACGGCGACGGTGACGGCGGCGGCTCCGGATCGGGAGGGGACGAGGACGAGGATATTCCCTTCTAGCCATAACGATCATGGATTGGAAGGAGGCGGCACTATATGGCCTTTAACAACAAAAAACGAGGAAAACGGCGTCCCAAGGTATGCTTTTTCTGTGTAGACAAGCTGGATGGCGTGGACTACAAGGACACCGAGCGTCTTAAGAAGTACGTTTCCGATCGCGGAAAGATTCTTCCCCGGAGAGTAACGGGAAACTGCGCTCTGCATCAGCGTCAGCTTACCAGAGCGATCAAGCGTGCCCGGGTTATGGCGCTTCTGCCCTTTACGGCTGAATAGCTATGAGATGAGTGCGAGGGGGGGGAGCGAATCCCTCCCCTCGTTGTTTTGTATATGCAGGAGGCGTGCACCTATGGAAAGCAATACAACCCGGGGGCTCGTGGAATCGGGACTTCTGGTGGCTCTGGCGGTAATTCTCTTTCTGGCAAGTCACTTTCTTCCCGTGGCGGGAGTGGCGGTGGCTTTCGTGTGTCCCGTTCCCCTGGTGGTGTTGGGGCTTCGCCACAGCCTTGGCAGGGCTCTGCTCGGCGCGGGAGTGGCCATGGTCATCGTTACCACCATGGTGGGCGTTCTGGGGGGGCTCTTTTTCGGCCTCGGCTTCGGTGCTACCGGAATCGCCCTGGGGTATTTCGCCCGCCGCTCTCATGCGGCGGTGGAAATCCTTCTCTATGCCCTCCTGGTCTCTCTCGGGGCAAAACTTCTGCTCATGGTGCTTGCCACCAAGATGACCGGCATCAACCCCTTTTCGGTGGACCCCGAAGAGGTGCGGCGCATGACCGATGCGGCGCTTTCCATGTTCGGCAGTGCCTCTCCCGAAACCCTTCAGGTTATCCGGGGACAGATGGAGGGGGTTCTGCAGGCCCTTCCCATTCTCTTCCCCGCTCTTCTCGTCATGGCTTCCGGGGTGGACACCTTTCTGAGTTATGCCGTCAGCGGAGCGGTGCTCCGGCGCCTTGGCAGGGAGACTCTGCCTCCTCTTCCCCGCTTCGAAGCCTGGCGTTTCCCCAAAAGCCTTTTTTGGGCTCTTTTGGTTTCGGCGGTGCTTACTCTCTTTGGCGGCAGCCCTTCCGGAGCTCTTTCGGTACCCCTCAAAATCGGGGTCAATCTGCGCATTCTCGTGAGCATGCTCTTTTTTCTCCAGGGGAGTGCGGTGGTCCTCGCGTTTCTGCAAGCAAAAAAAATCGGGGCCTGGCGTTGGGGAGTTTTCGTGCTTTTCCTTCTGGTGCCTTTGCTCTCGCAACTTGCCCTGATTCTCGGTATTATAGACATGTGGTTCGATATTCGCTCACGTATAGGGAGGTGAGGTCCGTGCAGGTCATTTTGAAACAGGATGTTCGTAAACTCGGCAAGACGGGGGATCTCGTGGAGGTCTCCGAAGGCTACGGAAGAAACTATCTCCTTCCCCGGGGGCTTGCGGAAGAAGCCAGCGGCGGCAAGCTCAAGGACTGGAAGAACCAGCAGAAGGTAAAACAGTCCAAGCTCGCCCGGGAGGAGGTTCAGGCGGAGGAAACCAAAAAGCACCTTCAGGGACGGAACGTCACCATTTCGGTGAGTACCGGAGGAGGGGGCAAACTCTTCGGTAGTGTCACCGCCGCTCAGGTGGCGGAAGCCCTGGAAAAGCAGCTTGACGTCAAGGTAGACAAGCGTAACGTCAAACTCGAGGATCCCATCCGGCAGCTCGGCAGTTTTCCCTTTACGGTAAAGCTGCATCCCGGAGTGGAGGCGTCTCTCACCGTTTCGGTGGAGCCCGAAGAATAGCCGTGGAACAAACTCTCTTCGATCGTGTACCACCCCACAGCCTCGAGGCGGAACGGGCCGTCCTCGGGGCTTGTCTCCTTGACGGGGATGCCCTTGTGAATATTATCGAGATCCTGGTGGCGGAAGATTTTTACGATCCCAAATATAAGGTGGCTTTCGAACTCATCGCGGACATGGCCCGGGAGGACCGGCCCGTGGATTCCCTCACCTTCGCCGCGGAAATGGCCAATCGGGGACTCGAGGAGACCCTGGGAGGGCAGTCTTTCGTCGCTGCGGTAGTGGACAGCGTTCCCACCACCGCCAACGCCTTTTACCATGCCCGGATGGTTCGGGAGAAGGCACTTCGCCGCCGCCTTATCCGGGCGGGGGGGATGATCGCCCGGCTCGGCTTCTCCGAGGACCGGGAGCTCGGAGATGTGCTGGACGAGGCGGAAAAGCTCGTCTTCGAGCTCTCTCAGCGCGGAGCTACCCGGGATTTCCGGCACATCAAGGACGTGCTGCCCCAGACCTTCAACCAGATTCAGGAGAACTTCAACCGGGGAGAGGCCGTCACGGGCACCGCTTCGGGGTACGGGGAGTTCGATCTGCTCACCGGAGGATTGCAGCCCGGAAGCCTCAACATCATCGCCGCCCGGCCCTCCATGGGGAAAACCGCCCTGGCTCTCAACATAGCCCAGCATGCGGCGGTGCGTGGAGAAAAACCGGTGCTTATCTTCAGCCTCGAAATGAGTGCGGAGCAGCTGGCTCAGCGAATGCTCGGCTCCGAAGGGCGGATCAACATTCACGATCTCCGCACGGGGAATTTTCCTCAAAAGGCATGGAAAACCTTGGGAGATGCGGCGAACCGCCTGGCGGGAGCTCCCATCTACATCGACGACGGAGCGGATCTCTCCACCCTGGAAATGCGGGCCCGGTGCCGCCGTTTCGTCTCCCGGGTGGGAGAGGTGGGGCTTATCGTGGTAGACTATCTTCAGCTCATGCGCCTTCCCCGAAACGTGGAAAGCAAACAGCAGGAGGTTTCCGAAATTTCCCGGGCTCTCAAATCCGTGGCCCGGGAGCTCAACGTTCCCGTGGTGGCCCTCTCTCAGCTTTCCCGGGCGGTGGAACAGCGGACGGATAAAAAACCCCAGCTTTCGGACCTTCGGGACAGCGGCGCCATCGAGCAGGATGCGGATATGGTGGTGCTTCTCTTCCGGCAGGGATACTACGAGGCGAGTTCCGGAAGAGAACCCGAGGACAACGGGGCGGAAATCATCGTGGCCAAACACCGTAACGGTCCCACCGGTACGGTGCGTCTCGTGTTCCTCCGGGAGTATGCCCGGTTCGAAAGCATGGAGCGCCGCACCTCCATGAGCGGATAAAGCCCGCCCTTTTCCGGGAAATGGCGGTTGACCCCCGAAAGGGGGCATGGGAAAATGCTTTTCGGCTTGGAGTTCCTTGCGAAGGAGGCCTGTTATGGACGTGGTACGGTATCTTGCGGGAGAAAAACGAAGCAGAGAACGGGATGCGCCGCTCCAGGAGCCCCGCCTCCCCGGAGAGGAGTCTTTTCCTGACAGCTCCGGGGCTGATGGAATCGGAGATTTTCCCGAAAAACCCGGGAAATCTCAAACAGAACAGCCTTCCATGCTTCGGGTGCCTTTGAAAGACATTTTGCCGAATCCCCGGCAGCCCCGGAAGCACTTTGACGAGGAATCTCTCCGGGAGCTGGCGGATTCCATCTGTTCCGTAGGGCTTTTACAGCCCCTGGCGGTGCGTCCTCGGGAGGAGGGGTACGAGCTCATCTCGGGAGAACGCCGCCTTCGGGCCTGCAAACTGGCGGGCATGGAGACCGTGCCGGTCATGGTCTTCCGGGCGGATGACCGGGAGCAGCATCTCATGGCCCTGGTGGAGAATATCCAGCGCCAGGATCTTTCTCCCGTGGAGGAGGCCGCCTCTCTCGCGGAAATCCTGGAAGAAACCGGAGAAAGCCAGAGCGCTCTGGCGGAGCGTCTGGGACGTTCTCAGGCCTCGGTGGCGAACAAGCTGCGGCTTCTCCGTCTGGAGGAGGAAGTACGGGACCTCATACAGCAGCGGCTTCTCGGAGAACGTCAGGCCCGGGCCCTGGTGGGGCTGGAACGGGATGCCCAGATTCTTCTCGCCCGGGAGGCCGTGGAGGGGCGTATTCCCGCCAAAGATATGGAGCGCCGCGCCCGGGAAACCAAAAAGGCTTCGGGAATTCAGCGCAAAAAAAAGGATTCCTCCGAAACGAAAGCCTCTTCCCGGGGAAGCATCGACGGACCCGACGGGCCCACGGGAGATCTTCTCCAGGAGCTTGTTGCCCTGGTGGAGCGTCGTAAATCCCAGGGATTGCCCGTGGTCCTCAAGGTCCGGGAGCTCCAGCAGAGCCAGCTGGTGGTGGAGGTCCAGGTAAATCTGGGGAACTGGAACAAAACCGAAAAAACGAAAAAAGAAGAACCGACGGAAGAAGTTCCCTCTTCCTGATAAATTTGCGAAATCCGAAAGGGGCGTTACGGGTGGCAAAGAAGAAATACCGCAAAGAGAAAAAAACCGGAGAGGGTCTTTTCGCTCCTCTTCTCAGCGGGGGAAGCGCGGGAGAGCGAACCCTGGTTCCCCAGTTTTTTACGGGGCTGGTGCTGCTCATCTCCCTGGGGCTGCCGAATATCATTTTTTCAGGTCTTTATTGGTATGATACGCTGCACATCATGAAATGGGTGGTGGCCCTTGTCCCCGTAGGGCTTCTCTGTCTCTGGGGAGGGATCCGCATGATCCGCTGGTATCCCGAAAAACTCTCCTTCTCCCTGGATCCCTTCGGCATACTCTGGGGGGTTCTTCTTTTCTATGTCACCCTCCAGCCTCTCTGGGTGGATTTTTCCTCCTGGCCCACCTTCGTGAAGGAATGGATCTTCTTCGCCTCCCTCTTCGGATTGTACGCCATGATCCGCCAGCTTCCCGGAAATTGGTGGGATCGCTGGCTTAAATGGGTGCTCCTTCTGGCGGGGGCCAACGCCTCGTGCAACGTGATCTTCGCGGAAATCCAGAAGCGGGGCTTTCCGGATATCGCCCCCTTTATCATGAACGTGAAAATCTACATCGGCAACACCGGGCAGATGAACATGTTCGGCCTCTGGTGTGCCATCGCGGTCTTCGGATGCATCCATCTCTGGATCTCCGGGGCCTTTCGGAAAAGCAGCGGCAAGGCCTCCTTCTGGAGCTGGATCAATGCCCTCTTTCTCGTTATCTCCTTCTGGGGGCTTTGGAACTCCGCCAGCCGTTCCGCCATCCTCTCCCTGGTGGTGGGGCTCTTCTTCCTGGGGTTGGGCTACTGGCGCGGAGGGCTTCGCCCCTCCCGGAAGATTCTGGTGGGCATTCTTCTCCTGGGGCTCATTCCCATGCTTCTCTCCTTCTCCTACGGAAGAGGAGCGAGCCTGGCGGTGAAATCCCTGGAGGTGGTAACGGAGACCAAGAGCATCGCCGGCCGGGACAGCATCTGGGCCACCGCACTCACCATGATCTCCCAGCATCCTCTCCGGGGAGTGGGATTGGGGCACTTCAAGTGGAACTATCTGGAATCCCAGAAGGAAATGTTCCGGCGTTTCGAATCCATGCCCTTCCGGTACACCTACTGGGCTCACAACGAAATCTTTCAGTGGTTCGCGGAAACGGGGTTTGTGGGGGGCATGCTTTTCGTGGCGGGCATTCTCTTCTGGTTTTTCTCCTTTCTCGCCGCCCTTCGGCGTAAAAAGCCCCTCCCCTCCTGGGCCATATGGGCCAACGGATTGCTCTGCCTCTTCTGGTTCAACGCTCTCTGGACCCGGCCCTTTCACCGTATCGAGGACGCTCTCTGGCTCGCCTTTGCCTTCGCCCTCGCCTCGGCGGGAGGAACCTTTCTTCCTCTCTCCATGCCCCGGCTCGGCAAAAGCACCTGGGCTGTCCGCACTTTCGGAGCGATGCTGGTGCTCTGTTCCCTCGGGGGTATCGCCTTCGGTATCGACGGCATGATCGGCGACCGGCTTCTCGCCCGGGCACGTATCTCCTCTTCGCTGCGGGAGCGGGTGGGGCTCGCGGAAAGAGCCCAGAAGCATCTCATGAAACGCACCGAGGCGGAGAAGTTCCTGGCGGATCTCCAGATCACCCTGGCGGGACACACGAAAAACAAGGATCTCTTTCTCCAGGGTCTCGACAAGCTGGCCCGGTACTTCCAAAAAGAACCTACCGCATCGGATCTCGCCCGGCTTCTCGAAGCCAGCAATCGCCTCCAGAGCCGGCCGCACATAGAGATCTTCTCGAGCTATCTCAAGCCCGGAACCTATCGTTACGGGCCTTCGGAAGGGCCCGGAGCTTCCCGTGAAAGCTCTTCTCCGAATTCCGGCGAGTAGCGTGCCGGAAAAAACTCCCAGAGCCCGCAAAAGGGGTTTTACCCTCCTCGAAATTCTGCTGGTGGTGGCTCTCTCCGCATTGGTGGTTACCCTGGGGGTGGCCCCGGTAACCCGGGTGGTCCGGAACGTGGTGGAAACGGAAAAACGGGTGGGAAGCAACGGCGCCCTGCGGATGGCCGCCCGCCGGGTGGTGGGGGATATGCAGCAGCGGGCAGCTCTTCCGGGAGATCATGTGGTGGCCTTCCGCATCGTTCCCCGCTCCAAGTTCGGGGATACCAAGGACGACGTGGTTATCTTCTGGAGCTCCGCCCCTCTCGTGCAAGGGCGTCCCGCGAGCAGCGTGGCTTATGCCATTTTGAGAGAAGATTTTCTTGGCACCTTCGGAGATTTGGAAAAGAAAAAGGAATCTCTCCGGCCTCCCCGGGGATTGTATCGCTGGTTTTTACCGGGACTTCTTCCGGACGAGGTGGATCCGGACAAGCTTCCTCCTTCGGAGGGGCAGCTCGTACTGCCCCGGGTGGATTCCTTCCGGGTGGAGGTGCACGACGGAGGAAACTGGAAAAACCGCTACGATGGAAAGATTCCCCTGGGAGTGCGTATCGAAATAGGAAGATCCTCCGGAGAAAAGGAGGAGGAAAAAGAGGCGTTTGCTTATGAAGACTGGTTTCCCCGGTAAAAAGAGAAGAGGCTTCGTTCTTGCGGCGATTCTTCTTGCGGGAACCGTGCTCGTGACGGTGAGCGTGGCCTTTGCCTGGTTTGCCCGGATACAGCTTCGGGGAGTTTTGGGAGAGCGTCAGGATTTGCAATCCCGGAGCCTCGCCTTTGTGGGGGCCTACTATGCCGCCCGGGGGCTCGCTATGGACCAGAACGGCTACGATTCCCCCGAGGAACCCTGGTTTCAGCCCCTGGTTTTTCCTCTCGAGGGGGTGCAGGTGGTTTTTCATCTCCGTCCCCGGGATCACAAGCTTCCCCTGAACGACCTCTTTCTCCCCGACGGAGAGACCTTCCGCACCGAACTGAACCGGCCCTGGCAGAAGCTCTGGCAGGATCTGGAAAAGGAGGATCTCACCTGGAAGGTAGTGGATTTCCTCGATCCCGATGCCACTCCCCGTCTCGAAGGGCGGGAAGGAGAGAGCAATCTGGACCGCCCTCTGGGGGATCTTTCGGAGCTTCTTCTCTGCGGAGGCATCTCTCCCGAGCTTTTGGAGAAGCTGGAACGATACTGTACACTCCAATGCGGCGGAACCATCAACCTCAACACCGTTACGCCGGAGGTCTTCGGACTTCTCGATGCGGAGCTTTCCGAAGAGATGGGAAAGCAGTTGGAGGAGTGGCGCAAGGATCATCCCCTGAAGAGTCTGGGAAATCTGGAGAACTTCAGCGGCTTTCCCGACAGCGCCCTTCCCCGGCTCATGGGGCTTCTCGGAGTGGAGAGCACCTTTTTCGCTCTGGATATCCAGCTCGGATGGAGCAATCGATGGATCTCCCGATATGAAGCCTTGCTTCGAAAGGATGGGAGTACGGTGGAACTCGTTTTTTGGAGGGATCTTTACGAATGACGCAGAAAAAAGCCCCCCCCTGTTGTTTCCGGGTGGGAGAAAAAATACACCTCTACGGCGAAGAGGGACTTCAGATACTGGATCAGCTCCCTTCCCGGGGAGAACTCGTGGCGGGCCTTTCCTTCCATACCCTCTCCCTGGAGCCCTTCTCCTTTCCCTTCGCTCATCGGGGAAGAATCCGGGATGCCCTGAAGATGCAGTACCGCCATCTTTTGCCGCATCCCGAGGCGGTGGAGATTCTGCCTCTTCTCTTTTCCCGCAAGGGGAAACAGGCCTCCGGAGCCGCCTGGATATGGAACCGGGAGGAGAGTTCCTCCCGGGAATGGCTTTTCCGGGAGGAGGGAAAAAACCTCCTCTGGCCTCTTCCGCTCCTGTTCTTCTCCCCGGAAGATCTCCGGGGAGAGACGGAGTTTCACGCCCTGGCCTGCACGGAAAAAAACGGGGGAGTCTCCCTTCTGGTCTTTCGGGAGGGGCTGCCCTTCGCATACCGTTATTCCCGCAGCCTTCCCGGAGAAGAGGCGCTCCGGCAGGAATTCGGAGAGGATCTTCGCTACTCCGTAATCTCCCTGGAAGATCTCCGGGAAAATCCCGAGGAATTCTGGCATCGTTGGAACGCCCTCTGGAACGCCTATCCCCAGCTTCACGAAACGGACCTTTCCCCGGAAGGAGCGGAGAGCCTTTTCGCCTGGGACGAGCGGCTCACTCCGGTTCTCTCCTTTCTCAAAATAGCCTTGGCGGGAGGGCTCTTCTTCGGAGCCCTTATGGGATACTCTCTCTACGAGGCCCGATCCTGGGGAGGCATATACGAAGAAAAAATGCACCGGGCCTACGGGGATCTCTTTCCGAAGGATCGGATCCGGGATCCCCTCAGCCAGGCCCGGGGAAAGCTTCGAGCCTTGGGAAATCCCGGAGAGAAATCCGGCATGGATCTCGAAGAGGTGCTTACCTTTTTGGGAAACACCTGGAAGGAGCTGCCCCCGGGAGTCGTGGCGGAATCTTTGCGGTTTACCTCGGAAGGAGCGGAGCTCGTGGGATCCGCCGCGGAGGTCTCCCTGGTGCAGCAGATCAAAAAGGCCTTTCCTCCGAACTCCCTCGAGGCCTCCCTGGAGGGAATCCAGCAGATTCCCGGAAGCTCCGCGATCCGTTTCACTCTCTATCTGGAGGAGCCTAAACCATGAAAATTTCTCTCGACGCATTCCGGGAATCCCTGCAAAATGTGCGGGAACATCCCTCGGGACAGAAAATACTGCTTCTCTTCGGAGGCGCCCTCCTTCTGTGGGGGATAGGCCTCTTCTATCTGCGTCCTCTCTATAACGAGGAAGCCCAGCGAGTGGCCCTTCTGCGGGAACGCTCCGCCATTCTCGCCCAGGTGCTTCGGCAGTACCAGTCCCTGGGAGGGGAGAGCCGAGCGGAGAATCCCGGATCTTCCGACGAAGAGCCTCTGGAGGCTCTCAACCGGGTGCTGGAATCCCTGAATCTCCAGAATGCCATCTCCCAGCTCACCGCATCGGAAAAGCGCATCTCCTTCGCCCTGGAAGGACTTCGGGGTGAGGGGCTGCTTACGCTGCTCCAGGAGCTCCGGGGAGCCGGGCTTTTCGTGGACAGCGCGGAAATACGCACCCTCGGGGAGGGGGAGGAGAAAACCTACGCCCTTCTCGTGGCGGTCCGTTCGGGGGGATCTCTATGAACATGAAGCGGGGAATGAAACTGTGCGCCGCCGCCTTTGCGCTCTTTTGCCTCGCCCTGGGAAGCTTCGTTCTCTTCTTTCCCTGGGAGGCCTCGGGGCGCCTGGGGGGCATTGCTCCGGGAGCGTCTCGCTCCCCGGGGAGTCTCCCTTTCCTGGAGAAATATCGAAAGCTCCGGCATGGGAAACTTCCGCATTCTCGATCCCGGCATGGCGCTTCCCATGGCAACTTTGGAAATGCGGGAATGCGATCTCCTTCCCCGGTGGGGAGAATCCCTCCGGCGTTTTGCGGGAATTCTCGACATCTCCTTCGGCCCCGGAGAACTCCGGGTCTTCGGTAAAAGCCTTTCCTGGTCCGGGGGTTCCGGCCGTATCGTCTGCGAAAGGGGGGTGGTGCACATATTCTCCTTCCGCTCCGCCGGAGAATTCCGTGCCCAGGGAGATTGCTCCTTTTCCCTGGAGACCCGCCGTTTCCTGAAGGCCTCCATAGCCATCCGGGTGCCTCCGGAAAAGGATCAGCTCTTCGCTCCTCTTCAGGGCTTTCTTCCTCTTCGCAAGGGAGAAGAGCCGGGACAATGGTTTCTCGAACGAAAGGAGGGAACCTCCTGATGCGCAGGCTCTTTTCGGGAAGGAACGTTTCCTTTTCTTTCAAAGCCGCTCCCAAGGCCCCGAACCCCCGGTTCGTCGCCTTCTGGGGAGGGCTTCTCTTTGCGGGGCTCCTCATGGGGTGGGGAGGAGCCCGGATCTTCGAGCTCCTCTTGGAGAAAAATACCGCCCGGCTCTGGGATCCCTTTTCCTATCAGGGAGACTTGTCCTACAGCTCTCAAGGCTCTTCGGAGCTCTCTCCGGGAATGCGTTCCTTTCTGGATCGAAGCCCCTTCGGCGTGGCTTCCCGAAAGGAGGCCCCTCCGGAGCAGGTGCAGGATCAGAAAAGGGAATCCCCCCGGGCCCAGGCTCTGGAGGATCTCCGTATCACCGGCACCGTAACGGGAATCTGTGCCCTGGCGGAAAGCTCCCAGGGGCAGCTTCTGCTGCGGCAGGGAGAGACCTTCCGGGGTTTTCTCGTGGCCATCATCACCAGCGACGGGGTCTATTTCGATCCCCAGGACGGAGGAGATCCGGTGATCAAAAGCCTGCTCTTCGGTGCCAAGGGAGCGAAAATTTCCCGAACCGCTCCGCCGAAAAAACCGGAAGCGCCTCCCAAGGCGGTTTCCTCCGCCCGGCAGGATATTACCCCCGCAGCTCCGGGAAGCGCCGGAAGGGTGAGCCGGAACCTCGTCAACAGCCTGCTCATGAACCCCTTCGACGAACTCAAAAAGGTTCGTCTGCAGCCCAAGCACGTGGAGGGAAAACCCCAGGGCC
Source organism: Synergistaceae bacterium (assembly GCA_036769705.1). GTDB lineage: Bacteria > Synergistota > Synergistia > Synergistales > Aminiphilaceae > DAIPKP01. Next base: position 23,962 of record DAIPKP010000031.1, read on the forward strand.
TCGAAGTGGCCTACATCGAAAAGGACAGCATCCTCGCCACCCTGGGAGTGAGGCAGGGGGACGTGGTGCAGGGGCTCAACGGCATACGGATCAACCACATGGGGGATGTGGCGAACGCCATCAACTCCCTCATGGGGGGGAAGCGCTTCGACGTTACGGTTATCCGGGAAGGCAAGCAGGAAATGCTCAGCTATCAGGTGCAGTAGTTCATGCAAAAGCGGAATCGGAAATCCTTGCTTTTCATACACAATAATACGAAAGGCCTTGGGGGAAGACGGGGGTTCACCCTTCTCGAAGTTCTCGTGGCGGTGGGCATCATGGGCCTCGTGGTGGTAGGCTGTCTTCGGCTTACCCTGGTGGCCCAGCAGACCCTTCGGGAAGTGGCGGTGCAGCGCCAGCTCCTGGATCATGCGAGAAGCCTTCTCATCCAGGACAAGCGGGGGGTGCTGCCGGATCACGGCAGCGAAGGAGATCTTTCGTGGCAGATCGAAAAGAAGGACCAGCAGGCGGAACAGGGAGACTTCACCCTTTCCTATCGAATTATCACGGTGCGTTACCAGGGGCGAAGCGTCAATTTCTACATGCCCTGAGGAAGCATTATATAAAGAACCGACTCGGAAGGGCTCTCTTCGGAAAAACCGAAAGGGCCCCCCGAAAAATTTTCCGAAAACCGGAGACCGGCTTTTCATGGAGAGACACCTTGTACATTATACAAACGGGGGAGAAGCAATGCGTAAAAAAAGATCGTTCATAGCGGCATGTCTGGGATTTTTTCTCGTTTCCATCCTTTTCTGGGGAGGGCTTTTCCCCTGCTTCGAAAAGTGCGGCGCCGAGGAAAGCGAAATGGACCTCGTTCAGGCCGCCCGGCTCATGCGGGAATCCGGACAGGTGCAGTTCAACTTTAAAGACCTGGATATTCTCCTCTTCGTCCGTTTCATGTCCGAGCTTCTGCAGGAAAACATTCTGGTGGATCCCGGAGTAAAGGGAACCATCACCATCGTCTCCACCCGCCCCATCTCCGTGGAGGACTCCCGGCAGGTCATGCTCTCCGCCCTGGAAATGAACGGTCTCTC
>DAIPKP010000135.1:0-4308 GCA_036769705.1 Synergistaceae bacterium
AACATCACCACCACCTACGAAACCCAGGGGCTCATGTACGCCTACGTGCGGCTTCTCAACAAGTACAACGCCATCAACGTGCTCTCCATGCCCCGGCTGCTCTGCACGGACAACAAGGAAAGCACCCTCATGGTGGGGGAAAACATTCCCCAGCTCAAGGCTTCCACCGCGGATAACACCAATCCCGGGTCCGTGGCGAACAGCTACGAATACAAGGATACCGGGCTTATCCTCAAGGTAACTCCCCACGTGCGGGGAGGCAAGCTGGTGGCTTTGGATATCGAACAGCGGGTGGAGGACGTGCTCACCGCCATGACGAGCTCCACTCCGGTAACCTCCAAGCGGGAAATCAAAACCAGCGTACTCGTGCGGGACGGTCAGACGGTGATTCTCGGGGGCATCATGAAGGAGACGGAAAAATCCCTCAAGAACCGGGTCCCCGGGCTCTCCTACATTCCTCTCATCGGGAACCTTTTTACCTCCAGCACCAAGCAGAGGGAAAAGGTGGATCTCATGATCTTTCTCACCCCCTACATCCTGGAGACTCCTCAGGATGTAAGCGACTACACCCAGCACACGGTACAGACCGACGACAAACCCCTGAGCCCCGAGGAGGAAGTGGTGCAGCGCCGGCTGGAAGAGCTCTACCGCGAGGCAGTGAGGCAGCAATGACCTCCTCCGTACTGCCTTCGGCGGAGGAGATCCTTCGCCTTCTGCCGGAAAACTGCAGCATCGACAGCCTGAAAAACGAGCAGCTTCTCCCCCTCCGGATTCGGGAGGGAGTGCTTCAGGTGGCTTTGGCATCTCCCAAGGGGATGCGGGCCGCCCAGATTTTCGGGGCCTCCCTGGGCTATCCCGTGGAGGCGGAGTACGTGGAGGAACAGCAAATTGCGGAGCGCATCCGGGATCTCTACAACGTCAAGGGAGGGCTTCGGGACGAATCGGTGACCGACGTGGAGGGTATCGACGACCTCAACTCCCTTGCCCGGGAGGACGTGCTCTCGGATTCCGTGGACGCCCCGGTAATCCGTCTCATGAACAGCCTTCTCCTGGAAGCCATCCGGGAGCGGGCCACGGATATTCACGTGGAGCCCTACGAAGATGAAGTGGTTGTCCGGTTTCGGGTGGACGGCGTGCTTCACGACCGTATCCGGCTCCCCCGGGGGCACCAGGCACCTCTTACGAGCCGTATCAAGGTTATGGCCCGTATGGACATCGCCCACCGCTTCGCTCCCCAGGACGGCCGCATCGGCATCACCTTGGGAGGCCGGGCGGTGGATATCCGGGTAGGATCGGTGCCTACCCAGCACGGGGAAAGAATCGCCCTGCGTATTCTCGACAAAACCCGGGGGCTTCTCAGTCTGGAAGATCTCGGCATGGATCCCGAGGAGCGCGCCGTCACCGAGCGCATTATCGCCTCGCCTCACGGCATGATTCTTCTCACGGGCCCCACGGGATCCGGAAAAAGCACCACCCTCTACGCCATGCTCCAGGCCATCGCCCGTCCCGAGGTGAACATCATCACCGTGGAAGACCCCGTGGAGTACGACGTTCCCGGCATCGCCCAGATCCAGGTCAACGAAAAGGCGGGGGTTTCCTTCGCCTCGGCTCTCCGGGCCATTCTGCGGCAGGATCCCGATGTGGTCATGGTGGGAGAGATGCGGGATTACGAAACCGCCCATATCGGCGTGCAGGCCTCCCTCACGGGGCATTTGGTGCTCTCCACCCTTCACACCAACGACAGCATCAGCGCCGTAACCCGGCTTGTGGATATGGAAATCGAACCCTATCTCGTGGGGGGCTGTCTGGTGGCGGCTATCGCCCAGCGGCTGGTGCGGCGGAACTGCCCTCTATGCACCGAGGAATGCGAGGTTCCTCTCTACCTCAAAAAACGGGGGGTCCGGAAGGCCTTCCGGGGCCGGGGATGCGAGGCCTGCCGCAACACGGGCTACTCCGGCCGGGTGGGGCTCTACGAACAGTTCGTGGTAAACGAAACGCTCCGGGAAGCCATCGCCCGCCGGGCTCCTCTCGGAGAGCTCCGGAAGCTGGCGGAAGCGGAGGGGTTCGTTTCCCTCTTCGACCGGGGCATCCGGAAAGTGGAACAGGGAATGACCTCTCCCGAGGAACTTTCCCGGGTGGCGGGGGAGGCCTAGCATGCCCCGGTATCGATGCAGGGCCTATACAAAGGAAGGAAAACTCGTATCCCGCCGCCTGGATGCTTCGGGAGAAGCCGCGGCGTATGCGGAGCTGCAGCGCCAGGGGCTGGTAGCGGTGGATCTTGCGGTGGAGGAGGAAAAAAAGGGGAAAGCTCTCAAAAAACTCTCCCTGGAAAACCACGTGCTCTTCTGCCGCAGCCTTACGGGGTACCTCAAGGGAGGGCTCAACCTCACCGACGCCTTGCGGCTTCTGGTAAAGCAATCTCCGGAGCGGCAGCTCTCCCGCATTTACGAAGCCCTTTACCAGGAAGTGGCGGGGGGGAAGCGTCTGGCGGGAGCCATGCAGAGCCTCGGAGTGTTTCGCGAGGGCCTGGTGGGCATGGTAACCTCGGGAGAACAGAGCGGCTCTTTGGTGCCCATACTTCAGCGGGGGGCGGGGCTCTATCGGCAGGAGCAGATGCTGCGCAAAAAGGTGCAGAAGGCTCTTACCTATCCCGTGGTGATGCTCTTCGTAGGCTTCGGGGTGGTCTCCTTTCTCATGGTCTTCGTGGTTCCCAAGCTGGCGGGGCTCTTTACCGAAATGGACAAAACCCTCCCCCTTCCCACCCGGATTCTTTTGGGGCTCTCCTCGGGGGCGAGGAACTTCGGCATTCCCTTGCTCCTTCTTCTCTTTCTGGGGATCTTCTTTCTGAAACGCCGCAAAAAAAAGCTGCGGCTTCCTTTCTTCCGCAACATCCGGGAGCAGATTGCCCGGTCCCTCGTGCTGGGGCAGACCGCGGCGCTGGTGCAATCCGGCATTCCCCTGGTACAGGCCCTGGAAATGGCGGCCCCCATGGACACCTCCGACTCCGCCCGATGGCTCGAAGCGGCGGAGCTGGTGCGCCAGGGGCATCGTTTCGCCTCGGCCCTGGAAAAACAGGGACGCTTTGCGGAGGATCTCATCTACGTTCTTCGGGTGGGAGAAATGGGAAACGATCTTCCCGGAGCCATGGAGCAGGCCTCGGAAACCGCCTGGGAAATGGCGGAATCCTCCATGGAGCGGGTGGCGAATCTGGCGGAACCCCTGCTGGTGCTCCTGCTCGCTCTTCTCGTGGGCTTCGTGGTGGTGGCGGTGCTTCTCCCCATCTTCGACATCTCCTCCCTGGTGGGGAGCATGTAAAAAAGTTCGGGAAAAGCGAGCGGAGAATGTACTATAATGAACCCGAAAAATTCGGATAACCAAGGAGGAAGAACAGCGATGAAGGAACGCAAAAAAAACAAGGGCTTTACTCTGGTGGAAATCATGGTGGTGGTGGTTATCATCGGCTTGCTGGCGGCCCTCGTCATGCCCCGCATCATGGGGCAGAGCGACCAGGCCCGGCGTACCGCCGCGGCGGTGCAGATTCGGGAGCTGGAGCAGACCCTGGATCTCTACTATCTGGATAACGGATTCTATCCCACCACGGAGCAGGGCATCGAGGCGCTTCTCGAAAAGCCCGACACCGCTCCGGAACCCAACAACTACCGTCCCGGAGGGTACCTCAAGAAAATGCCCGTGGACCCCTGGGGACGCTCGTACGAATACCGCTGCCCCGGAGAACACGGGGATTACGACCTCGTCTCTTACGGCACCGACGGCCGCGAGGGAGGAGAGGGCAAAAACGCGGATATCGTGAACTGGCAGGAGGACTAAACCCTGAAAAATTCTTCTTCCCGGGGATTCACCCTGGTGGAAATGGTTATGGTGGTGGCTCTTCTCGGGCTTCTCGCCACATTGGGAATCTCCCGGATCCGGTTTTTCACGCCTCCCCCCGAAGGGCTTCTGCAGAAATGCCTGTTGCATGCCCAGGGGGAGGCCCGGAAAACCCTCGCCCCTCATCGCATTCGGGTACAGGGAGGAGAGCTCTTGCTGGAAATCCGGGAGGGCCTCGCCTGGGAACCCCGCAAATTCCCCTGGAAAACCGCGGGGACATGGGCCCTTAAAGAAGAAGCCTGTTATTGCTATCCCGACGGCAGCGTATCCCCGGCTATTTTCTCCTCCGGCGAAGGGGAATCCCCCCTGGTGTTGTTCGTGGCGGTCACCGGCCAGGTGGTGCCGGGGGAATAAGGCAGGGAAGGCAAAAATTTTTGGAAAATAACGTTCATCAGGGCAGATCCTACGGATCTGCCCTTC
>DAIPKP010000032.1:0-24889 GCA_036769705.1 Synergistaceae bacterium
ATCCCATAATTACGTTAAACAGGAAATCCGGCTTCGCCAGAGCACATCCTTCCACCATGTCGAGATGTACCGGATTGTTCTCGAAGTTGCCGCACCGCACCCGGGGATTCCGTCCCTTCCCCCTTCCGGGATGAAGCGCCAGGGAATGATTGGCCTGAACGCTTTCGTAAGCCGCTATTCCGGGAAGCACGGATTTGCGGCCTCCTCCCCATCCCGCCATGACGTGATAGGCCACCACTCCCGTAAGAACCAGATGATCGCATTCCAAGGCAAGTTTATGGATTTTCACGGGGGTACCGAAGCTGGTGGTACCGAGAAAAACGAGGGATTTCTCGTCCCGGCAGTCGTGATCGATCAGAATGAAGCGATCCGCCAGCTCGGGTCCCAGAATGAATCGGTGCTCCTCTTCGGTCTGGCTCCGGTGGGTACCGGTGGAACAGAGAAAGTGCATGTCCTCGTCCCGGACTCCTCCCGCCTGGAGCTCCTCCACGAGATAGGGGAGATAGACCCCCATGCGCTGCCACGCCCGGGTAATATCCGACACTACTATGCATACGGATTCTCCCGGAGAGACCATATCCCTGAGCCTGGAAGTTCCTATGGGATTTTCCAGAGCCCTTCGGATAACCGCCTCTTCGGAGATTTCCTCCTGGGGAGGAAGGTCCAGCACGTCCTGAAGCCCGCACGATGGAGGAAGCTCCACGTTACGGTAGTTCTTCCCGTAGGGAAGGGTATAGCTCGCCATTTTTCTTCTCCTTCCTGGTTCTGTTCCGAAGGACGAAGGAAAAACGCCGCTCCGGAAGAACGGCGTTTTTCCATTTTTGTAAAAAGTATCCCCCTATTGTTCCAGGGGAGCCACTCCGAACTCCCGGGCGTACTCACCGAGGATGTTCCAGGTGGCTTCGTCCAGAGGAATCCCCTCTTCCAGGGCTTTTGCGCGGCTTTCGCACTCCTTTTCCCCATGGATGTAGATACGATCGTGCCCCTCCGCCCTGGCACTGGAGCGCACTTCCTGGAGAATGCGGGAGACTTCCTTGCGGATAGCCTTCTCGTCTCCGTAAATATCCAGATTCGTGGCGGCGAAATAGTGAGTGATACCGCTTCCCTCGCCGGGATCCTGAAAGGTTCGGGGACTCCAGCGTCCCAGAGAGAGAGCGGAGCAGAGCAGCTCCACCATAAGCCCCAGTCCGTATCCCTTGTGCCCTCCCAGGGTTTCTCCCTCTCCTCCCAGAAAGAGATGCCCTCCCCAGGAAGATTCCTCCTTGAAGAGCTCCTCCAAATGGGAGGCATCCGCCGTGGTCTTTCCCGTTTCGTCCACCGCCCATCCCAGGGGCATGGGCTTTTTGCGGCGATCGTAGACCTCCACCTTGCCGTGAGCCACCACGGGGGTGGCCATATCGAGAAGAAAGATCTCCTCTCCCTCTCCGGGAATCGATACCGCTATGGGATTGGTTCCCAAAAGGCGTTCCTTCCCAAAGGTAACGATGCAGCACTTCCGGGTGTTCGTCATGGCTATGCCGAGGCAGTTTTCCTGGGCCGCCCGTTCTGCCCAGAGCCCCGCCATGCCGTAGTGGTTGGAATTGCGAACCACGCAGGAGCAGGTGCCGTTTTTTTGAGCCTTGCGGATACACCCATCCATGGCAAACTTGGCGATATGGGCTCCCACTCCGGAATGACCCTCCACCACCAGGGAAACCGGGGTTTCGTGCACCACCTCGGGCTCCGCCTCGGGAAAGGCGAAACCTCCCTTTACGTTCTGGCGGTAGAACTGAAGCCGCGCCACGCCATGGGAGGGTACTCCCCGGGCATCCGCCTCCACCAGTACCCAGGCGGTAATTTCCGCCTGGGCCCGGGGATAGCCAAGCCCCTTTACCAGAATTTCCACGGTATGCCGAAAAAGAGCGTCGTACGTTACGGTATGCATGGCATGTCCTCCTTCAAAAAAGCCGCTATCATGCGCTTTTTTCTATCTGTATACCAGGGAAAAACTTATTTTTCAAGAAGCGATCCCGCGGGCTCCTTGCCGATAAGGGATGTCACGATAAAAGTAACGATGCAGGCGGGCCACACGAGATAGACCACGTGGGAGACCACGTGAATCTGGGGAAAGAAGCTCCAAGCTCCCCATACGAGAAGGGAGACGAGAATGGTCCAGAAACCGCAGATCTTCTTGCAGAGTTTCGGCAGAAAGAGGTTCGCCAGAATCAGGAGGGTAAAGGATGCGGTTACCGCCAGAGCCGAGGTGATGGCTTTGAGAATGCTCACCATGGTGAGGGCGAGGAAGAAGGTAAGCACGCTCACCAGAAGCACAGAAAGCCGGGAATAAAGAATTTCCAGCTTGGGATCCATCTCCCGCCCCTTGTGAAGAAGGGGTTTGAGGATATCTTCCAAAACCAGCGTGGAGCTTCCCAGAAGCAGCCCCACGGCGGTGGAAATATCCGCCGCCCAGAGCCCCGCCAAAAAAAGTCCTCCCACCATGGGGCTTACATAGGTAACGATCTTGGGCAGTGCCATGGCGGAGTTTTCCAGCCCCGGAAACTGAGCCGCCGCGATAATGCCGAAAAGAGCGCAGAGGAAACCCACGGGAAGAATGGCGATACCCCCGAGAATGAAGCCCCACCGAGCGGAACGCTCGTCCCGGGCGGCGAAGGCAATCTGGTTGATGGCCTGCACCGAGAAACCCTGGGTGATCATAACCACCATCCAGGCTATGACCACCGCCATCCCCACGCCGGAGGTCCAGCTCATCCAGCTCTCCGAAGGAGGAAGCTTGGCGAGAATGCTTTCCATGCCGCCAAAAGCGTTGGAGGCACTATAAAGGGCCGCCCCGATGCCCACATAAATCACGACGACGTTGATCACGTTGGCGAGCCCCCCCGCAAGATATCCTCCCACGAGAGTCACTCCGATAAAAATGACCGCCGTGGCGATCATTCCGGTCTGGAAGGTAAAAATCTCCGGCAGCAGGGCGGTGAGCACCGCACCTCCCGCCACGTACTGAAGCGAGGTGATTACCATCTGGATAAGAAGCTGTGCCACCGCTCCGATTATCCGGGCACCGGGACCGAACATACGCCCCATCATCTCCGGCACGGTACGCACGTTCATGCGGCGGAAATACCCCGCCGCCACCACTCCCGCGAGGATACCCGCCACGCCCCAGGCGGCGTTGTACCACCCTGCGGAAAGCCCCCGGGTATAAGCGTTCTGGGCCACCCCCACCGTGGAAGCGCCTCCGATGGCAAGCCCCGCAAGCATGGCTGCCACAAGCACGGGAGGCAGATTACGCCCCGCCAGAAGATAGGCCATGGCTCCCTTGGCTTCACCCTGCTGTTGTATTTTCAAGGCCTTGAAGGATACCGCGAAAAGAAGAAAAATGTACGCAATAAGAATACCTAACTGAATGCTCAACTGAACTAACCTCCTTGCTCGTCTCGCCGGAGAGATTCTCCGGCCCCTCTGTGTGTAGAGCGCCTAAAAGCTATGGTATACAGCGATGGGATATCGGTTTTTTATACTAAAGTAGTCGAGGGTTGTCAAGGAGCGTTCCAATTTCAAAAAAGCTTTGCCCTGGAAGAAGTACAACGGCGTTTTTTGTACGTCTGACACGTTTTACGGAATCTCTCCGCAAATTTATCCGATAGGTCTCGTTTCGAAAGGCGGAAAAGCCTTCCGTGCTCCGGGGCTCTCACTTTGTGCGGAAAACATCCGGATCCAGCAATCCGTAGGAATTGAAACTTCTCCGGAGAGTGAGCCGGAGAGCAAGAAAAACCGTGAGGGTGGTGCCGGAAAAAATGGCGATCATAATGGCAATCTGGTATGAAATGGCCGTCAAAGGATCCACCCCCGCCAGAATAACCCCGGTCATCATTCCCGGCAAAGCAACCAGGCCAATGGTAGACATGGAAGCCACCGTGGGAAGCAGGGATGCCTGAAGAGCCTCCCGCACATAGGGATCGAGAGCCTCCTTAAGCGTAGCTCCCTGGGCAAGGCTCTGCAAATAGAGCTTTTCGTCCTTTTTCAGGGATTCGTAAAAATTTTTAAGCCCGATAATATCCGCCCGCAAACAGTTGCCCAAAATCATCCCCCAGAGGGGGATCACGTACTGGGCATCCAGGCAATTGGATCTCTGAAGAATGGCTCCCATGAAAACGAAAACCGGCACCAGCGTTCCCGCAGCCAAGGCGATGAATACGGGAAAAAGGAACCGCGAAAGCCGCAGACCGCAGCCCCGGATAATGGAAAAATCGGCGACTCCCACCATAATGCCTACCCAGGCAAGGTTCAGCCAGGGATTGTTCAGGCGAAAAACCACCTGAAGATACAGGCCCACGAAGATGAGCTGCACCGTCATCCGGATAACGGCGATACCCGTCTCCCTGATGATGGGCACTTTTTTAAGAAGAAAAACTGACAAGGGAATGAGAAGGAGAAGATATCCTCCTCCGAGCTGTTCCGGAGTAATGTGGATAATGCCGTTCATGCGGATTCCTCCCTGAAAGCGGGGGCGAGAGAAACGGTACGGGTAGCGAAATTCTCCCATGCCGCATCATGAGAAACCGCCAGAATCGTGAGATCCGGAGTTTCCCGAAAATACTCCGCCACTCTCCGCTTGTTCTCCTCATCCAGGGCGGATGAGGCTTCGTCCAGAAGCACCACGGAGCGCTCGAGAAGAATCGCCCCAATGAGTGCGACCCGCTGTTTTTCTCCTCCCGAAAGGGTGGAGGCTTGCTTTTCCAGAAGCTCTTGGGCAAGATCGAAACGCCTCAGCAGCGAGGGAATCCACTCCAGATTTTTCCGCAATTTTTCGTTGGCCCTGAATGCGAAAGGCCCTTCAAGCACCTGCCGCACCGTCCCCCTTCCGAGATCCGGCTCCTGGGGCACATATCCCAGGTACAGCCTGGTTTTCCAGACATTACGAGAATCCACGGGCTCTCCTCGAACCCGGATCACTCCCTCCCGGGGCACCGCAAGCCCCAACAGACAATGCAATACCGTAGATTTTCCGGAACCCGAAGGCCCCTTAAGCAAAACCCGCTCTCCCAAATGCACCTCAAGGTTGAAATCACGCAAAATTGCGCGATTTCCGTAAAAAAGGGTGACATCTTTCATCTCTACGGCAGGAGGAAAAGATCTTTCGCGCTCTCTCATCAAAACCACCTCGATCTCTCAAAAAACCGGAAATCCCCTCCGAAAGGGTTTCCGTATTTTACAGCTTATCACTGAATCCGCTCCGGCACCCACCATACAGATACGATTCGAGGAAGGGTTTTCGGAAAACCCTTCCTCGAATCGTTCGGAAAAACACGTGCTTCATCCAAGCAGGAAAAGAGCAGGGAAGCATCCCGCACCACCGCAGCGGTTATCGCAGCGGCATCAGGGCGGCGCAAAACTCCACGGACATAACATCGTAACTCCGGAAATCCTCTTCGATAACGTAACGTTCGTAAAAGGGCCGGGAGTCCGGCTCGTAACCGCTCCGGGGGAACCAACTTCCCAGAAGCTCCTCCCACGCCTGGGTATACTCTCCGGACCGTAGGGGCCCACGTTGCGCACGTAAGCCACAAAATAGGATGGCATCTCCATCACTTCCACATGCATGGCCATGATATTGCTCCTTTCGGGAATCGAGATATGGTGCCACCCAGCATATCTTTCCTCTTTCCCGAAATCGTCTCCCTCCTTGCTTGCGGCGGTTCCAATCTTGCGGAACCGTTTTCGGAACTCCGAAGGAGAGCAGCCGAAGTGTTTCCGGAAGGCCCGGGCAAAGTTCTGGGAGCTGGAAAACCCCCAACGATGCGCCACTTCGGTAACGGAAACCCGATGCGAAAAACGAAGGAAACATGCGGCCTTTTCCACCCGCAAACGCCGGGTAAACTCCCCCACGCTCTCTCCGACGAGGCTCTTGAAAAGACGGTGAAAGTGATACTTCGAAAAGGAGGCCGCCCGGGCGATCTCCTCAAGAGAAGGATTCTCCTCCAGATGCCCCTCAATGAAATCCATGGCCTGACAGATACGTCTCCGGTATTCCTGAAGGGCTTTCTCGGAACGTGCAAAAGACTCCCTTTCTCCGCACACCGCATTTCATCTCCTCGCATTCCAAATATCAAGACTTCCCAGAAAAAGCTCGAAACAAGGATAGCACACCGTCAAAAAACTTTTATTTCCCCGAAACAGGAGAGGAAAACATCGAAAGGCAAGTATTTTCATGTATAATTTTTACAGGTCCTGAAAAACTCAGAAATTCCCTGAAAAACAAACTCCCTTCAAACCGTGCTCTTTCTTTAAACCTTTCGTTTGTTTGGATTTTCTGAAAAAAATCTCTCGACTGCCCAATCATGACAAAGAGGTGCTACCATGCTCAATTCACAGAAAAAAACCCTTCGAGTTTCCCTCTTGAAGAAGCTCTTTTCCGAAAGGATACAATCTCCCGGGACAGTTCTTTTGCTCGTATCCATCTATGCGGGAATCTTTTTCTCTCCCCTTCCGGTTCATGCCACGGAAACCCGTATCGCCTTTCTGGAGTTTCAGGTGAACGGCAAGGATCTGGACGATGATCTGGGCCTCGCCGCCTCGGAACGGGTACAGAACATGGTGGTTCGAAAATCCAGGGTTTTCGTGGTGGAACGCACTCAATTCAAAAACCTGGCCAAGGAACACGAACTGCAGTACTCCGCCCTGGTGGATGAAAGCACCGCCATCGAAATAGGCAAGATTGCCGGAGCGGATTACGTGGTGCTGGGCTCGGTAAACGCCATGGGGAGCGTTGTCTTCCTCACCGCCCGATTGGTAAACGTGCAGCGGGGATTGGTGACGGAAGCCTTCGAAGTGCCCAGCAAAAAAGGCGTGGAGGGACTGTACTATGCCCTTGGCGATTTGGGAACTCAGATCGCCGCTACCCTGCAGAAAAAGGGCATCGCCGAGGCCAGGCCCGGGCTGATCTCTCCCACTCCGACTCCAAAACCCGCCGTGCCGACCCCAACTCCGAAACCCGCCGCTCCGAAGCCTCCCGTTCTGCCTCCTACGGCGACTCCGGTGCCGGCAAATCCGGAAAAGAGCTATTCCCTCGGCTTGGAAGCCTTTAAAAGGGGAAATCGCTCGGAAGCGGTACGACACTGGCAGGACGCGAGCCGGACAGGGCATGCGGAAGCCTCCGCAAGGCTGGGAGAATGCTACTACCATGGATGGGGAATTGCTGCAAATTCCGGAAAGGCCTTCTCTCTTCTCAAGGATGCCGCCGCCCGGGGAAGCCGCTATGCCCGAGGGATACTCCACGGCATCGACCCCGCCAAATTCGCCTCCTACAAGCAAGATTATCTCGCCTTGCAGCAGCAAAAGGGGAATACTCCAAAAACTCCAATTCCCACAAGCCCCCCCGCCACGAAACCACCCACATTCCTGAAGGGACCCCAGCCGAAAAATTCCTCCATGTCGCCCCGGGAAATGCACGAAAAAGGCAAAGATTTCCATTACGGCCGTAACGGGGAAACCCGGGATTACGCCCAAGCCGCCGCCTGGTACCGCAAGGCAGCGGATTTGGGATACGGCGATGCCCAGACGGATCTCGGTTTTCTCTACGAAAAAGGATACGGAGTGCCTCAGAGCCTGAAAAACGCCATAGAGTGGTACACCCGGGGAGCGCATTCGGGCTCCTCCGTGGGGCAATGCAATCTCGGCTATATGTACGAAAAAGGTCGGGGAGTTTCCCGGAGCTACGACCAGGCGGTCTACTGGTATCGCAAGGCGGCGGAACAGGGCAGCCCCCGGGGGCAGTGCAATCTCGCCTATATGTACGAAATGGGGCAGGGGGTTCCCCAGAGCTACGATCAGGCGGTGTACTGGTACCGCAAGGCGGCGGAACAACGATATGCCCGGGGAGAATTCAGCCTGGGATGGATGTACGAAAAGGGCCGGGGGGTTCCCCAGAGTTACGCCGAAGCCGCCGCCTGGTACCAAAAGGCCGCCAATCAGGGACACGCTTCGGCGGAAAACAATCTCGGCTGTCTCTACGAAGCGGGAAGAGGGGTTCCCCGGGATTATCAAAAGGCCCTTTATTGGTATGGAAAGGCTGCGGATCACGGAAGCGAATACGGCATGTTCAATCTCGGAGAAGTTTACGAAGAGGGTACCGGGGTTTCCCCCAACATGAATACCGCCCTTTCCTGGTACCGCAAAGCCGCTGCCAAAGGACACGAAGGAGCTCAAAAAGCCCTGGCCCGGCTGGGACAAAAATTCTGAGAAGCTCCATAAATACCACATGTTTTTATGCGATTAACGTTTTTGACATCCGAAAATAACAAAATTTCGAAGATTGACTCTTCTGTTGAATTTGCTATGATTGGTGGGTAGGTGGCGGTGGAATCCGATATATCTGTCGCCGTGTCGTGTGTGTGCGTGGTAGAGGTTTTTCAGGGATTGCGACAAAAGTTGAAACAGGGAGGGAATGTAGAATGAAGTTGCTCAAAGTGTTGCTGGTTGTGGTTTTTTGTTTTGTCTCCGCGGGAGCCTGGGCCGCCACGGTAGATGATCTCACATATCTCACCGAAGAGTACCCGCCGTATAACATGACCGCGGAAGACGGAACGCCTACGGGATTTGCGGTGGATCTTCTCGGAGCGGTATTCGAGAAATTGGGAGCTTCCACCACCATCAAGGATATCCAGGTAGTTCCCTGGGCTCGGGGATATAACGACGCTCAAAAGAAACCCAACACATGCCTTTTCTCCACTACCCGAACGGAGGAACGGGAAAACCTCTTTAAGTGGGTAGGCCCCATCTACACGAGCACCTTCGACGCCATGGCTCTCAAGAAAAGAGATTTCCAGGTAAACTCCCCGGAGGATCTCATAAATCTGCGGGCCGGAGTTATCCGGGACGATGTGGGAGATCCTCTGGCTCAGTCTTTCGGTATCAAGAATATCGAACGGACTCCCGACAACGAACAGAACATCAAAAAACTGAACGCCGGGCGCATCGACATCTGGATTTACGGAGAACGGGCCGCAAAAATCCAGCTCGCCGAGGCGGGATTCAACCCCGAAGACTACGAATCCGTGTGGGTCCTGAACGAAAGCTCTCTTTATTACGCTTTCCATAAGGATACGGACCCGACTCTTCTCGAAGCCATGCAGAAGGCTCTGGACGAGCTAAGGGAAGATGGAACCTATCAGAATTTGGTGAACAAGTATTTCTAGATTGAGATTCCGAAATTCGAATTTCTCCCTATATAGAACCTGCACAGCGCGGAATTTTTCAAAAGAGGTTCCGCGCTTTTTCATTTTTTGAAAGAATTTTTTCTAAGGCAAATTGCCAAAGTTGGAAAAAATTCTGAGAACCTCCATAAATACCACATGTTTTTATGCGATTAACGTTTTTGACATCCGAAAATAACAAAATTTCGAAGATTGACTCTTCTGTTGAATTTGCTATGATTGGTGGGTAGGTGGCGGTGGAATCCGATATATCTGTCGCCGTGTCGTGTGTGTGCGTGGTAGAGGTTTTTCAGGGATTGCGACAAAAGTTGAAACAGGGAGGGAATGTAGAATGAAGTTGCTCAAAGTGTTGCTGGTTGTGGTTTTTTGTTTTGTCTCCGCGGGAGCCTGGGCCGCCACGGTAGATGATCTCACATATCTCACCGAAGAGTACCCGCCGTATAACATGACCGCGGAAGACGGAACGCCTACGGGGTTGGCGGTGGAACTTCTCGGAGCGGTATTCGAGAAAATGGGAGCTTCCACCACCATCAAGGATATCCAGGTAGTTCCCTGGGCCCGGGGGTACAAGGACGTGCAGACCAAACCGAAGGTCTGTCTTTTCTCCACGAACCGCACGGAGGAACGGGAAAACCTTTTCAAGTGGGTAGGCCCCATCTACACGAACACCTTTAACGCCATCGCTCTCAAGAAGAGAGATTTCCAGGTAAACTCTGCGGAGGACCTCGTAAATCTGCAGGCCGGAGTTATCCGGGACGATACGGGAGACCAGCTGGCCCAGTCCTTTGGCATCAAAAACATCGACCGGGCTCCCAACAACGAACCCAACATCAAAAAACTCAACGCCGGGCGCATCGACATCTGGATTTACGGGGAACAGGCCGCAAAGATCCAGCTCGCCGAGGCGGGATTCAACCCCGAAGACTACGAATCCGTATGGACCATGAGCGAGACCACCCTTTATTACGCTTTCCACAAGGATACGGACCCGGCTCTTCTCGAAGCCATGCAGAAGGCTCTGGACGAGCTGAAAGAAGACGGCACCTACCAGGAAATCGTAAGCAAGTACTTCTAAAAGTTTTCGTTTTCAACGAAAGCACGGAATTTTCGGTTTTCCCGAGCGGCGGTTCCCCAAAAAGGAACCGCCGTCTTTTTATACATCTTCATTTCAGGATTCCATAAACCGGAAAAGGCTCTTTTCTAAAACCGTGATACTTCCACAATACTCCTCCAAAGAGATGTGCTCCTCCGCCGTGTGATCCAGCCGGCTGTCTCCGGGACCGTAGGCCGCCAGAGGACAATTCCAGGCCGCGGCATGGTTTAAATCCGCAGTACCTCCCTTGGCGAGAAGTTTCGGTTCATACCCCTCCCGGCGCAGAGCCACCCGGAAAGCCCGCACCAGGGGGTCGCTCCGGGATGTCATGAAGGCGTTCAACGTCTCCGCAACTTCCCCGGAAACGCCCCAAGTCTTTCCGATAGCAAGCATGGCGGATCCCCACTCCCGGGAATCCGCTCCCAGGGGAAGCCGGATATCCAGAAGTATTTCTCCGGAGCGACACCCCGCTTCAATCCCTTTCATGGAGAGCACCGATCCCGAGGGACGTCGGATCACCGGCTCCTCCGGAGAATCCCGCTCCTCCACCCAGGCAAGAATCGCCGCCGCCCCCCGGAGAACCCGGGTCTGGGGACCGCTGTCCCCGCTTCGATGGGCTCCTCCGTCTTCGTCCCGCAGTCTTACAAGGCAACGTCCCCGGTAGCCCAGAGTAATTCCCGAGATGCCCGAAGGTTCTCCCACGAGACATCCTGCAGGAGGGGCCTCCTTTTCGCGGCACCTCATAAAATGTCGCATTCCCCGGGAATCCACTTCCTCTCCCACCACTCCCACAAGAGTAATACGCCATTCCTCGGAAAGAGGTGCCTTGCCCCCCGCTACGGCGAAGGCACAGAGAGATCCCTTGGCATCCACGCTTCCCCGGCCGAAAAGAAGATTTCCCTTCACCCGGGGAGATGGGCCTCCGGGAACCGTGTCCATATGTCCCAGGAGAAGCAATTCTTTACTTCCCTTTCCCCGAGAGGCGATGCAGTTGCCCGCCTCGTCCCGCCAGATCCGTTCCCATCCGAAGAGAGGCAGATGTTCTTCGAAAAATCGGGCAAACGCTTCTTCCCGCAAGGTTTCACTGGAAATTCCCACGGAAGCCGTGAGGAGAGCCTCCGCTTTTTGTCGCTCCCTCTCTCCGGCTTCTCCAAGAGCTGCCAGACGCTGCACCGCTCCAGGGATCTCCCCGGCCCGGGAAAAAAGAGTTTTTTCAAGCATGCTCTCAGGCTCCTCTCTGTCTGGAAAGAACTTTTTCGAGAGCCTCCGCGGCCATGTCGAAAGATTCTTCCCTGGTCACCAGGGGCGGAAGGAAACGCACCACCTGGGTACCCGATACGAGAGAGAGCACTCCCTCTTCCTGAAGCTCCTTCACCACGGGCCCCGCAGGAATCGTAAGCTCCACTCCCTGAAGAAGCCCCTTTCCCCGAAGCCTCCGAACCAGGGGAGAGGCAACGCCTTCCAGGGCCTTCCGAAAACGGGCCTCCTTTTCCGGTATTTGCTCCAGGAGTTCCTCTTCCAGCAAAGCCAACACTTCCAGAGCCACGGAAGAAATCAGAGGATTGCCGCCGTAGGTGGAACCGTGCCCCCGGGGAGGAAAACCTCCGAGATTCTTCTTCCAGAGAGTAAGGCCTGCGGGAAGCCCTCCGGCGATTCCCTTGGCAAAACAGAGAATATCCGGATCCGCTTTCCATGCCCGGGCAAGGGAGAGCGCGCCGCAACGTCCCCAGCCCGTCTGGATTTCGTCCACCCCGAGAAGGGTTCCGGTTTCCGTACATCTCCGGCGAAGTTCGCCGCAGAACTCCGGATCGAGAGCATCCAGCCCTCCTTCGCCCTGAAGAAGCTCCACGAAGACCCCCGCCACGTCTTTCTCCAGGGAGTTCAGAAGCTCCTCCGGCTCCAAATGCTCCACCTCGAGAAGCGCGGATTGCCAGGGCCGGCGGTACCGGGGATTGAAGGTAAGTCCCAGAGCTCCCAGGGTACGGCCGTGAAAGCTTCGGCGGAGGGCGAGAAGCCGGGGCCTCCCGGGGCGAAGGGCCAAAACCAGCTTGAGCGCTCCCTCTACTGCTTCGGCTCCGCTGTTACAGAGGAAACAGGCGTACCCCGGAAATTCTTCTTCCAGCTTTTCCAGTAAGATTCTCCGACTGGGAGCCTGAAGGCTTCCTCCGATGGTCCAGAAGGTTTCGGAAGATCTTTTCAGAGCTTCCGTCAGCCGGGGATGGGCATGCCCGAAGAGAGCCGCTCCGTGCCCCGCGAGGAAATCCAGATACCGCCGTCCCTCGCTATCCCAGAGAAATTCCCCCTCTCCCCGGACAACTTCTATCCCGCGAGTGCCATAGAGCGCCGGCTCCATAGATGGGTCCCTCCTCCCTCAAAAGCAGATCTCAGGGGATTTTCTCTCCGGCTGTCGCAGAGAATCACCCTGGGCACCCCCGCTTCCAGAGCCTCCCGGCAGGCCAGAAGCTTGCGCTTCATGTTTCCCCTGGCGCAATTTTCCAGGAGCTCCCAATCTTCGAGACTTCCCCGGGAAAGAAGACTCTCCTCCCGGGAAGGATCTTCCAGGAGCCCCGGCACGTTGCTGGCGATGATCAGCACCGAGGCTCCCAAAGCTCCCGCCGCCGCCGCCGCGAGGCGATCTCCGTCCACGTTGAGGCAGAGGCGGCTCTCTTCGTCGTACCCGAGGGGCGGCAGAAGAGGAATGCCCCCGCATCCCAAAATATCCTCCATCTCATCGGTATGCACCCGGGAGATGCGGCCGCTGTAGTTCCCCCGAAGCACGCGGAGACGCCCCTCTTCCAGCACCCGCAGGGAATCCTTGCGGGCCGCCTGGGCCGAACGGTTCGCCGATGGAAAGACGGGACATCCCCGTCCTCCCTGTTCTGCCAGTAATTGCAGCACTTCCACGGAGTTCCGGGCCGAGGCGGCTTCGAAAAGGGCCCGCTCCCGAAGCCCCACGAAACGGCTCCGGTATCCTCCGGGACTCGTCACGTGCCGGGGGGAAATCCCCGCCTCCTCGCAAAGCAGGTTCATCCGGCCGCTGGCTCCGTGCACCACTACCCATTCTTCTCCCAGGCTCACCCGCTCGGCGATCTCCTCCATCAGAGGGGCGATACGGTTCCCCGGAGCGCCTCCGATCTTCACGACTCCTCTCATAACCAGACCTCCTTCATCTATGCCTTACGCCGGATAAACCGACATCATTTCCAACCCCGAAGTTTCGGGCAAACCGAACATCACATTCGCCGCCTGTACCGCGGTTCCCGCTGCTCCTTTCATGAGGTTGTCCAGGGCGCTTCCCACCAGAAGCGTTCTTCCGTCTTCCGCCAGGGCGAAGCCGATCTGCACCCGGTTGCTTCCCAAGACCATTCGGGGATCCGGAAAACGGAGATGTCCCGGTCGGGAGGGGCAGAAATCGATAAAGGGCTCGTCTCTCCAACAGGAGCGGAAGATTTTCCAGATTTCGGACTCCTTCATTTTTCGAACAAGCCGCACCCGGGCGAACATCTGGACCCCCCGTACCATCTCCGCAGCGGTAAGAGTCATCCGGGTTCGGGCCGGCTCCAGCCCCGTCTCCTGCAGAATTTCCCCCAGGTGCCGATGCTCGAAGAAGGAGACTACCCGCAGCACTCCCCGCCGATAGGGATGATGGCTTCCCCGGGAGGGAGAGGCTCCGCCTTCGCTGGATCCCACCCGCATCTCCATATCCACTTCCTCCACAAGGTCTTCCCGGGCGAGGGGATAGAGCCCCAAAACGCCGGCGGTAGCGTTGCATCCCACACCGGAAACCAGGGAGCTCCGGGCGATCTCTTTCCGGTGGAGCTCCGGAAGGCCGTATACCGCTGTTTCCAGTAGCTCCGGAAAGGGATGTTCTCTTTCGTACCACCGGGCATACTCTTCGGAAGAGCGAAGCCGGAGATCCGCGGAAAGGTCCAACAGGGGAATGTTTTTCCCCACGTAAAAAGGCAGCATTTCCAGGGAAGCTCCGTGAGGAAGGGCGAGAAAAACCAGGTCCGTCTCGGTATTCCGGGCCTCCTCGGGAGAGAGAAAGCGACGATCTCCGTAGAAAGATCGCAAAGGAGGATGAAGATGCCACAGAGGACGCCCCGCATGACTCCGGGAGACCACTCCGGCGATCTTCATGGCGGGATGCGTTGCGGCGATGCGAAGCAGCTCGCCCCCCGTCATTCCTGCTCCTCCCCAAATCACGACATGCTGCATAAATTTCATCCTTTCCTCATTTTTTACGATGACAGCTTGAAGGTACAAAAAAACCCGCCTTCCTTCTGCGGAAGCGGGCCGAAAGATACGTTTCGAGAAAAGTCGTTCCTCCTTACTAAGGCAGGGTACACATCTCCTCTTCGGCCCGGCATGCAGCAGCTTTACGGGAAGCCCGCTTTATGGCCTCCCCGGGTTTTATATGCTTCCGGCATTTTGCGGGGAACCCCTCCGCCAGAGCGTGACAATGCTCCAACAGTTCCCCGGGGATGTCCACTCCGGTGATGTCGATGGAGTTTCGGAATTCTCCGCCGTCGTTGATTTCGTTCACCATCCAACCCGAAGAGGTAGCAAAACAATCCACCGCGAGAAAATCTCCTCCCAAAACGTCATAGACCCGATGCAGAAGATTTTCCAGCTCCTCCTCGAGAGGCTGTCTTTCCGCACGCCCTCCCCGGGCGGTATTGGTAATCCAGTGTTCGCTGTAACGCCGGATGGCGCAGCGGGGTTCACCGCCGATGATAAAGGCTCGCACGTCGAAGCCCTCCTTCTCCACGTATTCCTGGATATAGAGACTTCGATGCTGTCCTCCGAGCTGCATCTTGTGCTCGATCACCGCCTCCGCCACCTCCGGAGTATCCGCCTTCGCCAAAAGACGCCCCCAGCTTCCGCCCAGAGGTTTGAACACCACGGGATAGCCGAGATCCTGCGCGGCCTTGAGAGCTCCTTCAGCGGAGAAAGCGAACCGGAAGGCGGGCTGAGGAATTCCTGCGGATTCCAGGAGTATGGAGGTCTCTCCCTTGGAACCGCAGCAAGCCATAACCTCTCGGGAATTCACGGTACTCCATCCACGGGAAGCGAAATGAGACGCCAAAAGCTCGTTCTCTCCGTGAGAGATGCAGCGCAGAAGCAGCAGATCTCCGGGAGCGAAGGATTCTTCTCCCTCTCCGCCTCCCCAGAAATCCTCTCCGAGATGATGCATAGAAAGAGAAATCCCCAATCGTTCCGCCGCCTGGGCGAGAAGCTTTTCTTCCACCCGAAGCCTGGTATAGAGCATACGCAAAGCCACGGCTATTCTCCCCAGTCCTCCTGCACTTCAGGAGCCTCCTGCACCCGAAGGGGAGAGAGCCCCACCACTTCGAGTTCCGTTCCGCAATCGGGGCAGAGAAGCAGCTCCCCCTCCATCACGTCGGAAGCCACGGAAATTGTTCCTTCACAAACCACACACGTTACATTCGCCATTACAATCTCCTCCTTTTTCTTTCGGGCTTCTCCTCCGAAAAGCCCATAAAAAAACGCCAGCTCGTCCTCACTGGGACGAACTGGCGTAGTCCGCGGTACCACCCACATTGGATTTTCCCGGCAAAGCCGGAAAAACCCCTCTTACAAGCCCGATAACGGGGGCTCTCCGCGCGAATACTCCAACGGTACGAACCGCCTTTCTCCGCGGGCTCCTCAGGTTTTAAGCTCCAGATCCCTTTCCGAGAACCTCTTGCAGCCGGTGAAGGTTCCTCTCTGTCGAAAATTTCGGATGTGAGCACCCTGATTCATGGCCGATACGCTTTTCCTCCGAGAAATACTTTTCGCAATTCTTCCGGGGAAAAGATCAATTTGTTTGGTTGCAGGTTATTATAGAGAGGTTTTTCGTATTGTCAAGCTCGAATTTAAGGGTATTCTATTCTTCAGCGATCTTTTTTCACTAATGGTAGGGCTTTATTCAAAGTCTGGGGCATCAAACAATTCGGTTTCCCCAACGAAAGCTCTTTACGCCTCTCCGAAAACCACTCGATTCCGCCCGGTGCTCTTGGCTTCGTACAACGCCTTATCCGCTCGCGCCACCAGGGAATCCGGAGAATCTTCACCGCTCATTTCCGCCACTCCCGCGCTGATGGTAACCACCCGGGAAATGGGAAGAGGCTCTCGCTCCATGGCCTTCCGGGCCCGCTCTCCGAACTCCAGGGCTTCGGGAGCGGAAACCTCCGGAAGAATGGCGAGAAACTCCTCTCCTCCCCAACGGCCAACGTAGCCCCGGGGAACGAAGATCTTAAGAATTTCCGCAGTACGCCGGAGCACCTCATCCCCCGCCTGATGCCCGAAATCATCGTTTACCTCTTTGAAATGATCTAAATCGAAGATAAGCACCGACAAGGGTTTCTTTTCGCGGCGAACCCGAGCCATTTCGCCTGTCAGAAGGCTGTCGAGATGAAGCCGATTGCTGATGTGCGTAAGAGGATCCGTACGGGAAGTCCATTCGAGAAGAAGAATGGTCTCCTGAACGCGTTCCATAAGTTTGGAAAGAGCTTGGGCAATCACCGCTACCTCGTGGTTCACATACCGATAATCCCGGACGAGTTTTATCCGCAGCCGGGAAAAATCCTCCTGGTTCCCGGAGAGGAGAGTAACGTCCTCCACGAGAAGGGAAAAAGGCCGGAGATACCGGCGTAGAAGAAGGAAAAATCCTGAAATGAGCAGCGTGAAGAGCAGAAACATGGCCAGCCCCAAATTCCGCTGAAAAAGAAGCAAATTGGACGTAAGAGGATCCTCGGGTATAAAGAGGGTGGCCTTTTCGGTTTTCAGGCTTCCCGGAAAGGAATCTTTCGAAGAGGAGGGGGGGAAATCGATCCTTCTCCCCTCCCGATCTCCTGCAGCGAGAAGGGGAAAACCCTCCATCTTCAGCTCCATTCCCAGGCCGGTCCCCTCCAGAAGCCGGGCAAGATACTCCGAGGTCAGCTCCGTGCCCACCAAGACGACTCCCGTGGGGATTTCTCCGTACAGCTTTACCGGAAGCGCGGAGAGAGAAAGCATCTCTCCCTCCACATTGAAAATGCCCTCCACCCTCTCTCCTCGGAGAGCCGACGCAAGGGCGGGAGACCCCTTCAAACTATCCCCGAAACGATGGGCGTCGTGGGCCCGGGCGAGCACCGTACCGTTCATGTCGGTGAAAAAGATTCTGGAGGGGTGAAGAGGATCGAGAAAAAGCTTCCCCCATCGAAGAAGAAAGCCCGTATCCTTTGCCTCCGCCGCCCGGGCGGCATCGTTGGCTCCTCCGAGAATGGAGGCATATTTCTGCCTCTCCTGGCGAAAACTCTCGAAACGGGAGGAGAGAAGAGCCGTTTTCAAATGTTCCGCCTTTTCCTGGTTTGCCCGCTGGAATCGAAGAATGGCCTCGAGCCTGAAAAAACCCAGCCCCAGGGCGAGGGAGAGGGGGAGAAGAGCCAGGAGAATGATTTTCCAGTAGAGCTTCATTCTCCTTCTCCACTCTCTGGCAGCGGAAGATCGAAGGCGGCGCGAAGGGAATTGTAAAAAGCGTCTTCGAGCTCCACAAAACCCGCCGCGGGCCATCCCAGATGTTCCTGAAGAGCACGCATGGAAGGAGAATCGGGAGAAATCGAGAGCAATGTGCGACACAGGAGTTCCCGGTGTTCTTCGGAAACCGAGGGGGAAGCCACCACCGCATCCAGCGGAATGGGATCGGAAACCGCGAGAACGCGGAAACGATCTCCGTATCGGGAAATTGCATTTTCCAACGTGCCGTCCGAAACCGCACCTCCCTCGATGGAACCCGCCAGAAGCGCTTGGATGACCGCATCATGTCTTCCGAGATAGAAAAAATTGCCGAAAAAACTCTCGGGCTCCATATCCGCGGCATGCAGCATAAGCCGGGGAATACGATGTCCCGAGGTGGATTCGCGATCGGTAAAACCGAAATTTTTCCCCTTCAGATCCCGGAGTTCCATCACGGGGCTCTCTTTCAGGGAGATGATCACCGAACGGTAATAGGGGGTAAGAGCTCCCTTTTTTTCGTTCCACTCCGCATAGGTGGCCACGTAGGAGAAACGGGAAGAGAAACGGACGTAGGCGGAGGGGCTGACGATGGCAAAATCCACGGAGCCGTCCAGAAGGCGCCGCTGCATCTCCTCGTAATTCCGGGTAACCACCACCCGCACATCCCATCCCGTTTCCTCGGCCACGAACTCTCCCAGAACCCGAAAAGCCGCATATACCCGAGCGGGATCGTTGGTGGGATAGGTGGCGAAGGTGTAGGCCCCCTTCGCACTCCCCGGAAGAGGGGTGCACACAAGGAGGAATCCGAAGAAAAAAAAGCACAAAATTGAAAAGAAAACGTTTTTAGGCACTCCCAGATCCTCCCGAATCATCTACGGGCACCACCCCTTCTGCAGGCGTTTTTTCAAGATATTCACAAATTTCTACGACCATACGCATACCGTAGCACTTCTGGAATATCCCATCAAGCGGAATGAAAGCATGTCGTCCTCCGCGGCAAAAACTTTCCGCCCCCGGATCTTCGAAAAACATGAGAACGGCGGCATTCTTTCCCGGAATACCGCCGCCGCAAAACGATTCTATCAGAGCCTAAAACCTCCCGCGTTATTCCAGGTCAGGGCGCCTCCTCCTCCGGGGAAGCGGAAAAGGCCAGCTCCGCCCATCGAGCGGTCAGCTCCTCATGACGGGCCATCTCCTCCGGATCGGGCTCCACGGTAGCCAGGGTTATCTCCAGACGATCCAGCCCCGCAAGGGCAAGTTCCAGGTAGCGCATTTCCGCAGAAGCCTGCAGGCCCTGAAGAACGAGAGGAACCATCTCCGCAAAACCACTTTCCCGAATCAGGGGCACCCAGGGTCCCTGGGGATCGAGTAGAAGCTCCAGGGTTTTTCGCAGCTCCTTTCCGTCGAGGTGCAGAAGCCCCGTAAGATCCTCCCTCCCCAGAAGAGCCTCCAGGGAAAGATTTTTTTCGGGAGCTTCCCCGAGAGATTCTACGGAAAGAGAGCCCAGGAGAAGAAATCCCTTACGGAATCCCACCGTAACATCCCAGGGATCGGAAAGAGAGAAAAGCGGATTCCACGAAGGCATTTCGGGAGAATCGAAAGAAAGCCCGCTCTCCTGGACGATTCCCTGTACCAGGGGAACAAGCTTTTCAAAAGCCCCCTCCTCCCCGGAAAGATAGAGATGCGCTCCGGGAACAGGAATCCCCATAGCCCGGCTCTTGCCTCCGATTACAAGTCCCAGGGTCTGCAGAACTCCCAGAAGTGTTTCATCGTCCACTCCCATGGCAGCAAGTTCTTCTAGAATCCCCGCTGCGGAGGCCGCATTTTCATCTCCTCCTGCGGCGGCCTCCCGAAGAGCCTTCAAAGCCCCTGCATCCAGGGGAATTTTTCCCATGGCCACCAGCAGAGGAGAACCTCCTCCGAGAAGAACTTTCTCCTCCGGAGCCATGGGAGACCATCTCTTTTCTCCTTCCGGAAGAGGATAGGCCTGGGCAACATTGCTCCGTCCCGAAAGATTCCAGCCCTTCTCCGAAAAAGAAAGCCCCAGCTCGAAGGTCAAGGCCTGCGTCGGTTCTCCGAAAAGTCCTGCGGAACCCTCCCGGAGAGCTTCTCCGAGAGAGCCGTCATCGTGGAAACGGAAAAAAGTCTCCTCCTCCAGGAGCCGGGAAAGGGATATGCGCTTAGCAGGGTCCTCCAGGGCTTCTCTGCAGGAAATCAGATCCTCGGGAGAAAAGCCCACCAGAAGCAGATCCTTTTCCACCGAAAGAAGCACCAGGGCCATTCCCTGGTGAATCACGCCGTAGGTCGTCTCGTCGAAGGGGACGAGAAAATAATCCGGGGAAAGAGGGAAATCCAGCAGATAATCCAAATCCCCCTCCTCTCCTTCACCCCGGGCGAGTTTTTCCAGGAGCGCTTTCTTATCCTCCCGGAAGGAAAGGGCGCCCTGAAGCGCAAAGCCTTTCTCGTCCCGCCCGAAAGAGAGGGAAAGGGACTGTACCGGCATTTTTTCCAGCCACGCAAGGGCAGGATTATCCAAAAACCCGGAAAGGCTCTGCAAAAACAGGGAATTTCCTATGCGCCGGCAGATCTCCCCCGCCTTCTCCAGATGAACCACCCCGTATATGGCGGTATCCGACCGGGGAGGAAGGGCCTGGAAAGTTCCCGCCTCCAGAGGCACTCCCGTAAAAAGAATCGCCCCCCACGCCACAAAGAAAATCCATTTTTTTACGTTCATCACGTCACCTTCTTCACTATGATTTACTGAGACTTGCTATAGCTTTATCCGCCCTGCGAGATCCTCTCTGCGGGAAATCCCAAGTTTGCGATAAATTTGGCGCACGTGAGATTTGAGGGTATTGTTGGTGATGGAGCAGGAAGCCAAAAGGGCCTTCCGGGATGTTCCCTCCAGCATGAGAAGAACGATTTCCGTCTCCTTTTTCGTGAGCCCGAAGGGCTCGAGCCGGAGACGTATCCGCAGCTCTTTCCGGGAAATTGCTCTTTTTCTGGAACCTTTGGAGGCAGGCCCCTCGGATTTGGACTCCCCGGGATCACCTCGCATCTCAATCCCTCCCCCCCTGGTCAAGGAAAATCGTTGCGGAGCCCCCGAAACTTCTGCCGGAAAGGCTCCGCTGCCTTGCCATACTATTTCTGAATAATCGCCTTTTTGCCGTAAGGCTCGATCTGCTCTTGGGGGAACTGATCCACTCTGGCATAGATGTACTGGAGTTTGGGAAGATCCTTGAACATGGAGAAGTCCGGAATGCCCTGGGTTTTCTGAAGGTTCAGGGTACGGAGCTTCGGCAGGGCGGTGATGGCTTCGGGGTTTTTCACGGTAGTGCTATCGAGATTCAGGATTTCCAGTTTCTCCAGGCTCGCGAAAGTAGCGAGATCCACGGGGCCCGTGATGCCTTCGAGAACGATCTCCTGAAGCTTGGGGCACTGGGCCAGGGGAGAGACGTCGGTAATATCCTCCCGAAGCAGTTTCAGCACCTTGAGGTTCGGCATATGCACCACATATTCCAGGCTATCCAGTTTGGAGAGCCCTCCCCGGAGAGACTCCATCTTGGTGAGTTTCTCCAGGGGAGAGTAATCCTCGAACTTGGTGGCGTAAATCCAGAGATCCTTCAACTCCGCGAGGTTTCCCACGGGGCTCATATCAGTAGCGGCAACGCCGTACAGGCTGAGGATTTTAAGCTTCGTCAATCCCTCAAGAGGGGAAAGATCTCCGGTCTTCACCATGTAGAGGCTGAGCTCTTCCAGCCCGGTCAGTTCCGCCAGCACCGAAATGTCCGTCACCGAAGATCCGTAAAGCCGAAGAACCTTGAGGGCAGTCTTGCCGCCGAGGGGGGAGAGATCTTCCACCGCCTTGGGCTGCATAAAGAACGACAGCTCTTCGAGCTGAGTCATGGGAGCCAGGAACTCCAGATCCGGGTACTCCACCTGCTTTATTTCGAGCTTCTTCATGGCGGTAAGAGCTCCCAGGGGAGCCAGGGTGGTAACCCCCTTGAGCCCATCCAGCTTGAGAAAGGTAAGCCCGGAAAGAGATGCCAGGGGGGAAAGATCCGTCAGATCTTTCGCCGAAGAGATTTCCATTCCCCCGAGGATATCCGCGAGAGGTGCAAGCTTGCTCAAATCTTCCACCGTAATAGCGCCGCTCAGCCGGAGGGGCTTTCCCTTGGCGATGTCCGGATCCTCCCGGATCATGGCAAGAAATTCCTCGGTAATGCCATCGGTAATCTTGGGGCCGAAGGTGGAACTCTTGGAGTATTTCGGATCCCCCGCAAAGGCGGAAAAGGAAAAAACGAAGAGCCCGAGAAGAACCAGGGAAATCGTGAAAAGGCCTTTTTTTCTGCGGATCATAAAAAATCTACCTCCTTGAATTTTTTCGATAAAGAAACGCCACGAGGATGCCGCAAAAACTTTTCTTCACCTCCCTTTCCAAAAATTTTCTTTCCGATTTCTCCCTCACCCTATCCGCAACAAGAGGAAAAATCTCCTACCCCGGCACGGCAAAAAGGGGTGGTTTTTCCCACCCCTTTCAAGGGTGAGCGTTCTCACCCCGCACAGTAAAACCTTGGAAAAAGAGATCCCCTCCGGTAAAGGCTATTCGAAAAGTTTTTTCAGTTCCCGGCGGTTGCTTACGCCGGTTTTGCGGTAGATGTTGCGCAAATGATATTTGAGGGTGTTCCGGGAAATATAGAGAAGGGAGCAGATATTCATGTCCTTGAGCCCCTTGAGAAGAAGAAGGGCTATCTCCGTCTCCTGCCGGGTAAGGCTCCATTGCACGAATTCCATGCGGAGCCGTGCCTCCTCTTCCCGATTCTCCGCTTCTTCCTCCCGAATCTGGGGATCCGGGAGATTCTCCGGTTTCGGAAGAAGCTCCTTTTCTTGCTTCCGGAGAGGAATCTCCCGGCCATCCCAGAGAGCCAGCATAATCAAAAGAAGGAAAAGCCCCACGAGAGACAAGGACGCCGGAGAAAACGCTCCCGGGGAGAAGAGAGCTCCCTCCTCCGGGAAAAGGCAGGCATGCCCCAGGGTCCCTGCGGAAATCATGAGAAAAAGCCCCCAGTGTATCAGGGCGGCTCTCCGGGTTTCCATCCGGGAGGCATAGCAGAGCAACAGCAGCCAGGCATAGAGATCGAGAAGGCTTAAACCCGCTTCGAGGAAAAGACGGGAAAGGCTCTTGAAAGGAGAGAAGGCAAACAGTAAAAAAGCTCCCGTAACCAGGGGAAAGGCTCCCCGGTAAAGATTGCACAGATTGTCCCGAGGATGATGATGAAAGGCGAAAGCTACCCCCAGGGCGGCAAAGGCCCGTATGCCATGGCTCGCCATATCCATCCGGGGAAGGGGCAGAGGAAAAAGAGCGGGCAGGAGGCTCAACAGAAACCCGTTGGCGGCGTAGAAGCAAAAGAGAAAAAGCGAGAGTCGCCAAAAGGGGATCTGCGGAAGGGGCATAGGAAGCGGCTCCTCCCGCACCTCCTCCATCACCAGAAACAGCACCGCTCCGAGAAAGGGAGCTCCCAGCAGAAGAAGCCGCAAATCCAGGGCCACCCCCAGGCGCAGAAAGAAGGCCGCCACGAGAGGAGAGAGGCCGAAAATTACCGCCACGTCCCGGGGAGCGAAGGTGCTCAAAAAAACCGCCCACTCTCCGAAGAGAAAAGCGGAACCCGCTGCGGCCAAGGCCAACCCGGCAATGGCGGGAACCCGGGAAAAACCCATGATTTCCTCCGACATGGCCCATGGAAAAGAAAGCATGAAAAAAGCCGCCACCACGGGAAACCCCCGGGAACTTCTTTTTGGAAATTTCCCCAACGAGATCAATCCTGCTCCAAGATAGGAGAGGGCATGGAGTGCAAGAAAAAGGGCTCCCGGATTTATTCCCTCGTAGTCTCGGACGGCAAAGCTCCGGAGAAGGCCGTAATCCAAGAAAAGAGATTCCATCCAGGCAAAGAGAAGCCCCATGGCCAAAAGCGCCGCAAAAGGTCGCATAAAACGCATGGCCCTTCTCCTTTCAACGGAAAGGTTGACTTGTCATGGATATTTCAAAAAATTCGAAACCTCCGAAGATATTCTACGCCAAATTCCTTCAAAACGAAAAGAGCGGGAAGTCCCTGGTTTTTTAAGGGATCTTCCCGCGGGAACGGAACCTTTTCCATATTTCCCGGATTGTTTCAGGATTCCCTTTCCATCAAGGGCAGGGAAAGTTCCACTTCCTGCGGGGAAATCCTATCATCTCCTCCGGGAAAATAGCGTTCTCGCACGGTTCCCCGGGGAGTGAGACCCTGGTGCCGCACCCAGCCGAGAAGGCCCTTCAGGGTTTCCGGAAGTGTTTCGTAAGAGCCCCGATGAAGTGCCGTAGCCATAAGCCCCCCGGGCAAAAGATCGGGGCAGTTTCCCTCTCCGGGAACGTGGAGAATGGCCTCTTTCGGCCCCTTCTCGATGCTGTAGACACAAAGAAAGGGCATTTGCGGAAGGGCCTCGGGAAATGCGGAAAAGAGATTTTCCGCCGTCCGCCGGGCCAGATCCCGAAGGGTTTTCCGCTCTCCCCGGAAGGGAGCGCTGCAAACCGGGAGCGGCTCCATCCGAAAAAGCCCGTATCGAGGAGCTTCCCACTCTTTTTCAAGGGAATCCAGCTCTCGAAGACACTCTTCCAAAGCCCGGATTTTTCGGCCCAGTCCTTGACGCTGCTCCTTTCCGAGAAACTGCAGTTTTTCATTCTCCAGCCCCTGCAGAATGCTCCGGATATCCTCCACGGAAAAATCCGCCCTCCGAAGCCGCAGCAAGAACCGAGCCTCTCCGAGCTGGGAGCTGAGATAACGTCGGTATCCCGTTTCGGGATCCGTATAAGCGGGCACGAGAATGTGCTGCTCCGCATAAAAACGGAGCATTCTGCAGGAAAGCCCGCTCAGCCGGGCAAACTGGCCGATGAGAAGAAGATGCGGAAGGGGTTCCGGAGAGATCACGGGTCCATCCTTCTCGCCTCTCCCTCTCCGGCAGCGCTGAGAAACTCCATCTCCTCGTCCGAAAGCTCTTCACAGGAAGAACCCTCCTCCGCCCAGGCAATCAGGGCTTCCCGAAGATCTTC
>DAIPKP010000033.1:0-24284 GCA_036769705.1 Synergistaceae bacterium
GCTTCCGAGGATGCGCGTTATATTACCGGCCAGGTTCTTCACGTAGACGGTGGCATGGTAATGTAGATAAAAAACGAAATCAAGAAAGGGGGTGAACGGAATGAACTTGGATGAAGTTACATCTCGTCTGCAGGAGATCGTTATCGATCGTCTTGATGTGGACGCGGAAAAGATTACAAATAGCGCTTCTTTTGTGGAGGATCTCGGTGCGGATTCTCTGGATATCGTGGAGCTTATCATGGGAATCGAAGAGGAATTCGATATCGAGATTCCCGATGAGGATGCGGAGAAGCTCACCAATGTGGGAGAAGCCCTGGAGTACATCAAGGGAAAGCTTGGAATCGACGAGTAGCGCACACAATTTTCGAGCTGGGGGGATTTTCCCCCCCTCGGTTTTCTCTTGGGAGGAACGTCATATCAAGGGGCCTTTGGGTGTATAAAAAAGGCCTTGAAGGAGTGGCCCAGTTTGAGGAGAGTCGTAATTACAGGATTGGGGGTCGTTAGCCCCATCGCATGTGGCAAGAGCGACTACTGGAAGGCTCTTGCGGAGGGAAAAAACGGCGTAAACCCCATCACACTTTTTGATACGGAAAACTTTTCAGTGCGTATTGCCGCAGAGGTTTCCGGATATGACCCGGAAAAATACATGGCAAAGAAAGAGGTACGGAGGTCCGACCGGGTTATCCATTTCGCGGTAGGAGCAGCTGAAATGGCTATAGAGGATTCGGGATTAGATGTTTCCAAGGTGGATCCCTACAAGTTCGGCGTTTATTACGGAAGCGGCGAGGGCGGTATAACCACCACCCATGAAAATTATCGTGTTCTTCACGAAAAAGGCCCTTCCAGAGTAAGCCCTTTCTTTATTCCCATGATGATCAGTAACATGTCTGCGGCTTATCTTGCCATGCGGTATGGTGCGAAGGGGCCGAACATGTGTGTGGTCACCGCTTGTGCTACCGCGAACCACACCATGGGAGAGGCTTTTCATGCCATCCGGCGGGGAGACGTGGACCTCGTTCTTTCGGGAGGGGCGGAAGCTGCCATAACCCCTATTGCGGTAGCGGGTTTTGCCGCCAACAAAACCCTTTCCGGAAGAAATGACGAGCCTTCCAGAGCTTCTCGTCCCTTTGATCGGGATCGGGATGGCTTTGTCCTCGGAGAAGGAGCGGGAGTGCTTATTTTGGAAGAGCTTTCTCACGCTCAAAAGCGGGGAGCCCCTATTTATGCGGAACTTACGGGATACGGAGCTACCTGCGATGCCTATCACATTACCGCTCCGGATCCTACGGGAGACGGAGCCTCCCGGGCTATGGACATTGCCCGGAAGCAGGCGGGATGGGAGCTTTCCCAGGTGGACCTCATCAACGCTCATGGAACCTCCACGCAGCTGAACGATAAGATGGAGTCCATGGCGATCCGTAATCTTTTCGGAGACTATACGGACAATCTCCTGGTGCATTCCACCAAATCCATGGTGGGACATGCCCTGGGAGCGGCCGGAGCTCTTGAGGCCATTGCGGCGATTCAGGCTATTGAAGAGGGTGTGGTGCATCCTACCATAAATTTGGATAATCTGGATGAAGAGTGCCGAATCCCGGTGGTGAAGGAGACTCTCCGGGGACGTTCTATAAACCGGATCCTCCTGAACAACTTTGGTTTTGGCGGGCATAACGGAGTTCTTGCCATCCAGCGGTTTACGGAGTAGTTACAAGGCAATGCCTTTGGATCAAGTATGGTGGTATGGGGCATGTGGCCGATTCCAAAAGGAAATCGGCCACACCTTTTCTTCTCCGGAACTCTTGGAGGAAGCTCTTACACATGCCTCCTATGCCAATGAAAACGGCCTGTTCTTCGATAACGAGCGGCTCGAGTTTCTCGGAGACGCAGTTCTGGAGCTGAAGATCAGCGAAATCCTCTTTAAAAAACATCCCGGATGGAATGAGGGAGAGCTTACCCGGGAGAGAGCACGTATAGTTTGTGAGAGCTCTCTTGCGGAAAGGGCCAAAAACTTCGGGCTTCCTCAGCTTTTACGGCTGGGAAGAGGGCTCGAGCGGCAGGGAGGACGGGAGAACCCTTCTCTTTGCGCGGATGCTCTTGAAGCCTGCATAGGAGCTCTTCATCTTGACGGAGGCATGGAGGCTGCCCAGGAGTTGATTCGGAAAATTTACGAGGATTTCCTGGAAAGGGAGCCCGAGGAGAAGGTGGATGCCAAATCCGCCTTGCAGATGCGTCTGCAGGTTCTCAGGGGAGAGTCTCCCACCTATTCCCTTTTTGCCCAGCAAGGGCCCTCTCACTGTCCAAAATTTCACGTAAAGGTCTTTTCGGAACCCTCCTCTCCTCCTCTTGCGGAGGGATGGGGAAGTTCCCGAAAAGAGGCGGAGAACGAAGCCGCCAAAAAGGCTCTTGCCCGGCTGACATCTGAAAAAAGAACTTCGAACGATGCCGGGGAGGGGAATACGGTATGATTCCGAAAAAGATCCTTTTCCCCTGCATTCTCCTGCTTATGCTGGGTTTGCTCGTTATCGGAGGCGTTTTTTATATCCTCAAGCCGGTTTGGCTTTGGGAAATGCTTGCTTCCCACTCTCAGGAAGGGGCTCCTCAAACTTTTGTGGTGCAGCGGGGACTTCTAGCTTCTGCCATCGCGAAGCAGGCCGAAAAGGAAGGCCTCGTATCGTCTTCCCGGGAACTCGTGCGGTGGTTAGTGCGTTTGAAAGCGGACCGGCACCTCAAACCGGGGGAATATCAAATCCGCCCGGGCATGGCTTACGCCGTGGCAAAGCAATTTGCGGAATATGGAAATACCTTGCTTCCGGAAGTTCGCATTCTTCCGGGCATGACCTTTGAAAATCTTCTTGAGATAGCTCCTTCCCAGGTCGCCTCGGGGGACTTTTTTCAGGCTCTTTCTCGGGATGCGAATTATCCCTTGCCCCTTCTTCCTCTGCTGCCTCTAAAAGCTGAAGAGAGAATCCTCTTTCTTCTCCCCGAAACTTATCGTGTTCCGGAAGGCCCTTTTTTCGCTGACGAGGTGGTGCAGCAGGCGTCCCGGCAGTGGTGGCGTGACATAGGCCCGGCCCTCGAGGGCCGTTTACTCTCTTCTCAAGATTGTTTCTCCCGGGGCGTTCTCGCTTCGGTGGTAGAACGCGAAGCCTTTCGAGAGAATGAACGTGCCGCGGTGGCGGGGGTTTTTCTGAACCGCATCTCCAGGAAGATGCCGCTCCAGTCCTGCGCTACGGTTGTATATGCCTGGAGCCTGAAGGGGATCGAAAAAAAGAAGCTTCTCAACAAAGACCTTGCCATCGACTCTCCTTACAACACGTACCGCTATCCGGGGCTTCCTCCGGGGCCTATCTGCATTCCCTCCAAAGGATCATGGATGGGAGCTCTCTACCCCGAAGATCACGATTATCTTTATTTCGTGGCCCGGGGCGATGGATCCCATGTATTTTCCAAAACCTATCAGGAGCACTTGAGAGCCAAACAAAAGGCCTCTCCCTGAAAACACCAAAAATTTTTTGCTTTCCCCCTCTTGCCATATTCTGGGAGAAGATCCGGATATTCCGGGAAAAAGCTGTGCTATACTTAAGTTTGAACTGTGAAAAACTTACTGTTTCTCCGAAGAATAAGAACATTTTTCGGAAACTCCGTTTTTTGCGGAATTTCTTGTGTAGAAGGATGGAAGCATGGAAGAAAAGAACACGCAAATCCGAAGAAAACGAAGAAATACCTCTCCTCCGGAAAAAAAGAAATCCCGGGATTTTTCGTGGCTTCTGCCTTCCCGGAAGCTACGCAAGATTGTAGTCCTCGGCATTCTGCTGATGGATATCTATCTTCTTTCCTGTATTTTCCCGGATCTTTCAGGAAATTTGGGGCGTAAGGTCCATGGTCTCCTTTATCGTGCCTATGGTTTCCCCATGGTATTGCCCCTTTTCCATGTGGCGTATCAATGCCTGGCAAATCTTTGGGGATGGCATGTGGAAAATTTTCGCTATCAGGTTCTCGGTACCGCTAGCCTTTTCTTTTCATGCCAGCTTTTTTTCGGCCTTACCGAGCTTTCCCATGTGGTCTCCTGGCAACCTCCTTTCTGGCCAGGCACATTTTCTCAGGAAATAACCCTGGGGCTTCTCCGGGGGGTAGGGCTTTTCGGGACCTTTCTTCTCGCCATGGGAGGAATTCTTTTCTCTCTTCTCTGCTATGGGCTCAGCTTTTCCGATCGTTTCCACAGCCTCTACGCATTTGTAGCCGCCCTTTTTCAGGGATTGCGAAAACTCTTCTTCCGCTCAAAAAAAAATCCTGAAAAAAACTCTTCTTCGGAGCAGGATGCGGCTGATGCTTCTTCCGAATCTTCCGGAGCGGTATCGTCCTCCGGAGAACCCTTGGAGGAAGTGCGCATTATACGCCGAAGATCCGGAGATCCCTCGGGGGAGGAAACTCCGGAAAGAGAACTTCCCGGAGAACCGCTTCAGGAATCTCCGGTAGCTGCTGTCTCCGAAGAGAGGGTTTCGGAAAACTCCCTTTCCGGAGGACAGGAGGAAACATCGGTCTCCCAGGTTCCGGAGGCTCCTCCTATACGAAAACAGAAGCCTTCCGAAGGTGCTGAAAAGCCTTATATAACTTCGGAAGATTTTTCTCCGGAATCTCCGCCGGACGATCTTGAAATGTTCTGGGAAGATCCCGAGGAGGCTGAAGAAGAGGCGTTTATGCTACCCGTGCAGGTGGAGCCCGGGCGTTTCCCTCCTCCCCTGGAGCTTCTGGGGCCGGATGAGGATGAAGATATCCAGGTGGAAACCGAAGAGCTGCTGGAAAAAGGGAAAAAGATCGTGGAAACCCTTTCCACCTTTGGTATCGAAGCCTCTTTGGTGGAAACCGTGGCGGGTCCCACGGTGATCCAATACCGTATTCAGCTCGCTCCGGGTATCAAGGTGAGCAAGGTAGCGGGATTGAGCAACGATCTGGCGGTTTCCCTGGCGGTCTCCTCTCTTCGTATCGAGGCTCCCATACCGGGAAAACCCTATATTGGCATCGAAATCCCCAATTCTTCTAGGAAAACGGTTTCCCTCCGCTCTCTCATCGAAGATCCGGGATTTCTCAATACTCGGTCGCTTCTTCCTCTTCCCATGGGAGTGAGTATCGATGGAAGAGGAATTGTGGCCCATCTGGAGGAAATGCCCCACCTCTTGGTAGCAGGCACCACCGGAGCGGGGAAGAGCGTGTTCATTTCCAATTGTCTTATTGGGCTTTCCTTTTTGCGGCGCCCCGAGGAGCTTCGGTTCCTCCTCATCGATCCCAAGCGAGTGGAGATGACGCTGTACGAAAAAATGCCTCATCTCCTGGCAAAGCCCGTGGTGGATCCCAAAAAGGCGGTGGAGGCTTTTGCCTGGGCTATTAATGAAATGGAGCGGCGGTATGCTCTCTTTGCGGCAGTCCGGGCCCGGGATCTCAAGGGATACAATAAGAGAAAACCTCTCCAGGAGCGTTTGCCCAGCATCGTTATCGTGGTGGACGAGTTGGCGGATCTCATGATGACCAGCCCCAAGGAGGTAGAAGATCAGATCTGCCGCCTTGCCCAAAAGGCTCGGGCTACGGGAATCCATCTTATTCTGGCTACGCAGCGACCCTCGGTAAATGTTATCACCGGGCTTATCAAGGCCAATATCCCCGCCCGAGTCGCTTTTTCGCTTCCTACCCAGGCGGATTCCCGGACGGTGCTCGATACGGGAGGCGCCGAAAGGCTTCTCGGCAGAGGAGATTGTCTCCATCTTACTTCCCGGCTCCCGAAGCCTTTGCGAATTCAATCGGGATGGATTGACGAGAGCTATATCGTGGGATATATCGAGTATCTTTCAGATCTTTTCGGAGAACCGGAATATGCGGAAATTACCGGCAATTCCGGAGGAAAATCCGGAAGCTCCGGAGATATGCGCATGGACGATCCCCTACTTTCCGAAGCCATAGAGCTTGTTATGGATACGGGAATTGCTTCGGCGAGCAGGCTTCAGAGACAGCTTCGCATCGGGTTTACCCGGGCAGCCCGTTTGGTGGATTACATGGAAGATCTGGGTATCGTGGGGCCCCAGGAGGGGGCTAAGGCAAGAGAAATCCTTCTTTCCAAGGAGGAGGCCGAAGAGTTGATGGAACAGGCGGAAATATAGGCCTTGGATATGACATACAGCTTTGTCTTTCCCCAGGGAAGAGCTTGTTTTTCTTTTTCCGGAAAATTGCCCCGTTTCCGTTCTTTAAACGGGCCGGATGTCCTGCTTCTTTGCGGCGGCCGTTCGCCCTCGGAGGAGTGGCTTCAGCGGATCGCTTCAGAGAAAACCATTTATTGTGCGGATTCCGGAGCGGATATCTGCAAAACCATCGATCTTCTTCCCGATTTTTTTGTGGGAGACGGCGATAGTGTGCACTCCGAAACTCTCGAGTGGCTTCGGGAAAACCGTGTCCCCTGTACCTTTTTGCCCCGGGAAAAGGACGAAACGGATTTTCAGGTAGCCCTGAGCTTGCTGGCCTCCCTGAAAGGGCCCATGCGAAGCCTTATCGTCAGCGGTATATGGGGAGGCCGTTTCGATCATCTCTACAGTGCTCTTTTTACGTCTGTGGGATTTTTGATTCGGAAGAAACTCCCTCTTTTTACTTTTGGAGATTCCCGGGAAATGCTTTTTTTCCTCTGCTCCGAAGAATCTTTAAAACTGGAATTTTCGGGAAGCCTCCCCGGAGTCTTTTCTCTCTTTCCCTTAACCGAAGAATGTCGGGGAGTTACGAGTAGAGGCACCAAGTGGGATCTTGAAAGTGTGACGCTGCGCCAGCGGTATCCCTATGCCATAAGCAACGAGATCCTCCTCGAGGGAGAAGAGTGTGCCGCCCGGGTGGAGCAGGGAATCCTGGGAGTATATGCATGGTGGGGTTAGAAATGGAAGAGAGAGGAAACATAAAAAAACGGGCTGCTTTACACAGCCCGATTAACTTTGCCGGAACGAAGACATTTGGTGCAGATTCTCATTTTTCTGGTTTCGCCACAGCCTACATCGACCTTGACGCTCTGCAGGTTGATGAGCCATCTCCGCCGCGTATGCCGATTCGAGTGGCTTACATTGTTTCCAGTTGCCGGGCCGCGTCCGCAGCATTCACATACCTTCGCCATTTCCCCACCTCCTATCGAACACGAAACGGACGAATTCTATCACAAGCTACTAAATTCTGCAATTGAGAAAAGAGGAATCCTTTGATGACTTTTTCGGAATCCATGAAACAGATCGAAGCCATCTGCCACGCCTTAGAGGAAGAAACCCTTCCCCTGGAAGAAACTCTCAAGCTTTATAAAGAGGGGATGGAAAAACTTCGGGAATGTAAAAATTACCTCGAACAGGTGGAGCAGGAGGTTTTACTAGTGGGGGAAAACCTGGAGCTGGTTCCTTTCGTTGAAGAAACAAGCCAGGAAAAAGAGATCTCCCGGGAGGGAAACCATGACTGATACCATGGAAAAGCAGCGTCGAGCCGCTCTGTTTTTGGAGAATGCCCGGTCCGACTTCGAATCCTATGCCGCGGAGGCTCTTCCCCGTTTTGCCGAGGGAATTCCGGAAAAACTCTATGATGCCATGCGATACTCGCTCTTCGCCGGAGGGAAAAGGCTCCGCCCCGCTCTTTGCATTGCCGGAGGAGAGGCTTTTGGAGGTTCCCGGGAACCCTTGCTGCTTATGGGGCTTGCTCTGGAGATGTTTCATACGGGATCTTTGATTCATGACGATCTTCCCTGCATGGATAATGATACAATACGTAGAGGTAAGCCCACGAATCACATGGTTTTTGGAGAAGGCATGGCACTCCTGGCAGGAGGGGCTCTTTTCGTATGGCCTTTACACCTTCTTTCGAGGGAGCTTCCTACATGGAATCTTTCTTCCGAGCGCGTTCTCGGAAGTGTTTCTCTTTTTGCGGAAGCCATAGGCCCTTATGGAGTCTGCGGAGGGCAGGCCCTGGATCTTGTGGGGGAAAACAAAACGGCAGAGGAGAGCCTGACCTGGGAAATCGCACGGAAAAAGACTGCCGCTCTCATCCGGGTTTCCGTGCAGTGCGGAGCTCTTCTCGGAGGGGCTTCAACGGAAGATCTTGCGAAAATAGGTGCTTATGGAGAGCATCTCGGCCTGGCGTTTCAGATTATAGATGATATTCTTGACGTAATATCGAGTCCCGAAATATTGGGAAAGACCCCGGGAAAGGACGAGCTTTTGGAAAAACAGACCTTTGTTTTTCAGTACGGCCTTGAAGGGGCCAAGGTGAAGGCCCGGGATGAAACGGAACGGGCCCTTCGGGCTTTGGACGGTCTTCCGGAAAAGGGCGTACTTCCGGATATTCCTCGTTTTCTGGAAACCAGAATTGCCTGACCGGACTGCCATATCTGTGGAGGAGGTTCCTATGTCGGTTTTGGAAACCATACATTCCCCGGAGGATGTCAAGCGCCTTGCTCCGGGGATAATCCCCCTGCTTTGCGAGGATGTCCGAAAAACCATTATCCAGACGGTTATGCAAAATGGAGGACACTTGGCATCTTCCCTGGGAACGGTGGAACTTATCGTAGGATTGTTGCGGACCTTCGATTTTCGGGAGGATCGCGTGATCTTCGATGTGGGGCACCAGGCTTATGCTTACAAAATTCTCACGGATAGAAAAGATCTCTTCTCCGGACTTCGGACTTCCGGAGGCATCAGCGGTTATCCCAAACGAAGCGAAAGCCCCTACGACGCTTTCGACGTAGGGCACAGCAGTACCGCTCTCTCTGCGGCTTTGGGATATGCCAAGGCCCGGGATCTTCTGGGGCAGAAGCATCACGTGGTAGCGGTGGTGGGAGACGGTTCTCTTCTCAACGGCATGGCCATGGAGGCCTTGAATCATGCCCGGGATCTGGATACCCGGCTTATCATGATTCTGAACGATAACGAAATGTCCATCAACAAACGGGTGGGAGGCCTTGCGAATCACCTTGCCCATCTGAGCGTCCATCCTTTTTATCGGAAGTTTAAAGAAACCATCAAGGAGCAGTGCCGCAATTTCCCTAAAGGGGAGGGGCTCGAAGACATTTTGGGGCGTTTCAAGTCTCACGTAAAAACCTTTCTGCAACCGACAAACCTTTTCGAAGAGCTGGACCTCAGCTATTGGGGGCCCTTCGAGGGGCATGACGTGGAAGAGCTGGAAGGAATATTCCATCTGGCCATGCAATACGACAAACCTCTCCTGCTGCATGTGATCACGAAAAAAGGAAAGGGCTACGTTCCTGCGGAGGACAATCCTGCCAAGTACCATGGAGTGGGAAAACCCAAAAAG
Source organism: Synergistaceae bacterium (assembly GCA_036769705.1). Classification (GTDB taxonomy): domain Bacteria; phylum Synergistota; class Synergistia; order Synergistales; family Aminiphilaceae; genus DAIPKP01. The sequence continues at coordinate 9,313 of DAIPKP010000033.1, forward strand.
CCGGGGGCGGTTTCTTCCATGAGAAGCTGGAGTGCTGCGGCCACAGCGGCACTTGTGGAAATGGCGGAAAAGGATTCCCGACTGGTCTGTCTTACCGCGGCCATGAAAGAGGGAACCAAGCTCGGAGAATTTGAAAAACGCTATCCTCATCGTTTCTTCGATGTCGGTATTGCGGAGGAGCATATGCTTACCTTTGCGGCGGGAATGGCCGCAGGAGGAATGTGTCCCGCGGTATGCATCTACTCCACCTTTCTTCAGCGTGCCATGGATCAGCTCGTACATGACATGGCTATGCAGAAACTTCCGATACTTCTCGGAGTGGATAGGGCGGGGCTCGTAGGAGAGGACGGAGAAACCCACCACGGGCTTCTGGATATGGCCTGGTGCAGGAGTATTCCCAACGTCAGCGTGGTGGCCCCGAGGGACGAGGCGGATTTGAACTTCTTCTTCTCCCAGGGTTTTTCCCAGGGAGGCCCCGTACTGGTGCGCTATCCCCGGGGAAATGCCCCCGTCAGGCTTGCGAGAAAAGAAGGGGAATCCCCTCTCCCCTGGGGAAAGGGAGAGGTGCTCAAGAAGGGGGAGGAGACTGTCTTGATAGGCATAGGAAGCACTCTCCCTCTTGCGCTGGAAGTTCGTCAAGCCTGTGCGGATCAAAAGCTTCCTCTCCCCGGGGTGGTGGATTTGCGTTTCGTGAAACCTCTGGATGAAGAATTGCTCAGATTCCTGGGGGATCGATACCAAAAAGTCGTCGTCCTCGAGGAGGGCAACCTCGCGGGAGGATTGGGGGAACTCCTGGGATCTTTTTTCCACAGAGAGAATCCCCTCTGTGCCGTCGTCTCTCTGGGCGTGCCGGATCGATTCGTTCCCCAGGGAACGCGGCAGGAACAATGGGAAAAATGCGGTCTTACCGTACAGAGGGTGGTGGAATGTATTCGTGGAGAAGAAAAAGAAAGAGCGGCTCGATATTCTGCTGACCTCCAGAAAACTGGTCGAATCAAGGAGCAGGGCGAGGGCGCTCATTCTGGCGGGAAAAGTTTTCGTGGCAGGGCAGCGTGTTGATAAATGCGGCAGTCAGTTCCCCGAGGATGTGGATCTTCGGGTGGTTCAGGAAAAAGAATGGGTGAGCCGAGGAGCGCATAAGCTCCTCCGGGCTTTCGAGGTTTTCCCCCTTTCCGTGGAGGGGCTTTGCTGCATTGACATCGGGGCTTCCACGGGGGGCTTTACTGAAGTGTTGCTCTCCCGGGGAGCTTCTCGGGTCTATGCGGTAGATGTGGGATATGGACAGTTTCACTGGAAGCTTCGTCAGGATTCCCGGGTGGTGGTGATGGAACGCACCAATGCACGCTATCTCGAACCTTCCCATTTCGAAATTCCCCCAGAATTTTGCTGTATGGATGCTTCCTTTATCTCCTTCACCTGTATTCTTCCTCGCATAGAGGAGATCCTCGCTCCTTCCGGAGAAGCGGTGCTCTTGATAAAGCCTCAGTTCGAGGCGGGAAGAGAACGCCTTGGCAAAGGGGGAGTGGTTTCGGATCCCCGGACACATCGGGAGATTCTCCAGGAGGCGGGAGCTTTTGTGGAAAGCCATTCCTCTTTTTCCGTGTGCGGCCTGGATTACTCTCCTATCCGGGGACCCAAGGGGAACATTGAGTTTTTGCTCTATCTTTGTAAACACTCCGAAAGAAGCTGTTTATCCCCCGAAAAAATTGCTGCGGTAACTGAAGAGGCTCATACAAGAGCGTAGCCGGGAAATCGTCTTTTTTAAAGGAGAATGCGAATCGTGAAACAGCGCATCGGTCTTTTGGTAAACACCCAAAAAAAAGAAGCCGTAGAATTGGCGCAGCGTCTTCTCGTATGGGGAAAGGAACGGGAAATTCTTTTTCTGGCCCCTCCTTTCGAGGCTTCCATTCTGGGAATTTCCGGAGTTCCCGACAAGGAATGGCGGAGTTCCGTTTCTTTTGCGGTGGTTATAGGAGGAGACGGCACCTTTCTTCGCGCCGCCCGGTATCTTTTCGGATATAATATCCCCCTTTTCGGTATCAATGCGGGGAATCTGGGCTTTCTTGCCGCAGGGGATCCCGTCAAGGCGGAAGAGGATATCGAGCGCATTCTTCGGGGGGAGCATACCGTAGAAAATCGCTGTCTTCTCTCGGGCAAGCTCTGGCGGGGAGATCGCATGGTACATGAACTTTATGCCATGAATGACCTCGTGGTGACCAAGGGAGCCTTCGCACGGCTTATCCATCTCCAAATTTACATCCGTAACCGCTATATCACTACCCTGCCTTCGGACGGCATGATTATCGCCTCTCCCACGGGATCCACTGCTTATGCTCTCTCTGCGGGGGGCCCCGTAGTTCCGCCTCATGTCCCCTGCATGCTCCTCGTCCCCATCTGTGCTCATACTTTGTATGCCCGCCCCCTGGTTTTAGGCGAGACCGACGTGGTTTCCGTGGTACCTCTCGGAGATCATCGGGAACTTATGCTTACCCAGGACGGGCAGTTGGGCTATGAAATCATACCGGGAGACCGCCTCGAGGTTTCTCTTATGAAAGATAAATGCATCAAAACCATTACTCTCCCGGAGCGGGATTATTACGCTTTGCTTCAGGAAAAATTCCAATGGGGGAGAACCTACGAGGATAATGGAGAATAAAAACAACCGAGTGCTTCGGGAACTCTATATTCGCCACGTCGGAGGCATACAGGAAGCTCGCCTTATTTTTCGGGGCAATTTCACTGTCCTTTCCGGAGAGAGCGGAGCCGGGAAGAGTAGTGCTGTCCGTGCCCTGGAATTGCTTTGCGGCAAACGAGGTTCCTCCGACATGATTCTCAAAGGTGAAGAGGACTTGGAAGTGGAGGCCCTTCTGGAAAATCCTCCGGCTCATTTCTGGGAGAGAGAGTCCTTTCGGGATTTCGCCCCTTTCTTTTCCGATGAAGAGTGCCTCATCCTTGCCCGGCGCATCAAAAAAAACGGGCGTAGTCGGGGCATGTTCCACTCTCGTACAATCCCACTGGGGACGCTTTCCGAAATTGCGGGATCCTTTCTTTCCATTCAGAGCCAGCACGCTCAACTGGATTTGTTGCGAAGAGATCGGCAGATGCACTTTCTCGACCTTTACGGAGGGGCTTCCTTGCTGAAATTTCGCAGTTCCCTGGAGGATTCCATCCGGGAGAGCATCGCCTTTGAGAAGACCCTTCGAAATCTTTCGGAGAAGCGAGAAGCTTTTTCCAAGCACCTTCAAAAATACGAAGATCTCGTAGCGAAAGCGGAAGAGGTGGGATTTGCTTCCGAAAGCGAGGCGGAGTGGAACCGGGAGCTGGATCTTCTTGCTCAGGAAGAGGCTTTGGCTCGGCATATACACGCTCTTTACGAGGGATTTTCCGGAGAGGAGGATTTCTCTTCCTCCAACTTGCTTTCTCTTCTGGAGAAGGGGGCCGAAGAAATGCCCTCCCAGGTGGAAGAAATCATGGGAAAGGAACGCTCCGAACGCTACCGTTTCTTGCTGGATAGTTCCCTGGAGTCTCTCCAGGCCCTTCAAACCCTTTTGGGAGGGCTTCTCCTGGAGCTGGACGAGGAGAACCTTTCTCGCCGGATGGAGATTCTGGATGCCAAGCTTACCTTTCTTCGGAAGCTCAAAGATTTTCTCGGCAACCTTTCGGGGAGCGAGCTTTTCGAAGCTTTTCGGGAAATGCGGGAGAAGCTGCGCTGGTATTACGAAAGCCGTCGGGAGATACAGCTTCTCCTGGAAAAGCGCAAAGAAGTTCACGGAAAAACCAAACAGATGGCCCGGGAACTCCGTCGGGAGCGCCAGGAAGCGGCGAAGGACCTTCGGCAGGTGGTGGAGAAGGTTTTGGAAGAACTTGGCATGGGGGACACCCTTTTTTCGGTGCTCTTCGAGCAGCGGGGTACCATCCGAAAAACCGGCGCGGAAGATGTGATTTTTGCCATAGCCCGGGGAGAACGGAGCTTTTCTCCGTTGGAGGAAATCGCTTCGGGAGGAGAACTCAGCAGAATCCTCCTGGCTCTGCACGTGGCGTGTCCCGAGGGAATGCTGCCTCCGGTCCTGATTTTCGATGAGGTGGAGGCCGGGCTGGGGGGCGAAAGCGCCCTTCTCGCGGGAAGGTTACTTCAAAAGATTTCCCGTTCCTTCCAGGTGATTCTCATCACCCACGAGGCTTCCATCGCCGCCATGGGGGATCAGCACATTCTCGTTCGCCGGGAGGGAGATAGCACGATATTTCAAGATCTTTCTCCGGAGGGAAGGGTGTCGGAGCTGGCCCGGATGCTCTCGGGAGATGCGAACAATCCCAAAGCTCTGGAGCATGCTCGAGCACTGCTTTGTGAAGATGCGACAAATCTCTCTTCGTTATCCCCGGAAGCGTTCTCTCTCTCCTCGAAGGCTTGAAAAAGAGGCGCCTCCGAGGAGAAATCCGCATCATTTTCCAGAACCCCCTTGACGGGAACCGCAAAGATGCATATAATTGCTCTCGCTGGCCGGGCTGGCGGAAGTGGTAGACGCACGGGACTTAAAATCCCGAGGACTTGAGTCCGTGCGGGTTCGAGTCCCGCGCCCGGCACCAGGAAGAGATCGCGGGGTGGAGCAGTCAGGAAGCTCGTCGGGCTCATAACCCGAAGGTCGCAGGTTCAAATCCTGCCCCCGCAACCAATTTTTGGCGGTGTAGCTCAGCTGGCAAGAGCATGCGGTTCATACCCGTAGGGTCAGTGGTTCAAATCCACTCACCGCCACCATGTTAGAGATTCTTAAACGGAAAAATTGTTTTGAATATAGAATAGCCAAGGCACACATCGTGAAAGAGCGGGTGTGCCTTCGTTCGTTTTGGGAGGGCTCTCTCTTGGGATATTCTGAAAAATGGCGTGTTCCCGAGGTATTACGCGAAAAATTTAAGACCGCCGGAACGGAACAGGGGTGGATTGAAGGAGAGGAACTCCTGGTTCTCGGGATTTCCGGAGGAAGCGATTCCGTGGCTCTGGTATTTCTCGCCTTCTTGCTCCTTCCTAGAGAACGCCTGGTGATGGCTCATTTCGAGCATGGCATTCGAGGGCAGGTCTCTCTTGAAGATGCCCGGTTCGTACAATCCTTTGCGAAGACTTTGGGCCTTCCCCTGGAGTGCCGGCACGTCATTACGGAAGAGCATCGAAATCTTCATGAAAGCCTGGAAAGTACCGCAAGAAGAATTCGCTACGATTTTCTTCGGGAAATTTCCCTCAAGTACCATAACGCCTGGATCGCTACGGGGCATACCCGGAACGACGTCCAGGAAACGGTGCTTTTCAACCTCTTCCGGGGTACCGGCATCCGGGGGCTTGGAGGCATTCCGCCTCGGCGAGGGCGTATCGTTCGTCCTCTCCTGCACTGCTCCAGGGAGGAGCTTCGGCATTTCCTTCGGGAAAACGGGCTTTCCTGGAAAGAAGATGCCACCAACGAGGATACTTCCTATACCCGAAACTACATCCGCAAAATTTTAATCCCCCAAATCGAAGAACATATCAATGCCCGGGCAGGAGAACATCTTGCAAACCTCGCTTCGGACATTCAGGTCATCCGGAAAAAAGATGAAGCTTTCTACGGAGAGCTTGTCTCCCGTATGAGAAGAAAAATGCCCCTTTCCCTGGTATCCTGGGATCTCCTCTCGGCACGGCAGCTTTCCTCCTGGGATCTTCGTATGGCCCTCATGGAGGAGGCCCGTCTTTTGAACATCCCCCCTCTTTCCAGAAAGCGCCTGGAAAAATTGGAACAGCTTATCCGCACTTCCGGGCGCTGGCGTTTTCAATGGAAGGGGAAAGTGGAACTTCTCTGCGGTTCTGGCCTTCTTTCCTGGGTGGATTCAGGGGAGCTTTCTTCCGTTTCTTCGAAGGATATTTCCCCGGGGAAACTTGGGGTTTTGGAAGAAACATGTGGTTCCTGGTCTCTCAAGGTGGAAAAACGCCCTTCTTCTACAGAAAAGGATGTTTTGGAAAGCTGCGAAGCCTTGGTCAGGCTCGGGAAATACGGAAAAATAAGCATCTCTTCCTTGGAGGAATGGAAAAATAGAATTCCGGCAGAAAAAGCTCTCCTTTTCTGTAAAGGTATTCCGTGGTGGGCTCGTCCTTTGTGGCCCGTCATTCTTTGGGGAGAAAAAGGAGTTTGGATTCCATGGACGGGGCGGGGAGAGCCGGATTGTTCCGAGATGGCATCGTTTTCTGAAGAAAATCATGTTACAATGGCCCGGTTGCTATGCCGTCCTTCTCTAACCTCTTTACGGAAGAGGAGAGGCGAAAACGAAGAAATTTGAGGTTTTTTGAAAAAAACTTGGAGAAGGAAGTGAAACCATGGCCTATACGGTAGGTAAGGTTCTTATCTCTAAAGAAGAAATCGTGAGACGAATTGCCTCTCTGGGAGAGCAAATTTCCCAGGATTATGCGGGGCAGGAGCTTGTCGTAGTAGGAGTGCTCAAGGGAGCGGTTTTGTTTCTTTCGGATCTGGTGCGCCAGGTGAATCGCGAGGTCTTCCTGCATTTCGATTTCATCAGCGTTTCTTCTTACGGAAGCTCCACGGTTTCCAGCGGCATCGTAAAAATCAACAAGGACCTCGATCTCGACATCAAAGGGAAACATGTACTTATCGTGGAGGATATCATCGATACGGGGCTTACCCTTTCCTACATCATTAAACTGTTTGAAGAACGCAAGCCGCTTTCGGTGAAGACCTGCGTTCTTCTGGATAAGCCCGAGAGAAGAAAAGTGCCGGTTTCCGTAGATTACCGGGGTTTTGAAATTCCCGACGAATTTGTCGTAGGATATGGATTGGATTATGCGGAGCGATGGCGGAACCTGGAAGAGGTTTTTGTGCTTCACACATCTTGACCTTCGGAGTATCCTGAGATTTGTCGAGATTCGGGAGAGCGAAAGAACCTCCCGCGGCAAAAGAGAGAGAAAATGCGTACCCTCTGATCATGGAAATAAATTCATCGCACTAGGAGTGAGAAAAACTTGAACCGACTCGTCAAGAACTTGGGATTATATCTTGTATTGATTGTGCTCGTGGTGAGCATCGTCAATGCGTTTCTTTCCCCGGGGCAGCACGCCCAGGAGGGACAGGAGCTGAGCTACAGCACTTTTATGCATTACGTGGAGGAAGGTTACGTTCAATCCGTTGTTATTGATGAAAACGGCATAAAGGGTAAGCTCGACAACGGGAACGACTTTTCCACCCATGCCCTGGGAGTCACCGATTTGGCGCCCAAGCTTGTGGACAAGGACATAGAGGTTACCGTTATTCCTCCGGAGAAGCCCCCTTGGTGGGCGAGCCTCATGTCCACTCTTTTCCCTACCCTTCTTCTCATTGGAGCATGGATCTTCATCATCTACCACATGCAGGGGGGAGGCAACAAGGTTATGAACTTTGCCAAAAGTAAGGCAAAGCTCTTTCTGGATAACCGCCCCAAGGTGACTTTTGATGACGTGGCGGGATGTGACGAAGCTAAGGAAGAATTGCAGGAGGTTATTGAATATCTAAAAGATCCCTCCCGCTTTACCGACTTTGGAGCCAAGGTTCCTAAAGGCGTATTGCTTCTGGGCTCTCCGGGAACGGGGAAAACCCTTCTTTCCCGGGCTGCCGCAGGAGAGGCGGACGTACCTTTCTTCAGTATCAGTGGTTCGGATTTCGTGGAGATGTTCGTGGGTGTCGGAGCTGCCCGAGTTCGGGATCTTTTCGAACAGGCTCGGAAATATCAGCCCTGCATCGTTTTCATCGACGAGATCGATGCGGTGGGACGTCAGCGAGGAGCAGGTCTCGGAGGCGGACATGACGAGCGGGAACAGACCTTGAACCAGCTTTTGGTGGAGATGGACGGTTTCGATGTTTCTACGGGGATTATCCTCATTGCCGCTACCAACCGTCCGGATATCCTTGATCCCGCCCTTTTGCGCCCCGGGCGTTTCGATCGGCAGATCGTGGTGGATCGCCCCGATGTAAAGGGACGTCAGGCTATTCTCGAAGTGCATGCGAAGGAGAAAAAACTTGCGGAGAATGTGGATCTCGGGGTGGTAGCCCGGAGAACGCCTGGATTTGTCGGAGCGGATCTTGCAAACGTGGTGAATGAAGCGGCCCTTCTTACGGCCCGACGTTCCAAAAAGTGCATAGGAATGGCTGAATTCGAAGAAGCCATCGATCGTACTCTGGCGGGACCCGAGAGGAAGAGTCGCCTTATCAGTGCCAAGGAGAAGGAGATTATCGCCTATCATGAGAGTGGACATGCTCTCATCGCCAAACTTCTGCCCGGGAGCGATCCGGTACACAAGATCTCCATCATTCCCCGGGGACATCAGGCTTTGGGGTACACTCTGCAGCTTCCCGAAGAGGATCGGTTTCTCATCTCCAAAAAGGAGCTCCTCAACCGGATATGTATTCTTCTTGGAGGCCGGGTTGCCGAAGAGATCGTTTTCGGAGATATCACCACGGGAGCGCAGAACGATTTGGAACGTGCCACGGATACTGCCCGTCAGATGGTAACGCAGTACGGCATGAGCGATCGCCTCGGGCCCGTGACTTTGGGCAAGAAGCAGCATGAAGTCTTTCTTGGCCGGGATATCGTGGACGATCGGAATTATAGCGAAGAAGTGGCGTATGCCATCGACCAGGAAGTCCGCTCCATCATAGAGGGTTCCTACGACTCGGTGCGGGATCTTCTTACTGAAAACCGGGATTCTCTGGAGAACATAACCAAGAATCTTCTGGATCTCGAGGTTATCGAGGCGGAAGAGCTGGATGCTATTTTGGACGGCACCTTCATGGGAAGGCCTCGGCCGGAAGAAAAAGAATCCGAAGAGGCCCCGAAGAGTGAAGAGGACGTTCCGGAAAATACGGAGCAAACTTCCGAGGATTCTCCGAAGGAGGAGGTTTCTTCCGAAGAAGAACTTGAAGAGGCTCCTTCCGATAATGTGGAAAAAGAGCCGTCTCCTTCAAAGGATCCGGAAGAAGAAAAGGACGAGGAAAATCGGGAAAAAGATTTCCTCGCCTGAATTTGCCGAAAAGAGAGAACGTGAAGAGAGCACGAAAATAAACGCCTCAGCGCCAGTTATATGTTTTCATATAGCTGGCGCTGTTTCATGGTATCCTGATCTATTCGAGAGGAGGAGAAGCCCATGGAACGCAGTTTTTCGCTACATGCTCCCTGGGAGCCCCGGGGGGACCAGCCCAAGGCCATCGAGCGCCTTTCCAAGGGGCTTTTGGAGAATCATCATGCTTTTCAAACCCTTCTCGGAGTGACGGGGAGCGGTAAAACCTTTACGGTGGCGAACGTCATTCAGGCTTACCAACGTCCGGTGCTGGTATTGGCTCACAACAAAACTCTGGCTGCCCAGCTTTACAGCGAATTCAAGACCTTCTTTCCCGAGAATTCGGTAAACTATTTCGTGAGTTATTACGACTACTATCAGCCCGAGGCGTACCTTCCCGCCCAGGATACCTACATCGAAAAGGATGCTTCCATCAACAAAAACATCGAGAAGCTCCGGCTTGCCACTACCAAGGCTCTTCTGGAACGCCGGGACGTTATCGTAGTTTCCAGCGTCTCCTGCATTTATGGATTGGGGCAGAGAAAAAACTATGAAGAAGCGGTATTCCGTTTTTCCCGGGGCGATTTCTTCCCCCGGAGAGAGTTTTTTTCCTGGCTTTTGAAAAATTACTACCAGAGAAACGATATAGAGTTTTCCCCTGGAGTTTTCCGTGTTCGGGGGGATGTGGTGGATATTTATCCCGCTTACAGCGACACCGCTCTTCGGGTACTGTTTTTCGATGACGAAATCGAGGAGATCGCCGAGGTGGATCCGGTTTCCATGAAAAAACTGGAGACCAAAGACCAAGGAGCTCTCTTTCCCGCAAAACATTATGTGACGGATTCCTCTACCGTAGCCCAGGCCATGGAGACCATCGAAGAGGATCTTAAAATCCGGGTGACGGAGCTGGAGGGGCAAGGGCGCCTCTTGGAGGCGGAGCGGCTTCGTTCCCGCACCACCTACGATATGGAGATGCTTCAGGAAGTGGGATACTGTTCGGGTATCGAAAACTATTCCCGCTATCTTGACGGCCGGGAGCCCGGGGAGCCTCCGGGAACTCTTTTGGATTTCTTCCCCGAGGATTTTCTTCTCGTGGTGGACGAATCGCACATAACCCTTCCCCAGGTGCGGGGCATGTACAAGGGAGATCGTTCCCGAAAGGAGACCCTGGTGGAATACGGTTTCCGGCTTCCCGCGGCTTTGGATAACCGGCCTCTTCAATGGGATGAGTTCCGGGAGTACATGAAGCGGGCTCTCTTTATCTCCGCCACCCCGGGAGATTGGGAGCTGGAACACTCGCAGCAGGTGGTGGAGCAGATCGTACGCCCCACGGGAGTCTTGGATCCCCGGGTTACCATTCTTCCGGCCCAAAACCAGGTAGACGATATCGTGGACAAGATAACCTCCGTGGTGGCTCGAAAGGAACGTATTCTCGTTACCACCCTTACGAAACGCTCCTCCGAGGATCTTGCGGAATATCTGGAAACCCTCAAATTCAAGGTGCGGTACATCCACTCGGAGCTCAACGCCTTCGAAAGGGCGGAGTTGCTTACGGAGTTGCGGAAGGGGCATATCGACGTCTTGGTGGGGGTAAACCTTCTTCGGGAGGGGATCGACCTTCCCGAGGTGTCCACCGTGGCCATACTCGATGCGGATCGGGAGGGGTATCTCCGCTCGGGGAAATCCCTGGTGCAGACCATAGGGCGAGCCGCCCGGCATAGTGCGGGAGAAGTTTTTCTTTATGCGGACCGCCTCACGGACAGCATTATTTACGCCAGGGACGAAACCGCCCGGCGCAGAACTATCCAGGAGAAGTGGAACAAAAAACACGGTATAACTCCGGTTTCCATAGAAAAACCCATTCTTTCCCTCTTGCCCGAGGAGCTTCTTTCGGAGGAGACCCCGGGAGATCGTTCCCGAAAATCCCTGGAGAAGCTGGATACACAAACCTTGGAAAAACTCATGTGGCAGGCGGTGGAAAAACTGGATTTCGAGGCCGCTGCGGAATATCGCAATATTTTGGGCAAAGCCCCCGAGAGGAGCTACAAACGTGTTGCAGAAAATCGTCGTTCGCGGCGCAAAAGAGCATAATCTCAAAAACATACATGTGGAAATTCCCAAAAACGAACTGGTGGTAATTACCGGCCCCTCGGGATCGGGAAAATCGAGTCTCGCCTTCGACACCATCTATGCGGAGGGGCAGCGGCGCTACATAGAATCCCTCTCCTCCTACGCCAGGCAGTTTCTGGGAATGCTTTCCAAGCCCGAAGTGGAGGATATCTCGGGGCTTTCTCCCGCCATATCCATAGAGCAGAAGGGGCGTTCCCACAATCCCCGATCCACCGTGGGCACGGTAACGGAAATTTACGACTATCTCCGGGTGCTTTTCGCCCGGGCGGGAGAGCCTCGTTGTCCCCGTTGCGGAGAGCCTCTGAAGAGTTCCTCGGTGGATGAAATCGTTCAGGGAGTTTTCCGGACCTATTCGGGAAGACGGTTGGAAATTCTTTCTCCCATTATCCGCAATAAAAAGGGAGAGCACAAAAACGTGCTGACCCAGCTTCACAAAAAAGGATTCCTTCGGGTTCGGGCGGATGGAGAACTCTACTGGCTCGAAGAGGAGATCCGCCTCGAAAAAACGAAAAAGCATACTCTCCAGATAGTGGTGGACCGCCTGAGCTTGCGGGAAGAGCATCGAAGCCGCCTTGCGGAATCCGTGGAAACCGCTTTGAGAGAGTCCGAGGGATACGTGGATTTCCTGATACATCCCGAGGGAGAGGAAGAACCCGAGAAAATTTCCTTCTCGGAACACCTTGTTTGCCCCGACTGCGATCTCCCTTTTCCCGAAATAACTCCGAATCTCTTCTCCTTTAACAATCCTCACGGATCCTGTCCCGCATGCTCCGGCATTGGAAGCCGTTCCTACTTTTCTCCGCATAGGGCTATCGTCCCCGGGGAATCCGTTCTGGAAGGAGCGTTTCTCCCCTGGAAGACCAAGCATTACATGCTGCAGAAAATCCGAAAACTTGCGGAGAAAAAGGGATGGGATCTTTCGAAGCCTTACGAAGAGCTTTCCCGGGAAATTCAGGAGGAGTTGCTCTACGGATCTTCGGAAAAACTGGAGCTCGTTTTCAGGGAAAAGAACCGGGAAAGAACCTATCAGGGGCGTTATGAAGGCCTTCTGTCCTGGCTCGAACGGCGTTGGGATGAAACCGAATCCGAAGCGGTCCGGCGAGAGCTGGAAGTCTTTCGGGTGGAGGAGGAATGCGAAACCTGCGGAGGCTTGCGGCTTCGTCCCGAGGCTTTGGCGGTGCGCATACAGTCTTATTCCATAGGGGACCTGGTTTCCATGCCGATCCAGGATCTCTGCAACGTTCTGCATTCTCTGGAGTTGGAGGAGAGTAAAATCGCCATCGCCGAGCGGGTTCTCGGAGAACTTCGAAAACGCTTGGAATGTCTGAGGGATATCGGGGCGGGGTATCTCAGCCTTTCCCGAAGAGCGGATTCCCTGAGCGGTGGCGAAAGCCAGCGCATTCGTTTGGCCACCCAGATTGGTTCCAAGCTTACCGGGGTGCTCTATGTCCTCGACGAGCCCACCGTGGGTTTGCATCCCCGGGATACGGAGCGGCTTCTTTCCATACTTCGGGAGATGCGGGATCTGGGGAACTCCATTCTCGTGGTGGAACACGACCGGGAAACCATGATGGCTGCGGACTATCTTCTGGAGTTAGGTCCCGGAGCGGGAGAAAAGGGAGGCGAGCTTGTGGCCTCGGGATCTCCCCAAAAAATCATCGAGGGAGGTTCCTCCACGGGACTGTATCTGCAGGGAAAAACCAGCGGCGTGGTGCTTGGCAAAAAACGGCGCAAGCCCCGGGGGTGGATCCGTATAGGGGGAGCCCGTAAATTCAACCTTCGGGATCTGGACGTCTCCTTTCCCACGGGGCTCTTTTTAGGGCTTTCCGGCATTTCGGGATCCGGCAAAAGCACCCTCATGTTCGACGTGCTCTACCAGAATCTCAAGCGCTCCCTCAATCCTCGGAGAGCGGGCAGTATCTTGCCCACGTGCTCTTCCCTAGAAGGTGCCGGAGAAGTGGAAAACCTGGTGCTCATCGACCAGAATCCCATCGGAAGAAGTCCCCGATCCAATCCCGCCACCTACACGGGGCTCTTCACTCCCATCCGGGAATTCTTTGCCCAGCTTCCGGAAGCCCGGATGCGGGGATACAACCAGGGGCGTTTCAGTTTCAACGTCAAGGGAGGGCGCTGCGAGGCCTGCAAAGGGGACGGGGAGATCAAGGTCTCCATGCTCTTCCTGCCGGATGTCTACGTTACCTGCGATGTCTGCGGAGGAAAGCGCTATAATGCGGAAACCCTGGAGGTCCGTTACAAAGGGCATTCCATTGCAGACGTACTGAGCCTGACGGTGGACGAGGCGCTGGAACTTTTTTCCAATCATCCCAGAATTGCCCGAAAACTCTCGATCCTTCAGGATGCGGGGCTGGGATACATCCGGCTGGGACAATCCTCTCTCACCCTCAGCGGAGGAGAGGCCCAGCGGGTAAAGCTCGCCACGGAACTCAGCAAGCGCTTTCACGGAAAAACTCTCTACCTCCTGGACGAACCCACCACGGGGCTCCATTACGGGGATGTCAAAAAACTGCTGATTCTGCTCAATCGGCTGGTGGATAAGGGAAATACCGTGGTGGTGATCGAGCACAATCTGGATGTCCTCGCCTCGGTGGACTACATCATCGATTTGGGGCCCGAGGGAGGAGAAAAGGGAGGTACCATTATGGCTTCGGGAACTCCCGAAGAAGTGGCTCTTTCCGGCTGTAGCTATACGGGAACCTATCTCAAGGAATATCTTGAAAGCCTGGGCAGGAATGCCTCTCCCGGCACATCCGCAATACGGAAAAAGGGGAAAAAACATGACCAAGAAAAAACGGCATAATCCGAATGACAAAGAAGTCCGGGAGGATCTTCTTTACGGAAAACATGCAATCCATGCGCTTCAGGAGCTTCCGGAACGCATAAAACGGCTCTATCTCCAGGAAGAAAAAAAGGAGAGAGAAAAAGAATTGCTCGAGGTGGCTTCCCGGCATAACGTGCCCTGCACCCTTCTCAGCCGGCAGGAGATGTACGAGCTTCTGGGGGATGTCAAGCATCAGGGCATGGCGGCATCCATGCTCCCGGTTCCCACCATCGCTTTCGATCATTGGGCGGGCACGCAAAAAAACAGTGGTGCTCCGGCTCTCGTGCTGGTCCTCGATCACATCCAGGATCCTCAGAACATGGGAGCTATTATCCGTACCGCAGAAGTGGCGGGAGCCGAGGGAGTGCTCTTTCCTGAACGCCGGGGAGCTCTTCCTACCGAAGCGGTAGTGCGGGCCAGTGCGGGAGCGGCCCTCAGGGTACCGCTTTTGCGGGGAGTCAATCTCTCCCGGGCCCTCCAGGATTTGCAGGATCTGGGTTTTTGGATCGTGGGGCTGGAGCCTTCCTCGGAAAACCTCCTTTGGAGGGAAACCCTTTTTCCCCCTCGCCTGGCCTTGGTGCTTGGCTCCGAAGGAAAGGGGCTCTCCCGGCTGATACGGGAGCGGTGCGACGAGCTTATAGCCCTTCCCATGCGCGGAGCCACGGGGTCTCTCAACGTCAGCGCCGCAGCGGCGGTGGGAATCTTTGAATGGGTTCGGGGATTGCAGCAAAACAATGCCTGACCTTTGAAGGGGGAAACCTTTCAAATTCTTGCGATTTCCGGCATTTAGGCCGGGGAAGGATAAAAATTTCGCTTGACATCTTCTTCCAGGATCTCTATAATGCTCAACGTTGCACTTGGGGCTGTGGCGCAGAGGGAGCGCGCTTCCTTGGCATGGAAGAGGTCGGGGGTTCGAATCCCCCCAGCTCCACCATTGAAAAC
>DAIPKP010000034.1:0-24259 GCA_036769705.1 Synergistaceae bacterium
CAGAGGCGTGACCACCGCGAGAATTCCGGGAATGATCATCTCCTTGAGGGAAGCGGCGGTGGAAATATCCACACAGCGTTCGTACTCGGGACGACCCGTACCTTCCATAATACCGGGAATCTCCTTGAACTGCCGCCGCACCTCTTCAATCATGGCCTGGGCCGCCCGTCCCACCGCCTGAATGGTGAGGGCACTGAAAAGGAAGGGAAGCATGCCTCCGATGAAGAGGCCCACCATGACCTTGGGATCCTTAAGGTCGATGCTCTCAAGCCCCACCGCAGTACCGTAGGCCGAGAAGAGAGCCAGGGCGGTAAGGGCGGCGGAACCGATGGCAAGCCCCTTGCCGATGGCGGCAGTAGTATTCCCCACCGCATCGAGCTTATCCGTAATTTTGCGAACCTCTGCCGGAAGGTGGGCCATTTCGGCAATCCCTCCGGCATTATCCGCTATGGGACCATAGGCATCCACGCTCAAAGTCATGCCAGTGATGGAGAGCATGCCCACCGCGGCACAGGCGATGCCGTAAAGGCCACCGAACTTCACTCCCACCAGAATGGCGGCACAGATAATGAGCACCGGAATGGCGGTGGATTTCATACCTACTCCGATACCGGCGAGGATGTTGGTGGCCGGCCCCGTCTCGGAAGATTTGGCAATATCCTTGACGGATTTATACGCAGCGGAAGTGTAGATTTCCGTAACGTACCCTACGAGAACTCCCGCAAGAACTCCCGCCATCACGGCATAGAAAAGGGTAAGATCTCCCTCGAAGATGGTGGAGGTAAGGAACCAGGTCCCGATAATCATGAAAAATCCCGTGGAGATGGTACCCATGCGGAGAGCGAGCTGAGGATTGCCCCCCTCCTTGACCCGCACGAAGAAGGTGCCCAGAATGGCGGCGATGATGCCGATGGCCGCCAGGAAAAGGGGATAAATGATCCCCCGGTCTCCCGCCACCACGAGACCGATGGCCATGGCGGCGATAATGGAGTTGACGTAGGATTCGAAAAGATCCGCCCCCATGCCGGCAATATCCCCTACGTTATCTCCCACGTTATCCGCGATAACCGCAGGATTCCGGGGATCGTCCTCGGGGATGCCCGCCTCCACCTTACCCACCAAATCCGCTCCCACATCCGCGGCCTTGGTGTAAATACCTCCGCCCACACGGGCAAAGAGCGCGATGGAGCTGGCGCCGAAACCGAAACCGGTGATAACGTTGGGATCTCCGAAGAGGAAGTAGCAGATGACCACGCCCACCACACCGATACCTACTACGGACATACCCATAACGGTACCTCCGATGAAGGCGATGCGAAGGGAGGCGTTCATCCCCTCGGTGGCGGCAAAGGCGGTCTTTCCGTTAGCTCGGGTAGCCACCTTCATGCCGATAAAGCCAGCCACGCCGCTGCAAAGGGCTCCAAAAACAAAGGAAACCGCCGTGGGGATGCTGATTTTAAAGGCCAGGAAAAGAGCCACCACCACTACGAAAGGAGCAAGCCAGCGATATTCGCGGAACAAAAACGTCATGGCCCCGCTCTGAATAATACCGGAAAGCTCGTTCACCCTTTCATTGGAAACGGAAAACGCATTGATCTTGGAAAGAGAATAGTATGCAAATCCCAAGGACAGGGCTCCCACAAGAGCCACAAGCAACAGCTGCAAAAACATCTGTACCACAACCTCCCTTTAAAATACGAAACAAATAAACCCATTTCCCCTCCCGGGGACGCCATGAAAAGCGGTACTCATTATAGACAGCTCAAGAAGAAGAGACAAGCGTCTTCGTCGAAAAAAACTTCAGGAACTTTCTTTTCCCGAATTCTCCTCTTTTTTGAGAAAAAGGGAGATCCCTCCCCGATAATCCCGGGAATATCCCTTGAGAGAGCGCAGCATTCCCCGGATGCCTCCGGCGATAAAATCCCCCACGAAACCTTTGATGGGCATTTTCCGGTCCTCCAAAAAGATTTCCACCGGTTTCGCTTCTCCCGAAACGAAAAGTTTTTCGATACGCTCCACCAGGCGATTCTCTCCTCCCTCCCCGTACTCCGAAGAATCCGGCACGTCCTTTTCGGGAGGATTCCAGTAAGCGATAATTCCCTTGACCTCCGGAGGAACCGTTTCGGGAGCTCCCACCCAGATACGGGGAAGAGGAAGATGTTTCCCCCCCTCCAGAAGCACCAGATCCTTTTCGAGAAAATACTGAGCGAGAAGAATTTCCAGAGGAGGATTTTCTTCGAGTTCCAGAAGTACTCCATCGGGAGCACAATGCACCACCGGAATCCCCAATTTCAGCATTTTTCCCGTATCCGTATTTTCCGGGCTTCTCAGGGAGTGAGAGCTGTGCTTTACATATCCCACCGTATGACCCTTCTGCCGAAGCCGTGTCAAAAGCTCTCCGCAAAGAGTCGTTTTACCCGAATCTTTCAATCCGCTTACCGCAAGAATATAAGGCATGAGCTTCCCTCCTCGTTTTCAAAATCTCAAAGATTCTTCCCGCGCCGGATCGTCTCGATGCGGCGATAACCGTCCATGAAAAAGATGAAGAGCGACACCACCAAGGGGCCGAGAAAAAGCCCTAGAACCCCCCAGGCCGCAAGGCCTCCCACGATACCTATAATAATGATGAGAGCGTGAATCTGGCTTCCCTCGGAGATGAAGACGGGGCGCACGAAAGATTCGATGGAGCTTACCGCTACCAGGCTGTACACCGCCAAAACGACCCCCTGGATATGATGTCCCGTCAAAAAAAGATACGCCGCCCCCGGAAGAAGCACCAGGGAGGTCCCCACGATGGGGATCATGGCGAGCACGAACATAAGGGCTCCGAAAATGAGGGGCGCCGGCAAATTGAAGTAGGACCATCCCAGGGTTCCTAGAAAGGCCTGAATGCCCGCAGTGAAAATAACTCCGTAAACGATGGACCGAAGAAGTTTCTTCGCCCGGGCGAAGAACAGCTCCCGCTCCTCCTCTCCCAGGGGAGTGATATCCTTGAGGTATTGCAAAACGATGTGTCCGTCCCGAGTAAGAAAGAACGTGGCCACCACGGCAAAAACGATCTGGTAGATGATGGAAAAGGTATTTCCCAGGAGATCCCGTGAAATAGTTCCGATATAGGAAGCTCCCCAGCGCGCTCCGTGGCGCAGGGAATTCTGCAGGGAGATCACGTATTCATCCAGGGCGGCGTTCTGCCGCACCAGCCACTCCGGAAGATAGTCCCCCAGGTGGAGGTTGATGCTCGGATTCGCCGCCAGATAATCCGTGACGATACCGTAGAGATAGACTCCTTCCCGAACGAGAACGCTCCCCATGAAAACCGTGGGAAGCACCAGCACCAACACCACCACGCAGGTATTCAGAAAAGCCGCGGCATTGCGGTTTCTGCACCGGAAAATTTTCCGGTGCAGCCAGCAGAAAAGAGGATAGGAAAAAGCGGAAAGCAGGGAAGCCCACAGAATAGGAGCCATCACGGGACGGGTTACCCGGTAGCTTAAGAATCCGAAAATTCCCAGTACGAAGAGGAAGGGAACCATGGTTCCCCTAAACTGCCGAAGATATTCCCTATCCTCCTTCTCCACGGGATCTCCCCCTTTTTTCTGAATGTATTACATCGAAGTTCTTCAGCGGAAACGCTCTAAAAATACAAAGGCTTTTCCGCCGACCTTCGAAAGCCGCTCTTTCGCTGCCCCGCACTTTCCGGTTTCTCCGGAGGCATGGAACTTTTCCGAAGAATCCCGCCCCCTACTCCCACTCGATGGTTCCCGGGGGTTTCCCCGTAATGTCCAACACCACCCGGTTCACTCCGGGGACTTCGTTGCAGATGCGTCGGGCCGCTCGATCCAACACCGAGGGATCTATCCGGGCCCAATCCGCGGTCATACCGTCCTGGGCCTCCACGGCCCGAAGCACCACCGCCTCCGCATAGGTACGAATATCCCCCATGACCCCCACGGTATGCACCGGAAGAAGAACGCAGAAGGCCTGCCAGATGGAGTCATAAAGCCCCTCCTCCCGGAGGATCTGTATAAAGATGGCATCCGCCTTTCGCAGAGTTTCCAGCCGCTCTTCGGTAAGCTCTCCCAGGCAGCGCACTCCAAGGCCGGGGCCGGGAAAGGGATGGCGCCCCAGAATATTGCCCGGAACTCCAAGAATGCTTCCTATGGCCCGTACTTCATCCTTGAAAAGATCTCGCAGGGGCTCCAAAAGGCGCAGCTCCATATCCTCCGGGAGTCCTCCCACGTTGTGATGCGTCTTGATGACTGCGGCTCCCTTGCCCTGGTGGCCGCTTTCGATCACATCGGGATAGAGGGTTCCCTGAAGAAGCCAGGCGGCACCTCCGACTTTTTCCGCAGCATCTTCGAAAACCCGGATAAAGGTTCCTCCGATG
This sequence comes from Synergistaceae bacterium, assembly GCA_036769705.1. Classification (GTDB taxonomy): domain Bacteria; phylum Synergistota; class Synergistia; order Synergistales; family Aminiphilaceae; genus DAIPKP01. The sequence continues at coordinate 4,388 of DAIPKP010000034.1, forward strand.
ATTTTTCTCTTTTGTTCCGGGTCCGTTACCCCCTGAAGGGCCTGGAGGAAACGCTCTCCCGCATCGACATAATGCACCCGAAGATCCAGAGAAGAGTAGGCCTCGAGAACCTCTTCGGCTTCATTCTGCCGCAGAAGGCCATTGTTCACGAAAATACACTCCAGCCGGTCTCCCACGGCCTGAGAGGTAAGAACCGCCGCAACCGAAGAATCCACACCTCCCGAAAGGCCGCAGATAATACGATCCTCTCCGGTCTTTTCCCGGATATCCTTTTTCATGGACTCCACGAATTCCCCGAGATCCCAGCTAGGTTCGCAGGCACACACGGAAAAAAGGAAATTCCGGAGGATGGAAGACCCCTCCCGGGTATGCACCACCTCGGGGTGAAACTGCAGGGCCCACAGATTGCGGTCTTTCGCGGCAAATCCCGCGATAATCCCGTCGTCGCTTTCCGCAAGAAGGGAGGTCGCTTCGGGAAGCTTCGCCACGTGATCCCAATGGCTCATCCATACCGTGGAAGATTCGCTCAATCCCTGAAGAAGAGCGTTGTCCCGATAAAAACGAACCGTGGAGCGCCCGTACTCCGCTGTTTTCCCTCGTTCTACCAGGCCTCCCAGGGCCTTGGCGAGCACCTGCATGCCGTAGCATATTCCCAGGATGGGAATCCCCGCACGAAGAAGATCCTCGGATATTCCGGGAGCGCCGGGAGCGTGAACACTATTGGGGCCTCCGGAAAGAACGATCCCCCGGGGAGATTTGGCGAGAATATCCTCCACCGGGACATCCCAGGGGAGAATTTCGCTGTACACCTTCTGCTCTCGAATTCTCCTGGCGATAAGCTGCGTATATTGAGAGCCATAATCCAGTACGATTACCGTATCAAGAAGCATGCGCTCCGCTCCTTTCGGATATAGAAATGTAGCTTTTTCGAGGTACCTGCCTCTCTCGTTTCCATAATACCAGCAAAAAGAAAGTTTCCCTCTTTTTGCCCTCTCTTCTCCCAGGCCATGCAAAAACGCTCCAAAAAGAGAAGAAGCCGGAAATCATGGGGATTTACGGCTTCCGGAATGTTCGAACAGATAGTCCGGGAGTTCTTTTGTCAGATCCTTCGAAACATCGGAAAAATTCTTCCGGTATACCAGAGCAGGCTTTCCGGTATCCCGGCGCATTTTTCCGGGAGTTCCCTGGAGGACATATCCCGCATTTTCGTAAAGCCTCCGGGCTCCCCGGTTCTCCTCCCGCACCTCCAGAAACATTTTCCGGGCTCCCGCTTCCCGCGCCAGGATCTCTCCGGCTTCCAGAAGCTGAAACCCTATGGCATGCCGCCGATAAGCCTCCTGAACGCCTATCCGCAGGAGCGTCCATTCCCTTCCGCGAGGGCGAAAAACCGCATATCCCACGAGAAAACCCTTCCAGAAAGCTCCAAGATAAAAAAGGGTTTCCCGAAAGACTTCTTCAAGATCTCTCTGGAGTACCCGAAAAGGCCAGGGGGCCTCGGGAAAACATTCTTTTTCCAAAAAATCCAGAGCCTCCAGGTGTTTCGGGGTGCAGAAATCGATCTCCGGAATCAGCATGGCCTTCCTTTCCGGGACAAATTACGCAAAGGATCTCCCTTTCAACTTAAAAATTCCGGAGAATCGTCTGTTCTCTCCCCGGCCCTACTCCGATGAGCCCCACGGGAACTCCCGAATGCTCTTCGATAAAGCGTACGTAATTTTGAGCTTCCCGGGGCAGATCCTCAAAGGAACGGCATTCCGAAATATCCTCCTGCCAGCCCGGAAGGCTCGTGTAAAGGGGTTCCACTTTCTCCAGGAAAGAGGCGGAAGGTATAAATTCTCTATACCCTTTCTCCTCCATCCTGTACTCCAGGGCCACCTGAATCTCCTGGAACCCCGAAAGAACGTCAAGCTTCGTAAGAGCGAGAACTCCCAAACCGTTTATCCGGGCGGCATAGCGCAGAGCCACCATGTCGAGCCAGCCGCAGCGCCGGGGGCGCCCGGTGGTGGCGCCGAACTCCCCTCCGTTGGTGCGGAGCCTTTCTCCCTGTTCGCCGAAATCTTCCGTAGGAAAGGGCCCCTCCCCCACCCGGGTACAGTAGGCTTTGACCACCCCGATAACACGGTCGATCCGGGTAGGCCCGACCCCCGCACCGATACATCCCCCCGCAGCGGTGGGGTTGGAGCTCGTCACGTAGGGATAGGTACCGAAATCCACATCGAGCAGCGTTCCCTGAGCGCCTTCGAGAAGCACGCCCTTGCCTTCCTCCAGAGCTTTCTGCACCTCCAGGGAGGAATCTCCCAGATAGGGAGCGAGCTTGGAACCCCACTCCAGGGCATTCTGATACATGCTATCGAAGGGAAGAGGCGTCATTCCGTAAATCCGAGTGAGCAGCATGTTTTTCAGGTTGAGATTCTGGGAAAGTTTTTCCCGGAGGATATCCGGGTTCGTGAGATCTCCCATGGTAATTCCCATGCGGTTGTATTTATCCACGTAGCAGGGGCCGATGCCCCGCTTGGTAGTGCCAATGGCGTTTTCCCTGCCCCGGAAGGATTCGTCCGCTCCGTCCAGAACCTTATGATAGGGAAAAACCACGTGAGCATCCCTGCTCAATAAAAGTCGAGCCCGATCCTTTCCCTGGGCCTGAAGCTCTCCCAGCTCCAGAAGAAGCTGCTCCGGATCCACTACCACACCGTTACCGATGATGCAAAGTTTTCCGGTATAAAGCATTCCCGAAGGAAGGAGATGAAACACGTATTTATCCGATTCCACGATAACCGTGTGTCCTGCGTTGGCTCCGCCCTGATAGCGCACGATCACGTCGCATCTTCCCGCCAGGGCATCCACCACCCGCCCTTTACCTTCATCGCCCCACTGGGCTCCTACCAGAATTTCCGTACGTCCACTCACGGATTTTTCCTCCCGTTCTTTTCAAAACCTCTGCATGCGCTTTTTAGCAGTTCTTCGGAGCACCTTTCTCAAAGGCGAAAAAACTTTTTCTCCGAGCTCTTTTCTATCTTTTCTTTCGGAAAATGCTCTGCAAAATCTTGCATGGCAACTTACTCATCTTCCCGGGGATACCGAAGTTCTTTTTCCGCCTCTCCTCGAAGAAAATCCACAAGCCCGGGCAACGTTCCCAGAGGCGCTCTTTTTCGAAGCTCTTCCTGAATCTCCTCAAGAAAAGCATAGGTACCGGGGCGGGCATGACATATTCCCACGGCCCATCCCCGTTTTTTCGCAATCTCCAAAAGCCGTTCCACTTGGGCGCGGAAAAACTCCGGATCCTCCCGATGATCCAGAAAAACGTGATTTTCCAGCTTCGGGAGCCCCTTTTCCAGGGCTGCGGAAGCCGCGAGACTTCTGGAAGTGGTTCGGCTGTCGAGAAAGAAGAGCTCCTTCTCCGCGAGAAAATCCATAAGGGGCGCCAGGAGTTCCGGATCTTCCGTAACCCGGGATCCCCGGTGGTTGTTCATTCCCAAAGCCCCCGGAAGTTCGCGAAAAGCCCGGATTACCTGGGCTTTCACCTCTCCGGGGGTCATGCCTTCTACGATCCAGCTTTTGCGATACCAGTAGCTTCCGGGCTCGTCTCTCAAAGCCTGCATGGGCATATGTACAATATAGGGAATTCCCCGGTCTTCCGCAATATCCCGGCACGCAACAGTATGCCTTTCTCCCGGAAGAATGGCCCAGGTAAGAGGCAAGGAAAGAGAAGCGAAATCCTCCGCCACGCCAAGGCTGTTTCCCACATCATCCAGAAGAATGACCACCAATCCCTCCGAAAAAGGGGGATCCTTTTTCACGCACACCTTTTCCCGCATATCCGGAGAAAGCCAGGGATAACGCTCCCAGAGAAAAATCCCTTTTTTGCAGCCTTTCCCGCAAGGTTCCTCTTCTTCTCCCGGAGGAAAGAGCGAAAACCATGTATCCTCCTCCGGAGAAAGAGGCCCCTTCTCGAAACTTTCCGAAAAGGTTCGGGCTTCGAGCCCGGAGGAATGCCAGGAAAAAGGCTTTTCTCCCGCAAAAGGCATTCCTCCCAGGCAAAAGCAGAACGTCAAAAAGGTCAGCTTGAGAAAAAAGGCTTTTTTTCTTGCCCTCACTCCCGTAATGTCCTCGAACAACCTAAAATTTCGGAAGAGTCAGCAGGATGGCCCGCATATCCTTATGAGCTTCCTGGAGCTGCAGATCTTCGCTGTAGACACGGCTGATGTCCCCCGAGAGAACGACCTCGGGCTCCAACCCCACGTGATCGATGAAAAATCCCGAGGGAGTGTAGTACCGGGCAATGGTAACGTATACTCCCGAACCGTCAGGAAGAGGGAAGAGCGTCTGCACGGAGCCTTTGCCGAAGCTTTTCTCTCCCATGACCTTCCCCCGATGATGGTCCTTCAGAGCTCCCGCCACGATTTCCGAGGCGCTGGCGCTCCCTTCGTTGATCAGCACGTTCAGAGGAGCGTCGGAGATGGAACCTCTTTCGGCATAGACCTCCTCGTTGGCCTTGGCAACCCGGCCTTTCATCCCCACGATAAGCCCGTCCTCCAGGAACATGTCCGAAATATCCACCGCCGCCTGAAGAAGCCCTCCGGGATTGTTCCGGAGATCCAGAATATACCCCTGGGCTCCCTGAATCTCAAGATTTTCGAAGGCCTTTTCCAGCTCCTCCGCCGCCTTCTGGTTGAAGTGAGCCAGCCGGACGTATCCCACGTCTCCCGAGAGCATCTCCGAACGTACCGCCTTGATTTCGATTTTTTCCCGTACGATATCGAACCGGAGAAGTTCGGATTCCCCCTCCCGGGCGATCCAGACAGTTACCGCAGTGCCCGGCTCTCCCCGAAGATGCTGCACCACTTTGTTCTGATCCCAGTCGGCGATATTTTCCTCTCCTATTTTGGCGATAATATCTCCGGGCTTCAAACCCACCCGATCCGCAGGGGTATCCTCGATGGGGCTTATCACCACGGTCCGGCCCTCCCGGCGGCCGATGTAGATCCCCAGCCCTCCGTACTCCCCTTCCATATCGATCTCTTCTTCCCGGAGCTGATCCGGATCCGCATAACGGGTATAGGGATCGTCCCAGGCGGAGACCATGCCTCTCAAGGCGCCCTGCACCAGAACATCTTCGGAAACGGGGCTCTCTCCATCCACGTGATAGGTTTCCAGTATCGCCCTTGCCTGTTTCATAAGCCAAAGCGCCTTGGCATCGAAAGGAAGGATCTGGCGAAGATTATTCGTATCGTTCGCCTGAGCGACAAAAGTCCATGCCACAAGAGCACCGATACACACACCCAGACCTATTCCTCGTAGTTGTCTCCATTTCATGCTATCGCACACCCTTCCTCGGTTATCCATTTCCGCACGCAGGTTTCTTTTGCCGCAGGGTAGCCCGAAACAAAATACTGTTCTGCGCCAGGAACTTCAAATTGTTGATAAAATCTCTCAGCTTCCCAGGTAATTCATGGGGTTTCGAGCATCTCCGTTCTGACGCACTTCGAAATGAAGATGAGGCCCCGTAGAGGTGCCGGTACTTCCCACCTTGCCCAGAACCTGTCCCGACTGAAGCCGTTGCCCCTCCCGCACGAGAATGCGGGAAAGATGGGCGTACACCGTGGTAAGCCCTCCTCCGTGATCGAGAATCACGATCTGCCCGTATCCCCGAAGAACCCCCGCAAAGATAACCTCTCCCACCCCCGCAGCTTTGACGGAATCTCCGAGATCGCCGTCGATGTCAATTCCCGTATGGCGCATCTTGGTTTTAAACACCGGATGCACCCGCATGCCGAAGGGGCTTGTAATCGTACCCCGAAGAGGCCAGGCAAGGCGTCCGGGTTTGCGCAGAGGGGGCAAATCGTTCTCGGGCTTCTGCTCCTGAATGCGGCGTTTTTCCTCCGCCAGGCGCTGTTTTTTGCGAAGCAGCTCCGTCAATTCCCGTTCCTGCTGCTGTTGCATCTTCTCCAAGGCCCCCGCAGTAGCACGATGATCCTGGCGCTGCTGCCGGAGAGCCTCCAGATAGCCGTTTCGGTTTTTGATGCTTTTCTGAAGAGCCCGGGCGGCATCCTTAAGCCGGAGAAGCCGCTCCGAAAGCTCCCGTTTCCGTACCAGGGTCTCCTCTCGGGAAGCATCGAGAATACGTTTGCGATCCGCCGCCTCTCCGAAAAGCTGGCGATCCATCTCGGTCATCCGGTTGAGAAGATAGGAAGCCTCCATGGCAGCATAAAGATCGTCACAAGCGAGAAGCATTTCCATCTCCGCCATGCCTCCGTACTTGTAAAGCGCTACCACCCGCTCCCGAAGATGTTCCCGAATTACCGAAAGTCGGGATTCGGTCTCCGCAATTTTACGGCTCAGCTCTTCCAGCCGGAGCTGGGTTTTCTCGTTCTGCAACTCCAGAAGGGAGATCTTCTGATGTGAAAGGTTGATCTCCTCGGTAAGCCGGGAAAGTTCTTCGAGAATACGCTGTTCTTTCTTCTGGCTAAGTCCTATCTGCTTTTTATGATACTCGATCTGCTTTTCGATGGTGGCAAGGCGATTTTTCTCCGCCTTAATCCGCAAATCGATCTCTTCCATGGTATCTGCGGAAACGGCTCCTGTCCACAGTAAAACGAAGGAGAAAAGGATAAAAGAGGTTGCCAGAAGCACTCGCATCATCTTCATAGGCTTTCTCCTCCTAGATGGGGCGTATGGCCTGGCGAACGTAGCGTCCCACCGCAAGCCAACTGCTGATCCACCCTAAGGTAATGCCTCCCCCCATGAGAATCAGTCCAAGCCGCAGAAAAAGCCGGGGATCCTCGATAATTTGGAGAAAAGGGACGGTCTCGCGAATAAAGTCCGTAAAGGATGCGTAGACCCCTCCCAGGAGAAGGCTCGCTCCGAGAGAACCGAGAATTCCCAGGACCATTCCCTGTAAAACGAAAGGAAGAGCCACGAAGGTGGGAGTAGCTCCCACGAGAAGCATCACCGAAATCTCCTCCCGCCGGGAATATATGGAAATCCGTATGGTGTTGTACAGCACCAGGCTGCTCGCCACCACCGCGATGAGCAGAGCTCCCAAAGAAAAATGTCCCGCAAAGGAAGAGATGTGGGCCATACGTTCCGCCAGCTTTCCCGCATAGACCACGTCCTCCACCTGGGGATATCCCAGAAGTTCCCGCACTACTCCGGGGGCAAAACTTGCCCGGGAAAGACGGATTTCGAAACTCGGAGGAAGCGGATTCTCTCCTAAAATTTCCAGAGCCTGGGTATGTCCCTGAAGAGTGGCTCCCAATCTCTGAAGAGCTTCCTCGGGGTGCACCTTTTCCACCCTGGAAACTCCGGGAATGGCTGCCACGGAACCCTGAAGGGCCTGAAGATCCTCCACGTTCTTGACGTAAGCCTGAATGACGAGCCCCGCCTCCACTTTCTGCACCATGGAGCGCAGATTCACCAGGAGCAGGGCGCTGGCTCCCACGAGAAAGAACACCGATGCCGCCGTAAGAAGGGTCAGCAGGCTCACACCCCAATGACGCAGCAGAAGGCGAAGGGTGTCCCGAAGAACGCACTTAAAAATTCTCATCTTCTTCGTACCTCCCTCGTTTTTCGTCCCGGATCATCCTGCCTCCCCGAAGCTCCACTACCCGCTGACGATAGGCATCCACGATATACTTGTTGTGGGTGGCCATAATCACCGTGGTTCCCGAGGCGTTGATGGAAAGCAACAGCTGCATTACGTCTTCCGCAGTATGGGTATCAAGATTTCCCGTGGGTTCGTCCGCCAAAAGGATGGAGGGAGAGTTCACTACCGCCCGGGCAATGGCCACCCGCTGTTTCTCCCCTCCCGAAAGCTGCTCCGGATAGAGAAAGCGGCGGCGCCACATACCCACCCGCTCCAGCACTTCTCCCACCCGCTCCCGGATTTCCCTGGGAGGCATACCGAGAACTTCGAGAACGAAGGCCACGTTTTCCGTTACCGTAAGATGGGAGAGAAGCTTGAAATCCTGAAAAACCACTCCCACATCCCGTCGGTAGAAAGCCAAATCCAGGGATTTCATCTTGCGGAGCACGAAATCTCCCACCGTAAGATGCCCCCGGGTAGCCTCCACCTCCCGGGTAATGAGACGAAGCAGAGTAGTTTTTCCGGATCCCGTGGTTCCCACGAGATAGACGAACTCTCCCCGGGAAACGGTAAGATAAATGTCTTCCAGTGCTACGATGTCGGGGGGAAAAACTTTTGCCACCCCGGAAATGCGAATATCCATCAAATCCTCCTTCGCATGCCCCACGCTCTCGTGGCAGCTCCTACCACATCCTGGCTATGAAGGGAATAATATGACGTAAGTTCTTGGGAAGTACCGCTCTGACCGAAGGAACAGCCGATGTTCACCGAAAGAAGGGGCACGGGATAATTCTTTCCCAGAAAGCCTCCCAAAGCCTCTCCCAGAGAACCTTCCTGGGCATGTTCCTCCACCACCACACAGCAACCGGTACGGCGCACCGAGGAAAGAAGCACCTCTTCCGGAAGAGGTTTGATGCTATAGCAATCGAGAACTTCCGCTTCGATGCCCTGACGGGCGAGAATGGACGCAGCCCCGAGCACCTGGGGAATCATCATACCATAGGAACAAAGAGTCACTCCGTCCCCTTCCCGCAACACCCGAGCCCCCCCTATTCTCACGGGGCCGCTCCATTCGGTGGCGCAATAAGAAGGAGGCTCTTCTTTCGAGAGAAGAGGAACCTTGCGTATATATCCCGGCACTTTGCGAAGACAGCATTCCAAAAGAAGTTTCTCGTAAATTTTCATATCCGAAGGCACCAGGACATGCATCTCCGGCATGAGGCGCATGAGTCCCAGATCTTCCACCAGCTGAAAGGGAGCGCCCTCAGGGCCATAGGCAAACCCTCCGGCGGGACCGAGAAAGAGCACCGGCAGCCGGGGAAGGGCGATGCAGTTGCGAATCTGCTCATATCCCCGGGGAAGAAGAAGAGGGGTCTGGGATCCCGCAAGCACCACCGCCCCTTCGAGAGCCATTCCCGCCGCCACGAGGATGAGACTCTGTTCCGAAAGCCCCACGTTGATATAGCGACGGGGATTGCGGGAAGCGAAATCTCTCATCTCCCGGGAAATCGCATCCCCTCCGTCCACCACCACCGCCTGGGGAATCTTCCGGAGCACGGAAAGAAGTAGCTTGTCATGCAGAGTCATGGCACGCTCTCTCATGAGATCTCCTCCGGATCTTTTTCGAAAAAGGCCTCCAGTTCGTGAAGCGCCCCCGCAAGCCAGGAGCGGTCGGAGATATCCGGAGATGCGCCGGACTCCTCCAGAGAGGGAAGCCCCCTTCCCGCCCGGGTATGCAGAAAAATTCCCCGGGGAAGCTCCGAGGCCCTTTCGAAAAGGGAGAAAGCCTGGGAGATGGAAGCATACGCATGCCCCTCTCCTTCCGCGGTTTCCCAGCCGAGAAGATTCATCCGGGAGCGGATGCGCCCCACGTCCAGCCATATGGAGGGAAGAGCCTCTCCCTTTCTCTCGGGACAGTTCACCACCACGCAGACGTTGTGCAGGGAAAACTCCCGGGCGATCCGGAGAGCTTCCCAGGCAACCCCCTCCTGAAGTTCCCGGATATTGAGACATGCCACCACCCGGGGCCCATCCTCGGGAATACCTCCGTTTCTCCGAAGTCCCAGGGCCATTCCCGCGGCAATACCGAGAATATGCCCGTTGGAGGATACGGGATACCGTATCCCCGGGGTTCGCCGAATATCCGGAGAGCCCTGGAGCACCGAACCGAGTTTTCCGTAGCTCCACAGATCCTCCCGGGGGAAAAACCCCGCATGGGCCAATACCGCATAGTGCACCGGGCTGGCATGAACGCAGCCCAGAAGAAAACGGTCCTGTTCCGGATCCAGAGGCTGCCGGGGGTTCACCCGAAGAAAGTTCCAATAAAGATACACCAGGAGCTCCACCAGCGAAAAAGATTCGCTCAAATCCCCGCTTCCTCCCAGGGACACCAGGCGAAGCACGTCTTTCCGTATATCCAGGGACCGGGAGGCAAACTCTTTTTCGGAAAAATCATTCTTCATGAGATCCTCCTTCTTCCCGGAACAACACGGCTTCACAAACTCCCATCCAGGAGGCTCGAAGCTCTTCCAGAACTTCCCGTCTCAGGTTCCGATCTTTTCGGGAGGGGTCTCCGGGGATAGGAACCTCTCCCTCCCCGTTCCAGAGAGGAAGCCCCCACTCCTCCGCAAAGGCGCGTACCTTGGGGGCATAGGGAACACAGGTAACGGGAATATGCATCATAAAGCAGAGAATGGCGAAGTGGAATCGCATGCCGAAGGCCCAGCAGGCCTGAGATGCCAAGGTATGGGCATCCTCCAGAGTGCGGACCTGTATCAGCGTCTGGCACCGCAAAAGCCCTTCCTTCTCGAAGGTTTCGAAGAGAAGAATATCCTCCGGGGCAAAACCCACTCCCAAAAGGGGTAAACCGAACTTCTCCCCCATTTTACGGGCTTCCTCCGCCACCTTACGCGCAAGATCTCCCTCCCAGGGCCGAACATTCACCAAAAGAAACTCCCCCCGAAAATGCTCCTCCCAGGGCTCCAGGGCGAGTACGGGATCGGGGCAACACCGGGCTGCCATCCCCCGGTCCTCGATAAAAGCCACGGAAGAGGCGTCTCGAAACACCCGGGAGGCGCAGAAACGGAAGGCATCCGCCGCGAAGAAACGGGAGAATTTGCCGTTCAGGGGCCCCACGGATTGCCCGAAAGCCCAGGGAAGGCATCCCGCCAGGCGGGCCATGCGTACCACTCCCCAGTAATAGAGATTGGAACGCCAACTCGTGGTATCCTGGAAAAGCCCTCCTCCTCCGAAAAGAAGGCTTCGACTCTTCCGGAGCCCCCGGAACACCTCCAGGGGATGCCATCGGTTTATTGCGGCAACTCCCAAATCCAGGGAGCTCCTTTCGGGATCTGCCGAAAGAATCGCCATGCGACTCCGGGGCACTCCCAAAAACTCGAGCCCCTCCACGAGAACCTTTGCCAAAAGTTCGTCCCCGAGATTGCCGAAACCGTAATATCCGAAGAGAAGAACATCCCATTCTCTAGCCATACTCGAACTCCTTTGTCCCTCTTTTGCGGGAACCCCTTTTCGAAGAATCCCTCAAAACGGAAGGGGGAATCTTCAGGAAAAGAGGAGGTTCTTTCCATTGCGGAAAAACCGCAGAAGAAAGGCCAGCACAAGAACGCAAACCCCTCCGAGAAGAAGCCCCGACCAAAGGCCGTTGAAAACCCGGAAGAGGGTGAAGTAGAGAGGGGTATGAAAATGGCAGAAACTGTTGAGGGCCGAAGCGAAAGCAAAGACCGAAGCCACCCGAAAGACTTCCCGGTAACGTATCCAGAGATCCTTGCGCCGCACGTAGTACCAGAGCGCCAGAGCGGGATATCCGATGAAGAGCTCCTTGTTTCTCGGCCGGGCCACCAGGATCTGCTCCAAAGAATCCCGAAGCATAATCTCCCACTGGGGGACGAAGGAAACGTTATCGCTCCGCAAGGCCAAAAAGGCCATGCCTCCCATGGCGAAAGCCAGAAGCATGAACTCCCCCCAGAGAGAAGGACGTTCCAGGATCTCCCCCAAAGATTCCGGATGCACCCGGCGCCGGAGATCGTGAAGCAGCACCAGAAGAGGAGGAAGCAAAAGGGTGGCCTTTACTCCGGAAAAGGTTTTCAGCCGGAGCATGTAGAGAGGAACGCCGAAAAAGGCGGCGATGCTCAAACCTCCCACCACGAGAACGAACATCCCCGCAAGGATTCCCGAAAAGGGCTTCTCCCAACGCTCGAGAGCGCTTAAAGCCGCTTCGGTGGTAATGAAAACCGCCCCGAGAGCTCCCAGGTATTTCGCGAAACCTCCGGAGAAATGCCCCAAAAGCCCCAGGGCCAGCCCCAAACCGCAAAGAAACAGGAACCCTCCGGGGCGAAGGGGGTTCTCCTCGGTATCCCCGTAGCGCCACAAATACTGGAGCAATGTGAAGAGCATCGCCAACCCCAGGGCAAGGGCTCCGAAAAGACTCCCCTGCCAGGAGGAATAGCACCGGGGCCACTCCACCCGGTATCCCGCGGATTCCACTCCCTTGCGAAGGCTATAGATATCCTCGCCGAAATTCTTGAGCCGGCTTCCGGATTCCACCGTATAGGGGCGCAACAGAAGAAGCCGGAGAGAACGCTCTTTCACCGCCCGGAGCATACGATCGATCATGCTCCGGCGATCCAGCCGCTTGCTCAGCACCTCTTCCTGGGTAACGCTGTGCAGAGGGAGAAGAAGAGGATAAAAACGCCAGTTCAGGGAAACCGCTCCAAGCTGGCGGGAGAACTCCACCTGGGCCAGAGGGAGTTTTTTCTCCTTTCCCACCGCCGCAAGAGTTGCCGTATCGGGATATCCCGTCACCATGGCTCCGGAAGGGGACAGACCAAGAATATGAGGATATTTCTCCGCCACAAAGCGCAGCAGATCCGCCCCTGCGGAAGGATCCAGCCCCGGGGAAGGAGCGGGACGGTATAAAAGGGGGATCTTTTCCGCCGCGGTCTTTTCCAAGGCTCCGAAATCGGGAAGCACCCCCGCCTCGAAAAGATCTTCCATGCGCTGAGGAAGAATAAAAATCACCGAATTTTCCCAAAGATGTTTCTCATGTTTGGGGAACTTGATCTTCAAAGCCTCCTCCACCAGGGGAAGCAAGGGAGATTCCGCAGCAATCCGGAGAGCCCCGAGGGCGCTCTTGTCGCCTCCGGGGAATCCGGTTTTGTCGGGAAGCTGAGAAACCGGGCCGAACCAGAGAGGCATCTCTCCCAAGGCAAGTTTTTCTCCGGTACATTCCCCCGCCACCAGACCAACCAGCCCCTGCTGCGAAAGCCAGCTCCAGGCCTCGGAAAAGGGAATTCCCTCCTCGGTAGCCATGGCTCGAAGATCTCCGAACTCCGCCAGGGGAGCCACGAAACGGTGGCTCATCTCCTGGCGCCACCGGGGAAGCACCCCCAGAACAGCAAGTATGGCCGCCACGCAAAGAGCGGCGTAAAAAAGCGTTCTTCTTCGCATTTACGTCTTTCCTCCCCACTGAGACGAAAGTCCCCATCCCCATTGGGCCAGGAGCGTACTGAGGCGCCCCAGGGGGAGCCCTACCACATTGTAGTAACAGCCCGAAATGGACTCCACCAGAAGAGCTCCCTGCCCCTGGATCGCATATCCTCCGGCCTTGTCGTCTCCTTCTCCCGTATCCACATAAGTCTGCAGAGCGGATTCACTGACAAAGCGGAAACGCACTCCAGTGCGTTCCACCGCCACGCAGCTCCGGGTTCCCTCCACAAGAGCAATTCCCGTAAGCACCGCATGCTCTCTGCCGTTGAGCATCCGAAGCATTTCTTTTTCCTGAGTTCTATTTTCGGGCTTTCCCAGAAGATAGCCGTCCAAAAGCACCAGGGTATCCGCACCGATCACCAGGGATTCGGGCATCCGGGCAGATACCTCCCGGGCCTTCGCCTCCGCCAGACGGCACGCAGCGGTTTCCGGATCCTCTCCGGGGAAAATCGCCTCGTCCACATCCGCGGGAATCACCTGAAATTTCCATCCCAGCTCCGAAAGAAGCTGTTTTCGCCTCGGACTTCCGGAGGCGAGTACCAAACAGGGAGGATCTCTCCACATCCGTTTTTCCATATCTTCCGTCTCCCCCCTCATAAACGACTCCACACCAAGGTTCCAAGACCCAGAATAATACAATAGATGCCGAACCAGCGCCACCTTCCGAAGAGCACCACCCTGCGCAAAAACATCAAAGCGGCATAGCCGCTGAAAAAAGCCGCCAATACGCCCAACCAGGCCCCCGAAGGAAGTCGGGTCGCCAGATTATGCCACCCTCCTCCCTCCACGAGCTCCAGAAGCATTCCCCCCGCAATGGCGGGAACCGAAAGAAGAAAGGAAAAACGAAAAGCCTCTTCCCGGGAAAGCCCCAATCCGAGCCCCCCTACGATGGTGGAGCCGGATCGGGAAATACCGGGAAAGGCCGCAAAACCCTGAAAAATCCCGATAAGGCACCCCCGAAAGAGGGTAAGAGGCTTTTTCCTCTCCGGAAAAAACCTGGGAAGCATCAGGAGTAGCCCGGTTACTATCAAAGCCCCCCCCACCAAAAAAGGAGAGCCGAAGGCAGTTTCCACCAGGTTCTTGAAAGGCAAAACCACGCAAACCGTGAGAAGCGTGCCTGCCAGAAGGGCCCAGCCATATATCCATCCCGGACGCTCCCGGAACTCCCTGCCCCGGAAACCCCGAAACCACTCTCCTCCCAGGAGGAGAATATCCGGAGCGAAAAAAAGCAACACCGCCCCCAGGGTAGCCACATGAAGCAGAAGATCGAAGGCCAGGGCGGGATCCTTCCAGCCCAGAGCGTGCTGCAACAGGGCGAGATGTCCCGAGCTACTCACCGGGAAAAACTCCGTAAGCCCCTGAACAAAACCCAGAAAAAGAGATTCCCAGGCCGTCACTTTTTCTCTCCCCGGCGGACCCGCATCACGTCGATCACGATATAGGAAAGATTGTGAGCATGATCCCCGATACGTTCCAGATTACTGAGGATATCGATAAAAACCACTCCCGCTCCGGGTTCGCATCGCCCTTCGTTAAGCCGCCGGATATGCCGCCGCCGGAGATCCTTTTCCTTCATGTCGATCTCCGCCTCCAACCGGTCGATAACGATTCGGGCCTTCTCCTCGTTTTCTTCTTCCATGGCTTCTACCGCAAGATCCAAAGCCTTGCCGGCGCATCCTATCATATCCTCGAACTCCGCTACGGCCTTTTCGGAAAAGACGATGCGGTTCTCTCGCTTGTACTCGTAAAGCTCGATAAGGTTCTGGGCATGGTCTCCCACCCGTTCCAGATCTCCCACCCCATTCACGTAGGAAGCCAGCACCGTGGAAAGATCCTCCGAAAGATTGGCCTGCCAGAGCTCCCCCGCATAGCTGTTGATCTGGTGGTTGAGATCGTTCACCACCTTCTCGGTACTGTTCACCTGGACGATCATGCGCGCATCGTTCTCAAGAAAGGCGGCACGCACGTCCCGAAGCATGCTCTGGGTAGAACGCCCCATGAGCACCACCTCTTTGCGCACCGCATCCACCGCCGCCGCAGGAGTGGCCTTAATGAGAAGAGGGTCGAGATAAAGAGGCCCCCGCAGGACATTCTTCTCATCCGAGGGAAGAATTCTCTGGATAAGCCGCACGAGATACCCCGTAAAGGGAAGGAAAAGAAGGGTATTGCCGAGATTGAAAAGGGTATGGGCGTTGGCGAGCTGCCGGGCGATATTGTCGGAACTGAGAGCCACCAGGTGTGTAAAGAAGGGGAGCAGGAGAAGGGCCACGATCCCTCCGATAAAGTTGAAGAGCACGTGCCCCAGGGCGGCCTGCTTCGCCGCCCGGCCCGAACCCAATGAAGCGAGTACCGCGGTAATGGTGGTTCCCAAATTATCCCCGATAAGAATGGGAATCGCCGCGGGAAGAGGCAGAAGCCCCTGGGAGGCCATGGCGATGGTAAGTCCCACCGTGGCGGAGCTGGATTGCACCACCATGGTAAGCAGTGCCCCCGCAAGGATCCCCAGAAAAGGATTGTGGCTGAAGGCGAGGAAAAGATCCCGCCGATCCCGAAGGAATCCCATGGAACCTTCCATGTTCTGCATTCCCAAGAAGAGAAGCCCAAACCCCACCATGCCGTTTCCCACGTATTTCTGCTTTTTGCTGCGTCCGAAAACCGCCAGCATCATACCGATGCCGATGATGGGAAGAGCGTAATCCTTGATCTTGAAGGCGATGAGCTGGGCGGTAACGGTGGTTCCCACGTTGGCCCCCATGATAACCCCCAGGGCCTGCTTGAGGTTCATGAGTCCCACGTGTACGAAGCTTACGGTCATCACCGTAGTACCGCTGCTGCTCTGGATGAGCATGGTCACCAGGGTTCCCACCAAAACCCCCCGCAGAGGGGTCTTGGTAAGGGATCCGATGAGTTGGCGCATTCGGTCTCCCGCCAGGTCCTGAAGGGATTCCCCCATGATTTTGATACCGTAGAGGAAGAGTCCTATCCCCCCCACAAGCTGGAAGACTACGGCGGTGTTCATTTCCCGCCCCCCTCCTCGGAAAGCATAGAGACCAGGGGAACGATAACGGGAGTGCTCCGCATATGATTACGCATCACCGAGCGCACTCGCTGGCGAACCTGCTGGGAAAGATTTTCCATGGAGCGGTCCCGGCTCCGGGCAACTCCCTCTACCGCCGAAATTACCGCGTCCTCCACCTCTTTGCGAAGTTCCTGGGCATCCCCGAGATGGATGGCACCCTGGCTCTCCACAAGAGGGGACATCATCAGGCGAAAACGCCGATCCACCGTGAGAGCTATCATGAGAACGCCGTCCTCCGAAAGATCGTGACGCTCCCGGAGAAGGCTTCCCTCCATCTCTCCCAGGGCCATGCCATCCACGAGAACCGCTCCGGAAGGCACAGGATCCTTCTGCCGGGCTCCCTTGGAGGAGAGAGCCAGCACATCCCCCGCCTGAAGTACGAAGGTGTTCTTGGGAGCGACTCCTACCTCCTCCGCAAGCTGGGCATGCCGTACCAGCATACGGTACTCCCCGTGAATGGGCACGAAATACTTGGGCCGAGTCATGCTGAGAACGATCTTCAGCTCCTCCCGGGAAGCATGCCCCGAAACGTGCACATCCTTATCCGCCTCGTAGATAACCTCGCACCCCCGGGCAAAGAGCCGGTTGATGGTATGGCTCACGAGCTTTTCGTTCCCCGGAATGGGCGTGGCGTTCACCACCACCAGATCCTTGGGCCCCAAATTCAGATACCGATGCTCTCCCTTGCTCATGAGCACCAGCCCCGAGAAAGGCTCTCCCTGGCTTCCGGTGGTCACCACGGCGGTACGGTTGGAGGGATGGGAATCCACCTCCGAAGGAGCCAGAAAAAGATCGTCCTCCGCGGTGAGATACCCCAACTTCCGGGCAAGCTCCACATTATTCACCATGCTCCGCCCCATGAGAGCCACCTTGCGATTGAACCGGGCCGCCACGTCGCACATCTGCTGCACCCGGTGAAGGTTGCTCGCAAAGGCCGCCATGACAATCCGCTTGGTTTTGTGAAGCCGAAAGATCTGATCCAGGGTTCGGCCCACCACCCGCTCAGACCGGGTAAAACCTCCCCGCTCCACGTTGGTGGAATCCGAAAGAAGGAGCAACACTCCCTCTTCGCCTATCTGGGAAAAAGCGTTGTAATCCGTCATACGCCCATCTATGGGAGTGGAATCAAGCTTGAAATCCCCGGTATGCACCACGTTCCCCAGGGGGGTTCGAATAATAAGCCCCACCCCGTCGGGAATGGAGTGGCATACCGCAAAAAAGGTAATCTTGAAGACCCCGAGAGAGATGGTCTCCCCCGCCCGGATCTCCTGATCCCGAATCTCGTAATTCGGCACCGCCTCTCCAAGCTTGTGCCGCACCATTCCCAGAGTGAGCCGGGTTCCGTAGATAGGACAGTCCAGCTTGGGAAGCACGAAAGGAAGTGCCCCGATATGATCCTCGTGGCCGTGGGTAAGCACGATTCCCCGAACCCGATCCCGATTCTGTTCAAGCCAGGTTATATCGGGAATCACGAAATCGATACCCAACATATCCTCATCGGGAAACATGAGCCCCGAATCCACCACGAGAATATCCTCTCCGTACTCGAGGACATACATGTTCTTTCCTATCTCTCCCACGCCTCCCAGGGGAATAAAACGAAGTTCCTTCTCTCCCCCGCTTCGCCGCTTGGACCGGCGGTTCCGGCTTCGGGAAGAACGGGTCGTTCCCTTTGGTTCTGCCATGGTATTATCTATCTCCTTCAACTCGAAAAATGTATCCTTGCGAAAAAACACCCGACAACAGGAGCCGAAAGTACTCTTTCCGCCTCCTTTTTCTCTCATTATAAAAGGGGTGGCTCCGGGCCACCCCCAGACAACTCCAAATTATAGCATTGATCGAGGGAAGATTCCCGGTTCTTCTGCTATTCGTCAAAAGCACCGCCGGAAGAACTTCCCGTTCCCGAATCCGGAGCGTTTCCCCTGCGGAAAGCGTCCCGGCGCTCCAGCACCACCCGAAGAGGAGCGGCGTTCCAATCCTCCCGTTCCGCCATAACCTCGAGAACCACATCTCCCAGATCTTCGGCGTTGAAGGCCTTGAGGAAGCGTTCCGCCCAGGATTCCACTTCGTCCACGATACGAGAATGAATTTCCTTGGGCAGATCCATAATGGCGTGGTGAAAAGCCTTGTTCGCCTTCTTGTAATCGCCGCTCTTCCGGGAATACCCCTGCTCATCTCCCCAGGATACCATGGAATTCCACAGATCTTCGGGAATCCCTCGATCCGGCTCCTTCACGTAGCTTCCATCCTCGATAATGGCATTCCCCGTCTGGGGATCCATCTTGAGACCGAAAACGATATTCTGCCACAGCGTAGCTACGTTGCCCTTGTTGATACCGTACTCCACGAATTTGGCCGCCTTCTCCAGGGGAGTACCGGAAATGCCGTGCTGGGCTATGGAAACCCCGTAGGGAGCCACCGCCTCCGCCACCGCGGCGGTTCCGGGAAGATCGATTCCCTCCACCTGCCCCAGGGAAGGATCGTAGGTACCGTGAAGGCTGCCGTTGGAAATGGCCAGCACGTCCGGGAAAATCCCCCAGGAGTTCAAGCCCCCCACGAAATACCGGGCCTCTTCGGGGGTGGTAACCTCTCCGGGCCCCTTGATCTCTCCCACCTCAGCCTCCAGGCCGAGATAGGCGGGAATGGACATGGCCACATCCCGGGTATAGCAAAGATTTTCCCAATCCGGGCAATGCGAGGCATCTACCGCCACGGAAGTCCATCCCCGGGCGATGATGTCTCGAAGATGAGCCACGGACTTCAGAAGATCCTCCCGGGATTTGATGGCATAATGATCCACGTGCAATCCGAAAATCACCCCGTGCTCCAGCTCTTCGGAATAACTCAGGGCATAATCGGGAACGTTATCGAAGGTACAGCCGCAGTAGGTACTCTCAGATTTGGCAAGCTCGAAAAGCACCGCTCCGTTCAGCCTTTTGGCAGCCCTCATAACGCCCTTCAACACCAGGGGGTTCCGCACGTTTGCCGCAAGAATGATGGCCTTTTTTCTCTTGGCGGCCTCGAAAATGTCCCTTCCGCTCACAAGCCCCAGGGGCGTTTCTCCGTACAGGGCCTGCACGTTGAGAGGGCGTTTTTTCAACAAATTCGCATAGCCGCCGCTCTTTTTGTTCATCCTTCCCAGCACCTCCTTAATATGTGAGAGGAAAAACCATTCCGATTATACATGAATTTCTCCGCAAAAGGAGAGGCTCTTCTTGACTTTCTCGAAAAGGTACTTATAATTTGAATTGATTTCAATTTCAAAATGAGAGGAGTGCGAAAACGTGACAAAGGAAAAACTTATGAAAGATTTGAAAGAAGGCTTTTCCGGGGAATCCCAGGCAAACCGGAAATATCTCGCCTTTGCGGAACAAGCCGAAAAGGAGGGATATCCCTTCGTGGCCAAGCTTTTCCGGGCCATAGCGGAGGCGGAAACCCTCCATGCCCATAATCATCTTCGTGCCATGGGAGGCATCAAGGATACCGCCGCCAATCTTCAGGCCGCCCTGGACGGGGAGACCTACGAATTTACCACCATGTATCCCGAATTTATTCAGGATGCCAAGGCAGCGGGAAACACCACGGCGGAGCGTTCCTTCCACCTGGCGAACGAAGCGGAAAAGGTTCATGGAGACCTTTTTGAAAAAGCCATGAAAAATCTCGACCGCCAGGATAATCCCCCGGTATATCTCTGCCCCGTATGCGG
>DAIPKP010000035.1:0-24148 GCA_036769705.1 Synergistaceae bacterium
GACTCCATGGGGATTATCGTTTGCGATATCGACGGGCTCAAATTTATCAACGATACCTTCGGAAACCACTTGGGGGATATGCTGCTCAAAACCGTGGCACGACAGCTTACCGCCAGTATGCGCTCCGAGGATATCGTTGCCCGGATCGGAGGAGACGAATTCGGAGTTCTTCTCTGTCATACCAGCGAGGCGGAGATGGAGCGCTTTTGTGAGGCCCTGGTCGATAAAGTGGAAATGTTCAATCGGGAAAATCAGGAGCTTCATCTCAGCCTTTCCTTCGGGTATGCCTTTGCCGAACGTTGCGAGGGTGACAACCATGCTCTTTTCCTGGATGCGGATAACGCTATGTACCGTACAAAGCTCCTGCGCAGCGACAGCGTTCGCAACTCCATCGTCCGCACTCTCATGAAGGCCTTGGAAGCCCGGGATTATAACACCGAAGGGCACGGACGGCGCATGGTGGCCCTTTCGGCTTTTCTTGCGAAGTCCCTGGGGCTTTCGGATGCGGAGGTCAACGAAATTCGGCTGCTGGCGCAGTTTCACGACATCGGCAAGGTGGGGATTCCCGACAACATTCTTTTCAAGCCCGGGAGGCTGGACGAAGAAGAGCGGTGGATTATGCAGGGGCACAGCGAAATCGGTTCCCGTATCGCTGCGGGAATTCCCGAAATTGCCCACGTGGCGGAGTATATCCGCTGGCATCATGAACGGTGGGACGGAGAGGGCTATCCCGACGGCATGGCGGGGGAGGCCATTCCTCTTCTCTGTCGTATCGTGGCCGTGGCGGATGCCTACGATGCCATGGTGAGCGACCGTCCCTACCGCAGGGCTCTCTCCCGGGAAGAAGCGCTGGAGGAGCTGCGGGATCACGCGGGAAAACAGTTCGATCCTCGGGTGGTGGAGGCCTTTCTCCAGAATCTTTCCAAGATCGAGGAGCTTTCGGAAACACTATGATACCATCCGGTTTGTAAGGATCAGAAATGGAACGCCCCCGGAAAAACTTCTCTTTGAAGAGAATGCTCTCCGGGGGCGGATAGTTTTTTAAAAAGCGGGTTGGAGGGAGCTATTTTCTTTCAAGAAAGGCCACGGTTTCCACGTGAGCGGTTTGGGGAAACATGTCGAAGGGGCGGTAGTTTCGAAAGGCATAGCCTCCGTCGCAGAGAATCCGCACATCCCGGGCCAGGGTGGCGGGATTGCAGGAGATGTAGACCACGTGCCGGGGCATGAGCCGGAGAATTTCCTTGAGCACCGGGGTTTCGCAGCCCTTCCGAGGAGGGTCCAGGTAGAGCATGTCCGGAAGCGTGCTCTGGGATTGCAGAAACGCTCCCGCATCCCCTTCGAAAAATTCCGCATGGGAAAAGCCGTTGGCCCGCATATTTCGGATGCCGTAGGCCACCGAGGAGGATCCGAATTCCACCGCCCGGAGCCTTTTCGTATGGGGAGCCAGAAATACCGTAAGAGCCCCCACGCCGGCGTAAAGCTCCAGAATGGATTCGGGTTGATATTCCGCGGCATACTCCGCGGCGTGGGAGAAGAGCTGTTCCGCCTGAGAAGTGTTTACCTGAAAGAAGGAGTGCATGGGAAAGGAGAGTTCCCGGTTGTTCAGGTGTTCCCGAAAGTCCCCGGATCCCTTGAGGCGCCGGTATTCCTGGGCGAAAAGAGAGTTTCCCGGGTCCCGCTGGATTCCCAGGGAGAGGTGTCCTTCCTTGGCGAAGGAGTCCAGAATGCTCCCTAGCTCCGATCGAATCCGGGCCTCCTGTTCCTTGGAGGGAGCGGAAGCTACGAGAAGAGTGATTCCCAGGGAGCAGGCGGTTTCCCGCAGAAGAATGTGCCGGAGAAATCCCCGATGTTTTTCTTCGGAGTATCCCGGCAGAAATTCCGAGCCCACCAGGCTTTCCATCTTGCGGTAGATTTCGTTGAGAGAAGAGGGGAGAATGCGGCATTTCCGCACTCGTACCAATCTATGGCTCCGCTCTCGGTAAAAACCCGTGATGGCTCCCTTTCCGGAGAGCTTGGCCTGTACGGGAAAGGCCGCCTTATTGCGGTATCCCCAGGCCTTGGGACTTGCCACGCAGGGAGAAGGTTCCTCCAGGGGCTCCAGTTTGCCCAGGCGTTGCAAGGCTCCCCGGACCATCTCCGTTTTCAGTTGGAGCTGCAGAGGATAGGCGGCGTGCTGAAGCTGACAGCCCCCGCACTCTCCGTACCAGGGGCAGGGAGGGGATGTGCGCATTTCCAGAGGTTGAAGCACTTCGAGAACCTTTCCCCGGGCGTAGTCTTTTTTCTCCTCCAGAACCTTCAGGCGTACCTTCTCTCCCGGAAGCGCTCCGGGAACGAAGATGATCTTTCCTCCCGGAGAGCGGACGATGCCCTCTCCCTGGTGGGTCATGCGTTCTACGGGAGCTTCGATGTATTGGGGGAGCTTATTCGAATCTACCATGATCTTTTCTCCCTTTTCAGAAATTCCGGATGCGGGATCTCCGGTGTGCCGTAAAGAAAACGGATTCCATGTAAAGAAGTATGGAGGAGAGGGAGAATAAAGTCAAAGGTTCTCGGATGAGCGGGAAAGATCGAATTATCTGGAAGGCCTTTTTCCCCGGATGATGGCGCTTCCGAAGGCTCCGTCGAGCTCCTTGCGCTCTTCCGGAGAAAGCTCCGGAAAAAGGGTCTCTCCCAGGGAATCCGGAAAGGCATAGATTTTGGTGCATTCCACGGCGACATCCTCAAAGCCTGCGGCTTCCATTTTTTCCCGGTACTCCTCCGAGAGAAGGGCTCCCGCAATGCACCCCGACCAGGCCGCCACATTGCTTGCTCCTCTTGCGGAAAGAGGGCGCAGAAAAACCGTGTCGGAAACGCAGAACCGTCCTCCCGGGCGGAGTACGCGAAAAGCCTCCCGGAGCACCGCATCCTTATCCGGAGAAAGATTGATCACGCAGTTGGAAATAATCACATCCACGGACCTATCCTCCAGAGGCATGGCCTCGATATATCCTTTTACAAGAGAGACGTTCGGAGCTTCTCCCAAATTCTCCTTTGCCGTGGCGAGCATCTCCTCGGTCATATCCAGGCCGATAACCCTGCCGGTAGGCCCCGTGGCCTGGGAGGCCAGAAAAAGATCCAGCCCCGCTCCGCTTCCAAGATCCAGCACGGTTTCCCCCGGAAGAATGCGGGCCTCTTCCAGAGGGTTGCCGCAGCCGAAGGATTGGGAGCCTGCGCTTCCCGGAGCTCCTTGCAGCGCTTCCTCGGAGTAGTTTCCCTCGGTTATTCCGGAGGAGCTCCCGGCATTTGTTCCTCCACAGCAGCATCCGCCGGAGCTGCAGCAGGA
This sequence comes from Synergistaceae bacterium, assembly GCA_036769705.1. Taxonomy (GTDB): domain Bacteria; phylum Synergistota; class Synergistia; order Synergistales; family Aminiphilaceae; genus DAIPKP01. Next base: position 3,323 of record DAIPKP010000035.1, read on the forward strand.
GGTGCCTTTTTGAATGGCCCGGGCGTATTTTTCCTGTACTTTTTTACGAAGATCTTCCATATTCACAACTCCTTATAGTTTCGAAAGAGCCTTCTCCGTTCGGGAAGGGCAATTGCATTCGTGATGTTCCAGAAGTGCGCGAAGGCGTATATCATCCTCTTTCAGGGAGGAATCCGCAGCAAGAGAATCCGTAAGCCATTGAAGGAACCGGGAATCGAGATTTCCAGAGAGACCGTAATAGACCCACTTTCCCCGTTTCTGACACGTCACCGCCCCGGCTTCCGCAAGAAGGCTCATGTGGCGGGAGGCCGTGGAAGGAGCGATGTCGAGAAGTTCCGCGATTTCACAAAGACATAGATGCTCGTGCAGAAGAAGAGCATGAAAAGCCCGGAGCCGGTTGTTCTCTCCCAGGGCTTTCAGAAGGGAAACAGTTTTTTTCATGGGAGCCCTCTCTTTAATATTCGTTATTTGCGCAATTGACGAAATGATGATATGCGGGAAAAAGAGATTTGTCAACAAAAAGTTGATCGTTACTTTTGTTTTAGGAGGTTTTCGGTATTTTTACGAAAATGATATAGTTTGAAGAAAAAGTTTTTCCAAAAGAGAATTCGTGTAAAATGAGAAGCGGTTTCGATATGCTCAAGCATGTTTCCAAGGTGAAAGGCTTTTTTGAGGGAAGGGTATCTTTAAACCTTTTTGCAATTGAAGAATGAATGTAGTTTGGAAGGAAGTGGCTGAATGGATTCTCTGGAAACTCTCGAACCAAGACGTTCCACGGAAGAGGAGATCCGAAAATACCGGGAAATACTGGCCCGGGCGGATAGCCTGGAAAAGCTCCTGGATTCCTTTTCCATCTGCGTGGTGGTGCTCGACGAGAGACGGCATATCCTTTACGGTAACAAGATTTTTCGGGATAGCTTCGAAGAGGATTTTTCTCTTTCCTACGCGGCTCCCCGGCCGGGGGAGTTTTTCGGATGCCGTTACGCCTGGGCAAGCCCTACGGGGTGCGGTGACGGCAACCAGTGCCGCTACTGCGGAGCCGGGCAGGCCCTTTTTTCCTCCCTTCGGGAAGATCGTAAGGTCGTTCAGGATTGTGTCATCGAAATTTCCGGGGGCGAAGGTTTTTCCGATCTGGAATACCGGATTAGCGTGGCCCCTCTCCGCTTCGAAGGATACCGTTTCCTCCTGGTAACTCTGGAGGATATCTCCAGGGAAAAATACCGGGAGCGCATGGAGCGCACCTTTTTCCACGACATTATGAATTCCGCGGGGGTTCTCCAGGGAGTTGCGGAAATCATCGAAATGGCGGAAGATTTGGAGGAGGTTCGGGAAACCCTGCCGATTCTGAAACAGGGGGCGACTTTGCTCGTGGAGGAGATCGAAGCCCAGAGGAGCCTTCTTTCCGCTGAAAAGGGAACACTCCGGGTGGATGTGGCTCCCCTGGAGGGAGAATCCTTTATGCGCAAAATAGCGGAAGAGATGCGTTCTTTTCCCGAGATTTCCCGGAACAAGAAGATTGGTGTCCTTTCTCCGAAAGAGCGTTGCTTTGCCTTGGGGGATGCTCTTCTTTTCCGCCGGGTGTTGCTGAATATGATGAAAAATGCCCTGGAGGCCACTCCCAAAGGGGGGCATGTCTCTGCGGGATGTGAAAGACGTAAAGATGCGAAGGGAGACCGCGTTCTCTTCTGGGTACATAACCGGGGAGTGATGGCGGAAGACGTGCAGCGCCGTATCTTTCAGCGTTCTTTCTCCACCAAGGGAGAGGGGCGGGGCATCGGGACCTACAGCATGAAACTCTTTATGGTGCAGTATCTCAAGGGGGATATCTGGTTCGTCTCCAACGAAGAGGAGGGCACTCTCTTTTATGCGGCCCTTCCGGCCTGGAATTCCGAAAAGGAGGGAGGAGCGATCTGTGAACGATAAAACATCCCTGCTTTTGCTGCTCCGCATGGGGGGCATCTTTTTCATCCTGGCGGGATTGGGATTGGAGGTCTGGGGTATGTGGCACCATTTGGGAACCTTCCGCTGGTTAGGCCCTCTTCTGGCTCTTTCCGGAGTGTGCGATCTGTTTCTCGCCTCATATCTCAAAAGAAAAAGCTGATTTTTTCGAACGGTTTTGAAAAGCTCCCTTCGGGGGGCTTTTTTTCTACCCCCCCCCTCCTATTTTATTGAAAAATTTCTTTCTTCTATTTCACAAAAAAGAAAGGTTGTTTTCTTTTTTTGAGTTTGATAGAGTGGGTTTCGTGGAAGAGAGAATTTTTTTGCAATTTTGAGAGAGTGCTTTTTTCGAGTCTTCGAAAAAACCGAGAAGAGGATGGAAAAACCGTAAAACCCCTGCAAAAACTAAGGAGGAAAAATTGTCATGAGCGGAACCGGCGTAACCACCCTGTTGCTTTCCCAGAAAGATCTTCTCCAGGTAGGCGTGCTGGACATGCCCGCCTGCGTGGATGTGATCGAGGAGGTTTTCGGCCTCATCGGCAAGGGGGACTATCTTATGGGAGGCCCCCTGGAAAACGAGCACGGTCAGATGATTTATTTCCCCGAGAAGGAACGGTTTCCGGGTATGCCCGTTACCGGGCCGGACCGGCGTTTTATGGCCATGATCGCCTATCTCGGAGGACGGTACCGTATCTGCGGAGAAAAATGGTACGGCTCCAATGCGGAAAACTGGAAAAAGGGGCTTCCCCGGTCGGTGCTCACCACCATTCTCAACGATGCGGAAACCGGAGCACCCTTCTGCATTCTGTCGGGAAACCTGATAAGCGCCATGCGGACCGGAGCGGTTCCGGGAGTGGCGGCTCGCCATCTCGCCCGCAAGGGAGCGGAAACCGCAGGAGTCATCGGAGGAGGGGTCATCAACCGGGCCTGCCTTCTGGCCATCAAGGCGGGGTGCCCTTCCATAAAGGAAGCCTGGCTTTACGATATCAACCGGGATAAATTCGAATCCTTCGCGGAGGAGATGCGGGAGAAAATCGGCGTCCATGTCCGATGGGCGGAGACCATCGAAGAAGCGGTGCGCCCGGCGGACGTTCTTTCCATCGCGACCTCGGGAGAAATCTTTCCCCGCATCGAAAAGGAGTGGCTCAAAAAGGGTTCGCTCGTCACCTTTACGGGAGCTGCGGATATGGATTGCGAATGTTTTTCGGAAAACACGGTTATCGCGGATAACTGGAAGATGCACCAGGCCTTTATCGCGGATGGCAAGGAGCATCCCAAGGGAATCGATGCGGTGGGAGTGGTGGCTCCCTCTTTCTTCCTCCTCAAGTACGTGGCGGAAGGGCGGTATGACGAAAGCCGGATCCGGAATCTCGGAGACGTGGTGAACCGAGAGGATCCGGGAAGAACCGGGGAGGACGAGATCATTCTCTTTCCCACCGGAGGCATGCCTCTTCACGATATCGCCTGGGGATATACCCTTTATGAAAAAGCCCTGGAGAAGGGATTGGGAGTGCAATTCGAATTTTTCGATCAGGCCTACTGGCGCTAGTTTTTGAAAGCCCCGGAAAGATACCTGGCGAAAAAGAGGAGCGTCTCCTGATATTTTGCATAAACCCCGGGAATTCAAAAGAGTTCGTCTCTTCGGGGAATTCCGTTTTCTTGCCGATTTGGGTACAATAAAGGGGCGCTTTCGAGTTCCTTCTCCGAAAGAAGCCTTGCAAAACAGGAGCGTCGGAAAAAGCTGATGAAGCAAAGGAAAAACGAAAGGAGGGCGGCGGCGAGGCTTTTTTGTTTCTTGCGGAGAGGAAAGAACGATGGAGTGCGTATCTGCGTGCGGTACGAAAAGTGAGAGATATACGAAGGCGGTATAAAAGAAAAGGAGGGATTTTCTCGTGAAACGCGGAATGTTGTTTGCCTTGATTGTAGCACTGCTGCTTTCCCTGGGAGGAGCGGCTTTTGCGGGGATGCAGTTTGTAACGCTCGTAACGGGTTCCACCGGAGGAACTTATTATCCCGTGGGAACCATTTTTGCCAACCATTTCAACCAGGCTCTTCTCAAGGATGGAGTGAAATGGTCTGCTCAGAGCTCCGGGGGGTCCACGGAAAACCTGGATATGCTCAACAAGGGCGAGGCGGAGATGGCCATCGCCATGTGCAATCTCACGGGTTTTGCCTATACCGGCACCAACCGGTACGAGGGCAAGGAATATCCCAATCTTCGCTATGTTTTCGGTCTTTGGCCCGAGGCATCCCAGTTCGTGTATGCCAAGAACTCCGGCATCACCGGATGGGATACCCTGAAGGGCAAGAAGATCGCCGTGGGGCCTCCCGCATCGGGCACCGAGTTCAGCACCCGGGTGGTGCTCAAGGGCCTTGCGGGGCTCACTTTCGACGATATCGTGCCGGAGTATCTGGGATACAGCGAGGCGGGACAGGCCATTCAGAATGGCCGTATCGATGCGGCTCTTCTGGAGGCGGGAATTCCCACCTCCGCAGTGACCGAGCTTTATGCGGGACGTACCGAAGTAGATATGCTTCCCATCGAGGGCGAGCTTCTGGAGAAACTCGTGGCGGAAGCTCCCTGGTACGCTCCGGTGGTCATTCCCGCGGAGACTTACCCCAAGCAGGATAAGGACGTTCCCCTGGTGGGGGTGAAGTGCGCCCTTCTGGCGTCTCCCAAGCTCGAAGCGGAGCTGGTCTACAAGATGCTTCAGGTAGTCTATGCGGATAAAGAAAATTTCCTCAAGGAGCATGCGGTATTCTACAAGGTGGATTTCGAGAATCCCCTGGCGGGGCTCTACGGAGCGCCTCTCCATGCGGGAGCGGTGAAGTTCTATCAGGAAAAGGGCTTCGAGATTCCCGAGGCTCTGATTCCTCCGGAAATGAAGTAGAGGAAAGCGGATTTCTCCGAGGGCGCACGGAGGCATCTCCCGTGCGCCTTTTTCATTCATCTTTCTGAGCGTTCTTCCTAAGAAAAAGAGAGATTTTCCGGGGATTTCCCGTTCTGCCTGGGAAAAACCCGGAAGAAGAAAGGTGCCCGGGAGGTACAGTTTATGAAAATACCATCTTTTCTCAATCCCGCCGAACACATTCCCAATCGGGAGTTCGCGGGCAGATTGGGGCTGGGAGTTCTCGTCCTTACGGTGGTTACATCGCTGATACACTGCTGGATGAACAGTTTCGGCCTGCTCATGACCATCAAGATGAACGCTATCCATCTCGGCACCATGATGGCCATTACCTTTCTCTATTATCCTGCCCGGAGCAAGTCTCCCCGGGAGGTCCCGAGCTGGGTGGACTGGGTGTTGGTGGTTCTCGCTCTGAGCGGAAGCCTCTACATCCTTCTGGGATATAATCGCCTTCTGGCTTCTCACCTGAATCCTCTTCCTCTGGATCTCGCCATGGCGGTGATGACCATGGCGCTTCTCGTGGAGGCCAGCCGCCGGGCGGTGGGGCTTCCTCTCACCATTCTGGGGATGCTTTTCGTGTTTTACACCAAGTTCGGCCTCTGGTTCCCCGGGCTTTTTGCCCACAAGGGATTCAGCTGGGAGCGCATCATCATCCGCATGGGGCTCACCGACGAGGGGATATACGGCGTTTCTCTCACAGTTTCATCCACCTACGTATTCATGTTCATTCTTTTCGGCGCCTTTCTCTCCGCCACCAAAACCAGCGAGTTCTTCAACGATTTTGCTCTGGCCCTGGCGGGACGTTTTCGGGGAGGCCCCGCCAAGGTGGCGGTGGTGGCATCCGCTCTCATGGGAAGTATCTCCGGAAGCGCCCAGGCCAATGTAGCCACCACCGGAGCCATCACCATTCCTCTCATGAAACGGGTGGGATACGTTCCCTATTTCGCAGGGGCCGTGGAGGCCGCCGCCAGTACCGGAGGCATACTTATGCCCCCTATTATGGGGGCTGCCGCCTTTATCATGAGTACCTTTCTGGGGGTGCCCTACTTCAAGATCATGCTTGCCGGAGCGGTTCCCGCTATTCTGTACTATACCGCGATAATGTTCATGGTGGATCTCCGGGCCAAGAAGAGAGGGCTTACGGGAATCGAGAGGAGTGAACTTCCCTCGTTGAAGGAGACCATGCTCCATCGAGGGCACATGCTGCTTCCTCTGGCGCTCATCATTTACTTCCTCGTGGCGGGATACACCCCTCTCTTTTCCGCCTTTCTGGGATTGCTTTCCATTATCGTGCTCTCCTTTTTGCGTCAATCCACCCGCATGTCCTTCCGGGATTTCCTCTCCGCCCTGGATATGGGGGCTCGCAGCGCCGCTCCCGTAGCCATCGCCTGCGGCGTGGTGGGCTTCATCGTGGGCTCCGTGGCCATGACGGGGGTGGGGCAGATTGTGGCACTCAATATCATCATGTTTTCCGGGGGCAAACTATGGGCGGCCCTGATCCTCTGCATGCTGGCGGCTCTCGTACTGGGTATGGGACTTCCCGCCACGGCCTGCTATATCGTTACCGCCACCATCGCCGCTCCGGCACTGCAGCAAATGGGAGTGCCTCCCCTGGCGGCGCACTTTTTCGCCTTTTACTACGGTACCATGTCCGCCGTGGTTCCTCCGGTGGCCCTCACCAGCTATACCGCCGCGGGCCTTGCGGGAGCCAAGCCCATGAAGGTGGCCATAACGGGGTTTGGCCTGGCTCTCTCGGGGCTTCTGTTGCCCTATCTCTTCGTCTACAACCCCATGCTGCTCTTCGTGGACTTTCATCTGGGACAGTTTCTTTTCGTGGTGATTATGGCGATTATCGGTATCTATTCCCTTTCGTCAGGTATCATCGGCATGCAGTTTTACGGCCTTGCAGCCTGGGAACGATTGCTCTTTGTGGGAATCGGAATCTCCATGGTCACGCCTCTGGGACTCTACAAGGTTATCAGCCTCGGGTTTTTTCTGTTTTTCACCTTGCAGAACGTACTGCGGCATCGGAAGCACGCTTCCGCCTGAAAAATTCCGGGGTTTTCTGTAAAGCGGAAGCGGAGCCGGGGGCGAAAAACCCCGGCTCCGCTCTTATGTGCAATCTTGCGATGTAACGAATCAGGAGTTTCGAGGTGCCAAAGCGCGAGGCTGCCGATCCGAAGCCTTCGGAGCGTTTTTCCGAAGTATTTCCTGAAGAAGTGCAATAAGCTGGGCTCCCGCCTCCCGGGCCTTCCGGCAAGCCTGTTCCGCTTCTGCATGATTTCCCTCCCGAAGTCGAGCCCGGACATCGTCGCCGAGATGATGGACGTTATCGTGAAGGTCTATTACCCGATCCCATACGGATTGGAGGGTTTTCGGGGGATGGAAGGTGCTGAGGAAAAGCCCGAAGCGGCAACGTTCGGGATTGGTTTCCAGTACCCAGAGCCTTCCGTCCAGAGAGGCCTGGAGCTCGGCCATCCACTTTTCGTGAGCCCGAATGGCGTCTCTTACCAAGGATTCCATCTCCTGCTCGGCTCCGAGGTTGAAAATTCCCAAATGCTCCAGAAGCTCCGTTCCTTTTTTGCCGCTCTCCTCGGTGCGGTTGGAAAAGTCGGTTACCAGATGGCTCAGGCTGCGTACGGAATCCCCTGCGGTGGTGATGATGCCGTTGATTTCCGAGGCGAACCGGGAGACCGATTCCGCTCCCGAGGCCATCTCCTGGGAGGATGCGGAAAGTTCCTCCGCGCTGGCCGCCACGCTTTGGGAGATTTCGTTGGTGCTCTCCATTCCCGCGAGAATGGAGGTTATGGATTCTACCACTCCGGAAATTTTCATGGCCACTTCCTCCATCTCTCCGGACATGGAGACCACGTCTTGGGAGGTTCCGTCCACTCCTTCCATGAGATCCGTCAGATTATCCCCGATCTGTACCGCCGCGCTCTTGCTTTCCTCTGCGAGTTTACGAACTTCCTCGGCCACTACCGCAAAGCCCCGGCCGGCTTCTCCCGCCCGGGCCGCCTCGATGGCGGCGTTCAGGGCGAGAAGGTTCGTCTGCTCCGCAATACCCTGAATGGTCTGTACCACCTGATGGATTACCGTGGCCTTTTCCGCCAGGGATGCGGCCCGGTGAGAAACCTGTTCCGCCTGCTTCCGGGCGGATTCCATGGCCAGAGATGTGGCGGAAAGAGCTCCCTCCCCTTCCTGGGCCCGGGAGACTACGTCGGAAACGGTCTGGTTCAGACTCTCCGCCATCTGGGCGAGGGCCTGGGCGGTGGAGGCGATCTCTTCGGAAGAGGCATACTGTTCTTCCACCGCCTGGGTGATTTCGTTTACCGAGGTGGCTCCCCGGTCCATGTTTTCCTGCATGGAGGCGAATTTTTCGGAAAAGGTTTCCAGGGCCAGGGAGAGGGCGTTGAAGGCCGCTAGAAAATCCTGAGTTCCCTGGGAGGTTTGCCAGAAATTGCTTCGGAGAAGTTCGAGAAAATCATTAAATCCCCGGGCGAGCCGCCCCGTTTCGTCCCGGTTGCGTACCGGAAGCCTCCAGGTAAGATCCGCTCCCTTTTCGGAGGCTTGTACGAAGTGCCCCATCTCCACGATGGGTTTGAGAATTGCCCGGCGGTAGAAGAAGCCGCATGCCAGGCTCGTGAGAAGAACCAGGACGAAAGAGATCTCCTGAATAAGCTTAAGAAGGGCAACCCGGCGATCTGCCTCGCTTTCCAGAGTAACTACCGCATTATCCGCTGCGGCAAGCACCTCCAGAGAGCGTTGGGTTACCTCCTCAAGGATTTCTTTTTCCGGATTGCTCCGAGCGAAGAGGGTATCCAACGCCTTGGTATAGCTCCCGAAAGCTTTCTCCGCCTGTTGCAGAGCTTTTCCGGAACGTTCCGAGGGAGGAGGCAGCTCTCCCCAGGAAGAGGCGGTAGCGTTCAGGGGGGCCTTGCCTCCGGAAATCAGGGCTTTGTTGGTGTTCCGGAAAAGCTCCATTCCCTTTTCGGCCTCCTGGCGGTAACTCTCTTTGCCGGAAATGGCATATCCCAGGGCGGCCTTGGCGATTTTCTGCGAAACCATGCGTTGCCGCCCTGCGAGATTGATGACAAGGGCATCCGTTTTCTGCTGGGCCGTGATGATAAGAGTGGCTCCCAGGGAGATACAGAAAAGAAGTATGATGATGCCCAGAGGAAGAATGAGTTTCATAAAAAGACTTTTTCGCATACGTAATCCTCCAAATGAAAATTTTTTTATTTATGCAGCTATTCCTCCTCGAAGGAACGCACATTTTCTGCGTTTTTCCACGGCGATGTTGCGGTAGAGAATAAAGGCTTTTTTTCGGAATTTAAAAGAAAATTGTCACAGTTTTTCTCAAAATCTATTCTAGAAGGATTACAAAAACCTCTCCCTGCAATCATGATACCAATGGGGTGGAAAGGTTGTCAAGAAAGGGAGCTCTTTCAAGGGCTGTCTCTTTTTATCGGAATGTGCGAAAATTAAACAGATGTGTTTTTCGAAGGAGGAAAAAATAGTGGAGGAAATTCTCGCCAATCTGGTAACCCGAAATCGCAGTTTTTATACTCAGGGCCGGGTAGCCACCTATATTCCAGAACTTGCTCTGGCGTCCCCCGACATATTGGGTATCTCTTTGGCCACCGTGGAGGGAGAACGTTCCAGCGGAGGAGACGGAAAGTATCTTTTCTCCATCCAGTCCATCTCCAAAATCATATCCCTCGCCCTTGCCCTGGAAGAAGTGGGAGAAGAGATCGTTTTCGACACCGTGGGCATGGATCCTACTCCGGATCCCTTCAACTCCATCATGCGTTTGGAAATGCACCAGGTGAACCGCCCCTACAATCCCGTGGTCAACGCCGGGGCCATCGCGGTGGTCTCTCTCATACCCCGGGAAAACGGTCGGGAACGGGGCAATGCGGTGCTGGATCTTGCCCGACGGCTTATGGGTAATCCGGAGCTTGAGATAAATCAGAAAATCTTCGAGTCCGAGAAAGAGACGGGACACCGTAATCGTTCCCTGGCTTACTACATGAAGAGCACCGGGACCCTGAAGGGGGATGTGGAGGATGTGCTGGAGGGATATTTCCGACAGTGCAGCATCGAGGCTTCCGTGGAAGATCTCGGGGTGCTCGGTGCCACTCTTGCCACAGGGGGGATCAACCCGGTTACGGGGGTTCGGGTGCTTGCCAGCCGTACCTGCCGCATCATCCGGGCTCTTATGGTGACCTGCGGCATGTATGACGGCTCCGGGGAGTTCGCTCTCCGGGTGGGAATTCCCGCAAAAAGCGGTGTGGGAGGGGGTATCGTGGCGGTGGTGCCCGGAAGAATGGGCATCGGGGTTTGCGGTCCCTCCCTGGATTCCAAGGGAAATTCTCTCTGCGGCATGAAGCTTCTGGAGGATCTCTCCCGGGAGCTCAAACTCCGGGTGCTGTAAAAAAGGGAAAGCACCGGCAAGGGGAGGGCCGGTGCTTTTTCGGGGTGAAGGAGATGCCTTTCGATCTATGACCTCTTCGAAGAGTTGCTTCGAAGCAGCTCTTCGAGTTTACCTATCCGGTTTTGCAGAGCTTTTCCGTATCTTTTCGAAGAGCCAGATTGCACAGGAATTCTTCGGTACAGGCCTGCCAGGAAAAGCATTCTCCAAAGCTCCGGCAGATCTTTCTGTCCAGAAAGAGAGCTTCTAGGGCGGCTTCTGCGAGATTTTCCGAGAGAATTCCCGTTTCTCCGGAAAGAAGAATGTCCTTGGGCCCCGTCACGGGGTAGGCTGCCACGGGGAGCCCCGAAGCCAGGGCTTCCAGGATGACCATGCCGAAGGTGTCCGTTTTGCTGGGAAAAACGAAGACATCCGCGGAGGCGTAGATTCGGGCAAGCTTCTCCCCTTCCAGGGTGCCGAGAAAGCGTACTTTCGGAAACTTTTTGCGCAGCCTTTCCAAATCCGGCCCGGATCCCACCACCACTTTCACTCCAGGAAGATTCAGGGAAAGGAAGGCGGGAAGGTTCTTTTCCACCGCTACCCGCCCTACGTAGAGAAATACCGGGGATTCCGGAAAGAGACGTTCTCTTTTAGAGGGTGAAAAAAGCTCCGTATCCACTCCCCGGGACCAGAATCGTAAATTTGCGAAATCCCGTTGACGGAGCTCTTCCATAAGGCTTTTCGTGGAGACCATGGTGGCGGCGGAGGGAGCGTGAAACCAACGGAAAAAACCGTAAAGAGGCTCCGGAGAGATGCGGAAGCGGGATTGCAGGTACTCGGGAAACCGGGTGGTGAAGGAGGTGGTGAAGGGAATCCCACGAGCTACGCACCATCGTCGGGCTCCGAGTCCCAGAGGGCCCTCCGTGGCGATATGAATGGCCTGGGGGGCGATCTCCTCCATATATCGAAAGATCTGCCAGAAGGGCCAGGCCAGGGAAATTTCCGGATAGGTGGGGCAGGGAATGCAGGGAAACTGCTGCGGTGTGAGAAGGGAAATTTCATGCCCCTGCCGCTTCATCTCCGCCGAGGTGGCCTCGATGGTTCGCACCACGCCGTTGACCTGGGGATGCCAGGCATCGGTGACGATCAAAATCTTCATTTTGGGAGGCTCCAGAGATTTTCGAAGGCATGAATTTCCTCGGGAGAAAAGTTTTCCGGAAGCACCAGCTCTCCCTGGGCGGTAACCCGGGGCAGTTCCAGGAACCGATCCTTTTCCTCGTGCCAATGTAGAATTTCGAACTCTCCGTTCAGATGTTCCACCAGGGCGGAGCAGCTTTCCACCCAGTCCCCGCAGTTGGCGTAAAGCCCCTCTTGCAGCCTTTTGAGTGCCGGCCGATGGATATGACCACAGATAACTCCGTCGAGCTTTTGCCTGCGCATCTCTTCCGCCAGATGTTTCTCGAACTCCCCGATAAAGTTTACCGCATCCTTTACCTTGTGCTTGAGAAACTGGGAGAGAGACCAGTAGCGCATGCCGAAAAAGGAGCGTACGCCGTTCAGAAAATAGTTCAGCCAGAGAGCTCCGTCGTAGGCTACGTCGCCCAGCCGGGCGAGCCATTTGCCGTGGTTCATCACCGCATCGAACTCGTCTCCATGCATGACCAGCATCTTTTTGCCGTCCAGGGTTTTGTGAATCGCCTGGCGATAGATCCCGATATTGCCGAAGATGCTTCCGTGGTACTCATCCAGAAAGCTATCGTGATTCCCCGTAACGTAAATCACCGAGCTTTTTCGGGAAATCCGCAGCAGCTCCTGCAAAACCCGGTTATGTGACCGGGGCCAGGAGCTTTTTCTCTGGAGTTTCCAGCCATCGATGATGTCACCCACAAGATAGAGGCGTTCGCAGGAAATTGCCGAAAGAAAAGATGCCAGATCCCTGGCCTTGCACCACCGGGTTCCCAGGTGCATATCCGAGAGGAAGACGCTCCGATACGTCTGCATGGTGTTCTCCTTTTTACCGGGTAGCATTCAAAAAAACGGATTCGCGCAAAGGAAAAGATCTCGAAAATATGGATCCACCATACCGTCGGAACGTAACATGCATGTTGCGGAAGTTTTTCGTTTTTTCGAAAGAAATGTAACAGGGGGGCGAAAAACGTCCTTCCGGGTAGTCCGGAGGAAACCGCCCCCTCGAAAATCGCGGGTTTTTTATCGCAGTCCGGGGATGATGCGTTCCGTCATTTGCCGCAGGGGTTCCAGAGAGGGAACTCCCTCCAGATTCCGAAAGGCGTGATCCGCCCCGGGAATGACCGTAAACTTTTGGCGCACCTTTCGGGGGGCTCTTTCGAAAAGCTCCCGGCAGGATTGCTCGCTGAAGGTGTTGTCCAGGGAGCCGTAGAAGGAGTAGAGCTTTTCGCACTCCAGGGATTCCGCCGCTTCCAGAAGCAGGCTGTTCGGAGGAAGGCTGTCCAGAATGGGAGCCCGTAACAGAAGAGCCTGCTCGGGGCGCAGATAATGGCCGGTTCCCGAGAGAAGAACTCCTTTAAGGGAGTTGGAACGGATTGCGGGAGATTCCAGGCCTTCCTTTTCCAATACCCTTCGGTATACCGGGCTTGCCAGGAGGGTGGCGTGAATGCCCCCCAGGGAGAAACCCCAGAGCCAGAAATCCAGGTTCGAGAATTTTTCCTGGAGAAAGGCCAGAGCCCTTGCGAAATCTCCCAGGTCCTGGGCGTAGCTTTTACCCTCGAAGGCTCCCTGAGCCCAGGCGGGATAATCCTCTCCGAAGGCAATCCGATCCCGTCTCTTCCGGCTGGATTCCACCAGGCAGGAAGCTATATCCTGCTGATAGAGAAGCTCCGCCAGGGCCCGGTACTTGTTTCCTTCCTCCATATCGGCACAGCCGTGTACCCCGTGGAGAAACATCACCAGAGGAGAGGAGGGGGAGGGCGGAGCCGTATACAGCAGAACCTTCCGGTCTCCAAAGGTGCCTTCCAGGCGGTCTTCGGTCCATTCCAGGGTTTTCATGAATTCAGGGAGCCTCCTTACAGGGGTTTTGCCGCATTTTCGATTTTCGCGGCCTTTATTCGGGTTTTTCCTCGAGAACCTCTTCTCCCAGCACGTAGGTCTTCAGAGGGGGGAACCCGTTGAAATTCACCGCGCAGTAGCTGCTGGTGTAAGCTCCGGTGGAGAAAAAGTAGAGCCGATCCCCCTCCTCCAGGCTTTCCGGAAGCAGGTATTTCTCGTTTTCGTACAAAATATCCATGCTATCGCAGGTGGGGCCCGCAAGAATCACTTCGCTGGCGAGGCCTTCCTTTTCCGTGTAGATGGGATATTTGATGGCTTCGTCCATGGTTTCGATGAGCCCTCCGAACATTCCCACGTCCAAATAGACCCAACGGTACTGGTTGTACTCGGATTTCTTGGAGATAAGCACCACTTCGCTCGCCAGAAGCCCCGCATCTCCCGAAAGGGAGCGCCCCGGTTCCAAAATGATTTCGGGCATATTCTTGCCGAAATCCTCCTCCAGAAAACGGGTGATTTCCTGTACGTAGACCTCGTCGGGCTGGGTGGGGGCCACGTAGTTTGCGGGAAAGCCTCCTCCGAGGTTGATGAGCGAAAGGTTGATTCCCTTGCTTCGGGCGGCATCGAAAAGGTAGGTGCAGGTGGCGATGGCATGGTCCCACTGCCCGATATCCCGCTGTTGGGAGCCCACGTGGAAGGAAATGCCGCAGGGAACCACCCCGAGATTCGGAGCTTCCAGAATGAGGTTGTAGATGGTATCCGGATGGGCGCCGAACTTTCGGGAGAGGGGCCAGTCCGCGCCGCTGCCGTCGGTGTGGATGCGGAAGAAAACCTTGGATCCCGGAGCGTGCTTCGCGATCTTGCGCAGATCGCTCTCCGCATCCGTGGCGTAGAGGCGAATACCTTTTTCATAGGCATAGGCGATATCCCGGGCCTTTTTGATGGTATTGCCGTAACTCAGTCGATCCGGAGAAACTCCCAGGGCCAGAAGCTGGTCCAGCTCGTACCGGGAGGCTACGTCGAAACAGCTTCCCCGGTTTGCCAGAACCTGGAGCACCTTGTCATGGGGGCAGGATTTCACGGCGTAATAGATCTTCGCAAAGGGCATGGCCTGGTGGAGGGCATCGTACTTTCGGGCTATGACGTTAAGGTCGAGCAGAAGAAAGGGGGTCTCCAGGGAATTTCCAAGAGTTCGCAGGGATTCGAAACGCTCCCTGCTCATGTAGCGTTCGAGGTCGAAGCTGTATTCCGTTTCGGAAAGAGGGTTCAGCATAACAACGCACCTCCATTGTAAGATGTGGGATCTCCGGTTTTGATCCTTTTCGGCATGTGATGTGGTTGTCGGTTTCATGCCTTTCGGAACTTCTTTTCTCACAAGAGGAGAAGAATGTCAATTCTTTCACGTCATCAATATTTTTATAAGATGGGAATCCCTCCGCAGGACGGTATCTAGAGGGAGTCGGAGGATTTCTTTTGATATTCGAAAATGGCGTCGTTCGGCAGAAGGCTTTCCTTGGTGGTCTTGGAAAGAATGACCGCGGTGGCGGTGGTTCCGTATTGAAAGAGTTTTTCGATAATATCTTCCAGATGTTCCTTGTTCGTCGCGATCACTTCCAGAAGAAAGTCGTGATCCCCCGCTACGATCCAGAAATTTCTTACCTCGAACATGGATGTTATTTTTTTGGGCACTCCGATCTCGTTCGTCTTTCTGTTCATTCGTATGAAGGCGTGCAGATGGAATCCCATTTTTTCATAATCTATCTCCGCCTTGTAGCCTTTGATAATCCCCTTGTCTTCGAGTTTGTGAATCCTTTCCACCACCGCCGAAGGAGAAAGGTTCACCTGTTTTGCAAGCTGTCTGAAAGAAATTCTTCCTTCGTTTTGCAGAATGGTGAGTATTTTTTTGCTGGTTTCATCGATCATTCGAATCATCGCCCCTTCGGCACTACTTTAAATTTCCCTTCTCCCGGAAGCACAAAAAACGGTTTTTGACATGAAAAATCGAAGCATACGGAGTGTCCAGAGTACCTCCTTTTTCCTATTATACAAACATATAAGGGAAACACACGAAAGAGGCTGAAGAACGAAAAGGATCGAGAGGCGGGATCCTTTTCCGATTTTCGAAGGGGGAACATTCTATGAAGCCGAGGGATCTTATTTTTATAAACGGAAAAGTGCGGCGAAACTTTTTCTCTTCTCCCGTGGAGGCAATTCGTATACACAAAGGCAGAGTTTCCTGCCTGGGATCCAATTCCGAAGTCCTTGCCGACCGGGGCAATTCGGAAATTTTGGATTTGAAGGGGAAAACGGTTTTGCCGGGGCTCATAGATTCTCATAACCATATGATGACCTACGGATTCTTGAAGAGACGGTTTAACTGCGGCGTTTTGAGGGAAAAGGGCCTCGGGTTTTTCGAAAAACAGCTCGTGGATTATGTTTTTTCTTCGGAGGAAAATTCCTGGGTTGTGGGATATAACTTTGATGAGTCTCTGCTCCCTTCTTTTCCGGATAAATCTTTTCTCGATTCCATCGTCTCCAGCAAGCCGGTTTTTCTCGTAAGAAGCTGTACCCATAGCGCTCTTCTGAACAGCAAGGCCCTGGAAATGCTCTCTCTGGATTCCTATTCCCTGGATCCCCGGGACGGCAAAATCGGGCGTCTCGAGACGGGAGAGCCCAATGGCTGGCTCTACGAAAAAGCTCTGGAAAAGGCTCTCGCTCAAGTTCATTCCATAGATCCCCAGGGTGTAGCTCGTGCACTGGAAACAGCTCAGGAGGATTACCTGGCTCTCGGGCTGACGGGCGTTCATGACCCGGGAACGGATATGCTTTCGGAAAAGCATTACGTGGATTGCTATGTGGATTTCGAGAGACGGGGGAAATTAAAAATAAAAACCTATCTCATGTTCCGGCTTCCTTCGAATTTGCCCACCTGCACTTCTCTCTACGAATTCAAACATTTGCGCGAAAGAGAGGCAAGGCAAAATTCGAAACTCCTTCTCGGAGGAGTAAAGCTCTTTGCCGATGGTAGCATAGGTTCCCGTACCGCTGCTTTATTCCGGCCCTATGAAGGCCATGCGTCAAATTACGGCGTTTTGAAGGATATGAAAGAGCTGAAAAAACGTATGGAAAAAATACATGCCGCCCGGCTCCAGATAAGTATCCATGCCATAGGAGATCGAGCGGTAGAGGAAGTCCTCCGGTGTTTCGAAGAGATCCTGGCGAAGGACCCTTTGCAGAATCATCGTCATCGCCTGGAGCATTGCGAAATGTGCGAGATCTCCACCATGAAACGTATGCAACGCTTGGGATTGCTCGTTACGGCACAGCCCTGTTTTATTCATGATTTTGGAGATAATTATATCAGGGGGCTCGGAGAGGAGCGCGCAAACCGTCTGATAGCCTGCAGGAATTTTGTCGAAGCGGGCCTTTCCTGTGCCATGGGAACCGACGCTCCCATCAGCTCTCCCTCACCGTGGCAGAATGTCTGGGCCGCCCTGAGCAGAAAAACCGAAGAGGGGAAGCCCTTGGGAGCCGATCAAGGTATTCCTCTCGCGCAGGCTCTGCATGCCTATACCCGGGAGGCGGCGTTCGCGGGATTTTCCGAAGAGGAATGCGGTTCTTTGGATCCCGGTAAGTCCGGGGATATGACGATTCTGGAGGAAGATCCCTTTCGGATGTCCCTTGAAGATTTGCGGGAAATTCAAACCACGGGTACGGTCATTTCCGGAAAAATTCTTGTTGCCAAAAACATGTAACCTGATTTTTCCGTGGCACAAGATCATTCCCTCCGCATGGTCACTATCGGAGCGTGTTCTGCGAAAAATCATTATTTTATTTCCCACCGCTTATGGCCCAGAAGAACTCCGAAAAAGAGCAGAATCCCGAAAAAAGCGAGTATCCCGGGCATTTTTGAGGGAAGCCGAAGATCCTTCTCGATGGGAGGATAGGGAAGATGATGCTGCCGGCAGAGCTCCCGCATATGCAGAAGATGCAGCACCGGAAGCCCTTCTTCCAGGGCCAGACCGAGAAGTCCCGTTCCCGAGGGGAGTTTTTGCGAGGGGAGGAGCAGCCCCGGAGGAAGGCGCAGAATTTCCGGATCCTCTCCCAGGGAGGTGGCACTTCCTCCGATGGAAACCAGACCCTGAGCTTGAAAATCCCGGATCATTCCGGCCTTGAGGAAGATCATCTCCTCCAGGGAATCCGTGGAGAGCATTGGAACGTCGTATTTCTCGGCGGAACTCCGCAGCAGATCTTTCGCCTCCTCCGAGAGGCCTCCTCCAATATCTCCGTTGCCCCCCAGGGAACAGGCCCGGGGAGGGGCATGCAGAAAACCCCGGCTTCGGAAAAATCCGAGGATCTCCAAAAGGGAAAGATCCTCCCGGTTGGCCCCCCAGGTGGAGGATCCCAGAGAAGGAAGCAGCAGAATCTCCAGCTTCATCTGCTCCGCCGCGGCGAGAGCCGAAAGAATAAGCCCCGGAAAGGAGCCCGAACAGATCAGGGCTATCCGGGAGCCCTTTTGCAGCCCCATCTTTTCGTACCACTCCATGAAGATTCCCGCCCATCGCGGATCCGTGGCGGCCTGTTTCGCCTCCAGATCTCCCAGAGTGGTGGTAAGAGGGCTCCATTCCACGCCGATGAGCCCGCTTTGCAGGGGGTCCTCTCCGGAAGGCGAGGCTATGCCATGCTCCTGTCGCCAGGCGTACAAAGCCTTCTGGGCTTCCGCCACGGTGAAGATGGCCCGCTCCGCTTCGGGAGAAGAGGAGGAAAAGAAGGAAAGAGCCCCGAGAAGCACCGTAAAGAAGATTCCCAGCAAAAGAAGTTTTCGGGGAAAGGGAGTGCTTCCTCTAAAAAGATAGCCTAGCTCTTGGGCGCATAGCCGTACAAGGGTTTTCATGGCAGCAGCCTTTCCGCTCCGAGGGAGGCCCCTCCCACGGAAGCCAGGGAGAGAAGGGTGGGAACTATTCCCTGACGCTGGCACTCCGCTCCCACCAGCCCCGGGATAATCCATCCGTACCAGTGGAGGGAAAGAGGAAATCCACGACTGTACAGTGCCAGGGCTCCCAGGGAGAGTACGCAGGCGGCGAACATCCGTTCCCGCCCGAAGAGGCGGAAGCGCCGCACCAGGTATTCCAGGGGAAAGGTGAGCAAAACCCCCAGGAGAAGCAGCAGGAGAACGCCCTCGGGATCGTTCCGGTGCAGCACCAGAAATCCCGGAGTCACCAGCCCTCCGGCGCTCCATCCCGTGCGGCGGTAGTAAAACCATCCAAGCAGCAGAGAGATCAGAAAAAGCAGCATTTCCCGGTTCATGAGGCTCTCCTTTCCAGAAAATCCATCAGCCTCAGGGGAAGCCCCTTCACGTTGCCGCAGCCGAAAATGTTTCCCTCCAGAAGGGAAAGCATTTCTTCGATTTGCGGATTTCCCAGAAAGTTCCATTCCGGAATCCGTCGAAAAGGATGAGCCCCCGTAAGAAAACGGTTTTTCCAGGGAAGCTCCGCCAGATTTCGAAAGGCCTCGAAACGCCCCGGCCGATCCGGGCGGTTATGAAACCAGAGGGTGCACTCCCGAGGATCCCAGCCCAGCTTTTCCAGGGATCTCCGGGTGCTGCAAGGGTCGTTGGCCTCGAAGGCCCGGGCGAGCATTCCCAGGGGCAGAATCAGAAGCGTCTCCTCCCGGGGATATTCCGGAAAATCCGGAAAGGGTTCTTCCAGCTCGAGCACCTTCCAGAGCTGCCGGGCCAGCTGCCGTCGTTCCTCCCGAAAATCTTCCGGGGAAAGGGCCTTTTCGGGGCCGTAATGAGGGCAGTTCCGGAGCTCCAGCTCCCGGAGAATTTTCGGGCATTCCAGAAGGGAGCTCCCGAGAAAGACCGGCGTATTCGAAGGAATTCCCCGGAGAAGAACCTCCCGAGCTCTTTCGTCTCCCGGGCCCCAAAGCTCCTGATGATCCTCCAGGGCGTTGGTCCATACCGTTGCGGTGGGCTCCAGCCATTGAGCCGCTAAAAGTTGCAGCTCCGGATGCACCGCGCTGTTTTCCAGCACCACCGCGTTTACGTGAGGAGGAATCTGCCGCAGCCACCAGCGCATCTCCTCCACCGAGGCGGGGGAGGTGCGCCGGATCTCTTTCCATCTTCCCTCTTCGAAGGAGAGCGCCCGGGTTCCCGTGCTCCGCCCCCATACGGCGTATCCCCGGGCATGCAGAAGGGAGCAGAGATAGGCCACCAGGCCGCTCTTTCCCCGGGTGCCCGTAACGAGAAGGCGCAAGAAAACCCGGTTCATGAAGAGGGAATCTCTTTTTCTCCCTGGAGGAGGGCGTATTCCGAACGGGGGCGCCCGGGCTGACCGTCCCGGTAGAGGGTGGAGCGTACCACCAGACTGGAGGATACCAGGTGTTCCAGATAGCGGTGGGCGGTGGGATAGGAGACGCCGAGAGTATCCGCCACTTCCCTGGCGGTGCCGTGGCCTCCCAGGCTATCCAGGGTCTGGAGCACCCCCCGCAGGGTTTCCGTGGCGATTCCCTTTCGGGCGTCCCCCCGGTGAATATCCCGGCGCATGCGGGCCAGTTCCCGATGCAGGGCGATGCGGGAGGAAAAATCCGCCAACCGCAAAGGTTTGGAGATAAAATCATCCGCCCCGGCGGTCAGCATTTCCCGGGCGATTTCCGGGCGTTCCTCCACGGTGAGTGCCAAAAGAACCACCGCCGGAGAAGCCTCCCGGCTCCGGCGTACGAATTCCGAGCCGTTGCACTGGGGCATGTGGTAATCCACCAGCAGAATATCCACCTCCTGCCGGGTTATCCAGAGAAAGGCCTCCTCGGGATCCGTGGTGGTGCGTACATCCCATCCCTGGCTTTCTCCCATGGCTTCGATGGTATAGAGAATGGCGGGGTCGTCGTCCAGAATACCCAGATAAAGGGTCATGGAATCATCTCCTTTTCGTCCTGTTTCCCGTGTTCCGGAAGGGTGATAACCGCCAGGGTACCTCCTTCGGAGGGCTTTTCGAAGAAAAGAATTCCTCCGTGTTCCCGAAGAACCTCCTCCACGAAGGCCAAGCCCAATCCCGTGGAGCCCCATCCGGAAGTTCCCGTGGAGAGAGGGCCGGAAAATCCCGGGCCGTTGTCCCGTATTTTGAAAAGAACGGCTCCCTCTTTCCGTTCCAGGGCGATTTCCACCGCAGGATTATGCTCCGGAGCGGCGCGGAAGGCGTTGTCGAGAAGGTTCACCAGAGCCCGGGAAAAGCGGATGAGATTGACGTAAATCAGAGTTTTTTCCGCCTCCTTCCGGGTATGCCGTTTCAGGTAACGGTGAAAGGAAAGGGCCGAGGCTTGGCTCAAGGCGTAGGCTAACACGGTTTCCGCCGGAAGAGGACGCCGGGAGTCCGGGCGCAGAATCTCCCGAACCATCTGTTCCATGGATTCTCCCGCAGCCTGGACCACTCCGAGATGCTTGGAGACCACCGGCGAAACCGCGGAGGCCCGCATGACGTCCGCCAGACCGAGAATGACCGTGAGAGGACGTTTGAGGTCGTGTACCAGCTGCTGAGTTTCCCGATC
>DAIPKP010000136.1:0-4126 GCA_036769705.1 Synergistaceae bacterium
CTGCCTTGTGCCACTCTGTTAGCTGTTTGGGCTTGCACAGGGAATGCAACAGGGGTTTCTCTCCCTTCCCAATGATGGCTATCTCCAACACCTCGTCGCGCTCGGGGTCTAAACCTGTGGTTTCCAAATCCAAAAAAACCGTTTCATTCTCCCTACACATAATAACATCCCCCTTTCTTTTTTGTGGTTCTGTTTTTGTTTCTTCTCCCGCTTTTCCGGTCATAGCCTCAGGCTCGTCTTATCGGAATGAGGATCAAAAGAGCACAGAGATCTTTTAATAAAAAATTTTTCATTTTTGCCTTCTCACCTTGAATCCCCCTTATTTTTCACTACACACACCTTTCAGGCATGACATCTTTCAGGTATGACATCTTTCAACGCTTTCCCATTTCCACTCCTGATGTTTTCCAACTCATCACTCGAGAAGTTAAAATCAGATCCTCGGAGAAGAAAAGCAAGGAAGGGCACTTCAAAACTGCTGTTCCTGAGGTTTTTCACTCCGTTTCTTTTATTCTCCATCCAAGCAACGTAACGTCCAAAATCATCGTATGTGCTGTCAAAATAACGCGCATTTTCCTCTTCCAAAACCTTCTTATACCCTGGAGTTCCCCAAAGCCCCGCAAAAACGAGTAAAGCATCCACCCCGGGAGAACTCATTTTCAGGCAAGAGCGCAATTCCTCTTCGGGAAAAGTGTCGAGCCATTTCACTATGGCCCCGATATTTTCCTTAAAGGATCCCCTGTCCTTGTCGTAATAGTAGGCCAGGAGAGCCGCCTTAAAAGCTGTTTCAAAATAAAAACCCACCCTGTTTCTTTCCAAAGATTTTCCAGAAGCCTGGGGAAGAATTTCGCTTTTTCCGGAGCACTTCTTTTCATCACGGTCATCGGCGCCGTTGTCGTCGTCGTCATCCTCGCGCGTCTCTTCCTTACACCAGTCACGCAACTCGCGGCAAAATTTTATTTCCTCCTCGTCCTCATCGTCACCATCATCATCAAGGTTGAGAAGTTCGTACATATTGGTGTAGTGAATTTTTTTCTCTTCACTTTCGGCCGCCTCATCTTCAGCCGAAGGCTCCAGGTAAAGAGCAAAATTTTCTTTGATGAAACGCAAAAAATCATCTTCCTCCACTTCGGGACTCATCATCTTCACAAAAACCTCGTATTTCTTATACATTTTGTGCGCCTTGCAGGTTTCACACTTCCCGGATGTCTCCAGAGGATTTTTGCAATCACTAGTATCAAAGGGATTTCCTTCCTTTTCCCCTTCCGAATTTTCCGAGATGCCCTCAACGTTATTTTTTACGATACTCATGAGTCATTCTCCTTTCAAAAAATTCGAACTGCCCCAAAAATTGATTGACAAAAAAACTAGTAAGACGTTATAATGTGTCACAAGAAGGAGCTTTTGAGATTTGCATTTTACCAGCCTTCGAAAAAAATGCAAGGGAAAATTCCAACATTCCGGAAAGGAACTCAAAAATCCCTTGCAGCGCAACACCATGGCAGCAAATCTTCAGCAGAAAAAGCTTTTTTGAAAGGGGGATTTTATGTTATGAGAAACTCCGTAAAAAAAACGTTTATTCCAATACTGTTCCTTGCAGCACTCTTCTGGAGCTGGCATCATCCAGCACTCTCCTTTGCCGAGGTAATTCCTCTGGATTTTGAAATTGATCTTCCTCAAATACCAAAATTTTTGAGCCTCTGCATGAACAATGACGTGGAGGGATTCAAGAAATGCATGGATTCCGGAGAGTTCGGTTCCGGTGAGGATCTCCGCCTGAAGCTGGAGGGAATTCTCTTTCCCTTTCTTTTGCAGAGAGATCCAGACCCGGAGATGCTGGCCCTGCTCCTCTCTTCGGGATTGGATGTAAATATCCGTGACTCTTTGAATGAGACTCCCCTCATGCACGCCATCAAAAATAACCACTCTCCGGAAATACTCTCCTTGCTCCTGAAGGCAGGAGCGGATGTAGATGTTCAGAATAATCATGGACAAACCCCGCTCATGTCACTTCTTCTTAAAAACGGCAGCGTCGAAAATCTGGATCTCATCCTGGCGGCAAGTCCCGACCTCACCATAAAGGATTCCCTCGGCATGCCCCCCCTTACCTACGCTGCGCTACTCAGCACGGACCCCGTTTATGTGGAAAAACTTCTCGAAGCGGGAAGCCCCGTTGACATTCGGGACAACACAGGGAAAACACCCCTTACATACGCGGTTTTTCTGAACTTCAACCCGGAAATAGCCAGAACACTCTTAACGTGGGGAGCCGATCCCAATGCAAAGGATGAAGACGGGTATACACCGCTCTGTTTTTCCACCCTGCACCCCAGGAAAGCTCAGGAGATAATACTCATGCTGATAGAATGGGGTGCTCAATACAGTGAAGAAGCAAGGGGAAGCACCGGGGAAACCTCTGTGCGGTCTACTCAATAGGATTTTTTGAGAAATCCCCCCAGGGCATGCACGTGGAACTATAGAAAAAACCCCCGCTCCGGGGAAAAAGGTCAGAGACGATTACAGAAAGAAGGAGATCTTTCATGCCAAAAGCTCAAACGGATATCACTCACGAACGGCTGCACAGACTGATAGAGGCGCTCTTATCAAGCTGCCCCAGACCTTTTGGGGGGCCGCCCTTTCTCAAGGTAAGCGATCTTGACGAGATATGTGACATTCCCCACATCGAAAGAGATGGAGATGAGGAGGGGGATGAAGATGGAGCAGAAAGAAACTCATGCGAGGAAGAGGAAGAAAAGAAACTGCAGAATCGCATCTACAAAAAACGCGCTCGGTACATCAAGAAGCTGAGGGAAAAGCATAATATCGACCTCAGATATGAACGAGCGGGAGAGCGGTACGTACTCGAAAACATCTTCTCCTTCTCCATACATACAGACGTGGAAATATCGCATCATATATTGGAGACTCTTGGGGCAAGTCAAGGTTTGCTGGAACACATCTTTCCCCATCTTGCCCCCCATGCGGGGACTCTGCTTCAGGACATGGGGAATCTTCTTCGTCTGCAGATTCATGAAAAAGGACATCACGAGGCCGCATCCTTCTGCGAATCTCTCCCCTCAGTACATGGGGAGCAGAATCATGAAAATCTTCCTCTTATAGCCGAGGCCCTTCGAGAAAAGCGTACCATCTCCTTTCTCTACAGCCTTCCCGGAGAGAAAGAAGAGGGCGGTATGGAAGAAACAGCATATTCTCCCTGGGAAATATACTTTGCCTGTAATGGGTGTTATGTATGGGGAGTTTCTTCAGGGGAGACGAAAGGAGAGTCATTTAAAATGTGCCGTATGAAAAACATCCAACTGGGGACAACGGAAGGCTACAGGGAAAGTACCCTGGACCAGGAGACGGAGCAGATATCCCGGCCACTCTGGACACATCTGCGGAAAAAACCTCAATTCAAGGTAATTTTATCTTTTCAGCCTCCCCGGGCTGGAGAAATTGCAGAACTCCACTGGCCAGACTACGTAAATATTCGATTAATAGAGAACGGCGAGGTGCTTTTCGAAACCACCACCCCGGATCTGGAGGAGATAGCCTCTTTCGTACTTTCTCATCTGCCCTGGGTAAAGGTAGTGCAACCCAAGGAGCTTCAAGGCATCGTAATGAACCGGATATTCAACACAGCAGAAGTGAAGACAGCAGTACGGCGGGAGATAGATAGAGAAGTAGGCATGGCAAGGGAGGAAGAAAGAGAAAAACAGATCGCCAATACTTCCGACTCCGACTTAGATTTGAATCGATAGTCCTGGCTACAAAGCTCTGAAAAAGAGCGCCCCAGGGAACTGGCGCATATCAGGCGGGCGGGGGGAGATAAAAGAGAGGGGGGGTTTCTGGCCTGAACCAGAAACCCCCTGAGGAGGTGCACAAGAGCGGGAGAAACAAGGGAAACGGAACGCAATCTACCCCGTCGCCGGAAGAGGCTCAGGCGTAAATAGCATACTCGTTGTTTTTGAGTTCCTCCAGAAGAAAGTCGATATCCCGGATAGCTCGGGAACCTTCGTCCAATCCCTTGTCACTACTCCCCCAAACATTTTTCACCACAAGATCTGCAAAAGCTTTTGCTTCATCATCAAGCTCTTTGCCGTTTTCGGCACTCTTGCCCGTCAAG
>DAIPKP010000036.1:0-21571 GCA_036769705.1 Synergistaceae bacterium
AGGAAAGGGGCTCCCCCATGATTCTCACAGATTTTCATATCCAGGCATTTCGAGGCCTTCAAGATGTTACCCTAAAAGACCTGGCTCCCATAAACGTTGTTTTAGGTGCCAATAATGCTGGGAAGACCAGCATTTTAGAGGCTCTGGCCCTTTTGCTACGCCCCCTTGATCCTGCCCAGTGGATTCAGGTGGCCCGGCTGCGGGATATGGACATTTTTCTTGAAGACGGCCTCTGGTCTCTCTTCCCCTCTTCAGAACCTCTTCACGCTGAAGACAGCCCAAAACAAACGGCCCCTCTGGAAATTTCCGGAACTCTCCAAAAAGAGCAACGAATTCTCCGAGCCCGAGGATTGGCATCTCTGAACTGGGATAGCGAAGCCAGCGAAAGCCTTATGCTGCGCATTGAAGCAAAAGTGAACGACCTTGCTACACATACCATGGAATTTCGCCGGGAAACCCCTGCTCAATTCGGAAACGGCGTGATTTTTCACAAATGCTTTACCGTCACTTCCGCTACCCATCGTTCCACTCGAAATTTGGTGGAACACCTCAGTAAGGTCGTTGATATGGGAGAGAAAAAACTTGCTTTGGAACTTCTTCAACTCTTCGACCCCCATATTGAGGGATTGGATGTTAGTGCACCCGGAGGACGTGAAGGCGTGAGGGTCTCTCATAAAAAACGGGGCGTGGTGGACTTGTCTTCCTTCGGAGACGGTATGCGGCGTGCGGCAGCGCTTGCCCTAGCGCTGGTACGCTCACGGGGAGGGATTCTCCTGGTGGATGAGCTGGAGTCAGGCATTCATCCCCAAATACTTCCCAAGGTATTGCAACAACTCTTCCTAGCTGCCAAAACCGCAGGGACCCAAATTGTAGCAACCACTCACAGCCTGGAAGCCATGGATATGGTGATAGAAATATCAAAGACCGAAAGCAGCAATTCTCTTGCGGCATATTATCTGCAGCAAGAGGGAACACCTTTGCTTCACCGCTACGACCTCCAAACTCTTATCAATCTTCGTGATACGGGGTTTGACGTGCGATGATAAACAATTTCGTCTATATCATTACCGAAGGAGTGCTCGATGTAACCTTTTTAGTTCAAATCTTGCGTACCTATTACGGTGGAAAGGTACTCCGTAAAAGATCCGATCTTCCGGAAAAAGCAGCTTTATGGCTTAGCTCCTTTAAGTGGCCTGCAGGGGAAAACATCACTCGTCGTGCGGTTCCAGCTCCGGCATTTCTTCAATTTGAGCGCAAAAATCGCTTCATGGGAATCCGCAATGCCGAGGGACTTTCCAACATCAAAAAAACCGTTACCGCAGACATGACAGCCTTTTCACGTATGCAGTGGAAACCGGAAATCTTTGCCATTATCCTTGATTCTGATGACATTCCTCCTGCAAAACGTTTTACAGACTTCATATCACTATTGCAAGAACACGAATATCCCATCCCTTCGGATTTGGAGGAAATAGCAGAATCAGAAAAACTTCGAAGCGGCATCTTTGCACTTCCCGGAAATAAACAAGCGGGAACCTTGGAAAATCTTCTTCTGCCTCTGGCAACACATCGCTTTCCCTCTCTGACTTCCGCCGCCACAAAATATGTGGAGAACTGGCTTGAAACGGAAGAGGCAAATCTTAAGGATTTTAGAGAAGTAAGACTTCCTTCAGGAAGGAAAAAAGCCATCCTCTCCTCCATGACGAGCCTTTTGAAGCCGGCAAAACCAATCATTGCCTCTCTGGAGGACCAAAAGTGGCTTCCGGAAACACCGGAAATATGTCCAAGCATGAAACCCTTTCTGTATTTTCTAGGATCTCTGCTACGATAGTTTAAATCCTCGATCACCTGGGAGGCAACTCCCGAAAAGAACATAAAAAAGCTCCAGACCCGGCATATATGCCGAATCTGGAGCACAAAAATTCCATTCTTTGGATTACAAGGTAATCGCTATTGTTTCTCCAGCACCGCATGGGCCGCCGCGAGGCGTGCCACGGGGATTCGGTAGGGAGAACAGCTTACATAGGCCAGAGCGAGTTCCTCGCAAAAACGGATGCTTTCGGGATCTCCTCCGTGCTCGCCACATATGCCAAGCTTGATGTCCTTCCGGATTTCCCGGCTTTCCTTCACGGCAAGCTTCATGAGCCGTCCCACTCCGGCAACATCCAGACTGTGGAAAGGATTGGCGGGGAGAACGTGCTTTTGCACATACTGCGCCAGGAACTTGCCCTCCGCATCGTCCCGGGAATAACCGAAGGTCGTCTGGGTAAGGTCGTTGGTGCCGAAGCTGAAAAATTCCGCGATTTCTCCCACTTCTCCCGCCACCAGAGCCGCCCGGGGAACCTCGATCATGGAGCCGATGTGATAATGCAAGGAATTTCCCCGGCTTTCGAAGACTTCCCGGGCCACCTTTTCCGTAAGCTCCTTCATGAGCTCCATTTCCCGAAGAGTTCCCACCAGGGGGAACATGATATGAGGATCTACGGAGGTTTTTTCTTCCTTCAGGGTACAGGCAGCTCCAAGAATGGCCCGCACCTGCATTTCGTAAATTTCCGGATAGATCACACCCAGCCGGCATCCCCGGAATCCCAGCATGGGGTTGTTCTCCCGAAGATTGCGGGCCTTTTCGCGGATTTGCAGCAGTTTTTCCTTTTCCTTTTGGTTTTTCCCCTTTTCCGCCTCTTCCAGCTGTTCGAGGATATCCGCCTCCTGGGGCAGGAATTCGTGCAGCGGGGGGTCCAGAAGACGTACCGTCACGGGATATCCCTTCATAGCCCGGAAGATGCCGAGGAAATCCTCCTCCTGCATTACCTGAAGTTTTGCCAGAGCTTCCTGGCGCTCTTCCAGGCTCTGGGCAAGGATCATTTCCTGCATGATCTTGAGGCGCTCGGGCTGCATGAACATGTGCTCCGTCCGGCAGAGGCCGATCCCCTTGGCTCCGAATTCCATGGCCTTTTGAGCATCCCCGGGAGTGTCCGCATTGGCCCATACCTCGAGGTTGGCCTGCCGATCCGCCAGGGAGAGGAGTTTCTGAAAGGTTTCATCGAAGGAGGGGCGGATGAGAGGAGCCTCGCCGAGGAATACCAATCCCCGGCTTCCATCAAGGGTGATGACATCTCCCTTTTTCACGATATGCCCCCGGGCGGTAAACTGACCGGATTCCATGGATATATTTATTTCATCACACCCCGAGACACAGGGTTTTCCCATTCCCCGGGCCACCACCGCGGCATGGCTCGTCATGCCTCCCCGGCTGGTAAGAGCGCCCTGGGCCGCAAAGAGCCCGTGCACATCGTCCGGAGTCGTTTCGGGACGTACCAGGATAACCTTTTCTCCCTTTTTGGCGGCTTCCTCCGCCTCGTCGGGGTCGAAAATCACCTTACCTATGGCAGCGCCCGGAGAAGCAGGAAGCCCTTGGGCCACGGGGGAAAGCTCCGCTTCGGGATCGATCCGATTGTGTAAAAGCTGCTCCGCCTGCTCCGGCGTAACCCGAAGCAACGCGGTTTGAGGAGAGATGAGCCCTTCCTCCACCATGTCCACCGCCACGGTAACCGCTGCCCGGGCAGTGCGCTTGGCGTTCCGGGTCTGAAGAATGTACAGAACTCCCCGCTCCACGGTAAACTCGATATCCTGCATATCCTTGTAGAAACGTTCCAGTTTCTCTCCCGTGGCCACCAGCTCGTCGTAGAGATGGGGCATGCGATCCTTCATGCTTTTTATATCTTCGGGAGTACGGATACCCGCTACCACGTCTTCTCCCTGAGCGTTCATAAGATATTCTCCGTTGAGTCCCTTTTCTCCGGTAGAGGGGTTTCGGGTAAAACAGACTCCGGTACCACAATCATCTCCGAGATTCCCGTAAACCATGCTTACCACGTTGACCGCAGTTCCCAGGTCACGGGAAATTTTGTTGATTTTCCGGTACGCCTTGGCTCGAGGAGTATCCCAGCTCCGGAATACCGCCTCTACTGCGGAGCGAAGCTGCTCCCAGGGATCCTGGGGAAAGGGAGCCCCCGCATTTTTCTTGTAGATTTCGAGATATTGCTTTACCAGCTCTCTCAGGGAAGCCTCCTCCACCTCGTAATCATAGGTCACTCCCAAACGGTTTTTGAGATCGAAGAGGGGATGCTCGAAAAGCTCGTCCTCCAGCCCCGCCACCACCGTGGCATACATGGAGATGAATCGCCGATAGCTATCCCAGGCAAAACGAGGGTTCTCCGAGATTTCTCCCAGATGCTCCGCCACGTCGTGATTGATCCCCAAATTGAGAATGGTATCCATCATGCCGGGCATGGATATGGGAGCCCCGGAGCGAACGGAGACGAGAAGAGGCATGCCTTCGGTGCCTCCGAAGGTTTTCTCCGTTTCCTTCTCCAAATCCCTGACGGCGCTTCGGATATCCTCCCAGATCTGATTCATGAGCTTTTCAGGATCCTCCCAGTATTTCCGGCAGGCTTCGGTACTGATAATGAAACCCGGAGGAACCGGGAATCCCTGCTGGCTCATGGAAGCAAGATTGGCTCCTTTTCCACCGAAGAGATCCTTCCGCTTTCCGTCGGCTTTGGAAAAATCAATAACCAAAGGTGTTGCATGCACTTCCATAAAAAGCCACCTCCTTAAACTCGTACATAATCCAAAATTTCCTGAGCCGTTTCCTCGATGGCTCGGTTCGTGACGTTGAAAGATTTACAGCGAAGCTTGTTGAAAATACCCCGGGCATAGGCAAGTTCTTCCTCCACCCGCTCCCACTGAACATAGCTGGATTCTTCCGCATCCAGGCCGAGAACCCGCAAACGCTCCCGCCGGATCTGAATGAGTTTTTCCGGTTGGATGGTGAGCCCCACGGTACGTTCCGAGGGAAGATCGAAGAGCTGCTCCGGCAGAGCCGCCTCGGGAATGAGCGGAATATTCGCCACCATGACTCCGTAGTGGGCGAGGTACATGGAAAGGGGGGTTTTGCTTGTCCGGGAAACCCCTACGATCACGAGATCCGCCTCTTCCAGGAGCTCCGGGCTTCGCCCGTCGTCGCATTTGATGGCAAATTCGATGGCCTTTACCCTTCGGAAATATTCTTCATCCATTTTGCGAAGGAGTCCCGGCGTTTCCAGGGGAGGCGTTCCAAGCTTTTTCTCCAGCACGAAAAGAATGGGGCCGAGGATGTCGATAAGAAGAATTTCCTCTTTCTTGGCGGCCTCCACGATCATTTTTCGCAAATGATGATCCACCAGGGTACAGATAACCACCGCCCGTTTTTCCTGGGCTTCCCGGATAACCTCCAGGGTCTTTTCTTCCGTATTGACATATCGGTAGCGGCTGAAATTCACCGCCTCGGGACCAAACTGGCTTGCCGCAGCCCGGGCCACGTGTTCCGCAGTTTCTCCCGTAAAATCGGAAACGACGAATAGTTCTTGGGGCACAGCGATCTCCTCCATTTCTTGTCTCTGGCTTCTCTCAAATCCAACTCTAACTTGACCTCCTCCCCTCCCTAAAGAAAGGGGATTCCTACGACGCCTCAAGCAGAAACGAGTTCTGTTCGAGGAATTTCGGCGGGTTCCTGCTTCGCCGAGGCTGCCGGGAAAATGTTCCTCCCCGGTCTTATGTCCTCTCCACAGGCTGATGCGGCAAGCCCTGCCGCCAAAATATTCATTGCGGCATTCTCATCGGCATTCGCTTCGTGTCCGCAGGACAGGCAGCGGAACTGCGCCTGAGAAGGCCGGTTCTCTTTGGAGATGTACCCGCACACAGAACATCTCCTGCTCGTGTTCTGGGGCGGTAGGAGGATCAAACATCCTCCGCACCAGGAGAGCTTGTATTCCAGTTGTCTCCGGAATTCGAACCATCCCTGATCCAGGATAGCCTTGTTCAGCCCGGACTTGGCCGCCACGCATTTTCCGGGATCCTCAAGGGTTCCTTTGGCGGATCCGGACATGTTCCTCACCTGTAAGTTTTCCAGCACCACGAAAGCGTGGTTTTTGCTGACTTCAGTGCTGGTCTTATGGAGGAAGTCCTTTCGGGCGTTGGCGATACGCTCGTGGATCCGGGATACCCGTTTTTTCGCCTTATACCAGTTTTGGGAGAATTTCTGTTTGCGGCTCAAGGCTTTCTGGGCTTTACGCAGAGCCCTTTCATGTTTTTTGAAGCTATCCAGGGGAGGGTGAAACGAACCGTCTGAAAGGGTGGCGAAGCGGGCAATCCCCATGTCTACTCCTACGGAAGAGGAGGAAGGATGTACGGGTTCCGGGATCTCCCGTTCCGTCTGGAGAGCGACATACCAGCGATCATTTTTCAGGAACACCGTGACGTTTCGTATCTCCCCTGTAATCTCCCGGCTCTTCCCTGG
The DNA here is from genome assembly GCA_036769705.1 of Synergistaceae bacterium. Classification (GTDB taxonomy): domain Bacteria; phylum Synergistota; class Synergistia; order Synergistales; family Aminiphilaceae; genus DAIPKP01. Next base: position 6,341 of record DAIPKP010000036.1, read on the forward strand.
AAGAAGTTCGTGTAGGCTCGATCCAGGTCCGTGAGGGCCTGTTGAAGAATCTGGGAATGGGCATCCTTCAGAAAGGATGTGTCCCGATCTCCCTTCCACTCCTTCAGCAGCCCCGCGAGGGCACAGTAACTCAGGCTCTTCTTTTCGTTCTGCCAGGCCTCTTTTTTGAGAGCCAGGGCCTTGTTCCACACGAAACGGCAGCATCCGGCAAAACGCCGCATGGACTCTTCCTGTTCCCTGGCCGGACGAAGACGAAATTTGAACCCTTGAAAGATTTTCATATATTTATTATACCGTATCTGCAAAAAACCGCCGCCTTATATCTCCGCCCTGAACGACGGGGTTTTACGGCGACAAGGATAAAAGAAGGAAGAGGAGAAAATCTCCGCTTCCTTCAAAAAAGGTCTTTCTTTTCGGGGCTTATTGTTTGAGGGAAGCGAGGTTTCCCACCTTGGCGAAAAGACGCCGGCAATCTTCCAAAAGCCCCAACCGATTGTTCCGAATCGTTTCATCCTCCGCCATCACCATGACGTTGTCGAAGAAAGCGGTTATGGGAGATTCCAGTTCCGCGAGAATTTCCGCCACCTTTTTCCACTGGAAATCCTTCATAGCCTCTTCGATCTCCTGCCGATGGGCGGAAAGGGCATCTCCCAGGTTCTTCTCCTCGGGGCTTTCGAAAAGATCTTCCCTCCAGGAGGGTTCGGCGTTTTCCGCCTTCTGAAGGATGTTGTTCACCCGCCCTACCGCGGTGGCGAGTTTCTGGAACCATTCTTCCGAAACGATTTCCCTGAGGGTTTCCAGGAACTCCCGAAGCCGCAGAGGACGCATCCAGATGACCTCCATGGCCATGGTCACCATTTCGTGGGAGAAATCCCGCTCCTTGAGCTGCATGAGTAATCTCTGGCGAAGAAAGGCCAGCACGGATTCCACGGTCTTGGGATCCGCCTCCAGCCGCTCCGCCGCATGGCGCACGAGATTTTCGATATCCACATCCATGGGCATGCCCCAGATGAGTTCGTTCATGCACCGAGCCGCCCGGCGGAGAGCATAGGGATCCTGGGATCCCGTGGGTTCAAGCCCTACCTTGTAGCAGGCCACCACGGTATCCATACGATCCGCAAAGCCCACCACGGCTCCCACCATATCCGAAGGCAAAGTACCCCCGGCATTTTCAGGAAGATACTGCTCGTAAATTCCGAGAGCCACCCGGGGAGGTTCTCCGTTGCGTTTGGCATATTCCCGCCCCATGATCCCCCGGAGCTCTGCAAACTCGTAAACCATGTGGGTAAGAAGATCCGCTTTGGCGAGAAACGCCGTCCGATCCACATGGGCGGTGGTCTCCTCGTCCAGTCCGAGCATGGAAGCGAGATGGGCCGCCAAGTCCCGGGAGCGTTCGCATTTTTCGTAAAGGGTTCCCAGCTGTTCCTGGTACACCATGGTACCCAAGTTTTTCACTCTTCCCGCCAGGGGTTTTTTCTGATCCTCCCGCCAGAAAAAGCTGGCATCCGCCAGGCGTGCCCGGAGAACCCGTTCGTTTCCCTCCCGTACAACGCCCATGTTGGTGGCCCGGTTATTGCTGACGCCCACAAAGAGGGCCTTGAGTTTCTTATTGTCGTCCCGCACCGGGAAATAGCGCTGATGAGAGGCCATGGTGGTGGTCAACACCTCTTCGGGCATCTCCAGATAGGTTTCGTCGAAACTTCCGTAAAAGGGTACGGGGTACTCCACGAGATAGAGGATTTCGTCCGCCAGATCCCGGTGAATATCCGTATGTCCTTCGATTTCCTTTTCCAGGGCCGCAATGCCTCCGAGCATCTTTTCCCGGCGTTTTTCCGGATCCGCGATAACGTAGTTGTCGTACAGAAGATCCAGGTAACTCTCGGTATGGGACACGGTAATTTCTTTTTTACCCATGAAACGATGTCCCCGGGTAATCCGTCCCGCCTTCAATCCCGCATATTCAAAGGGCACCACTTCATCTCCCCAAAGACAGAGAAGCCAGCGAATGGGTCGGGCAAAACGCGCCATGCTTTCGTTCCAGTACATGTTTTTGGGAAAAACAATGCCTTTGATGATGCGCAGCATAACCTCCGGGAGCATCTCCCTCGACGGCAACCCCTTGGTACGGGAAACCGCAAAGGCATATTGGGTTCCCCCCACCTCGCGCATTTCGAGATCCGAAACATCCAGGCCCCGGCTCCGGGCAAAGCCGTGAGCCGCCTTGGTGGGATTTCCGTTGGCATCGAAAGCACTCTGCCATGCAGGGCCTTTGGACTCCTGTACCGCATCCTCCTGCTGCTCCGCCACGCCCTTGAGAAGAATCGTTATTCTTCTGGGGGTGGCATAGCTTTCCATTCCCGAGAAGGGAATGCGGAAGGTTTCCATCTCTTTCCGGGCGATGGCGAGAATTTCTTCGCGTACCCAGAGGAGAAACCCTGCGGGAATTTCTTCGGTTCCTATTTCCAGTAGCAAATCCTTGTGTTCCATAAGAGCCTCTCCTCCCTACCTGCCGAATTTCCCCGTCAGGGGATAGCCCATTTCCCGGCGCTGCTCCGCATAGGCGGCACAGCAAGCGCTTGCAAGAGCCCGCACCCTTCCGATATAGCCGGTGCGTTCGGTAACGCTGATGGCGTTCCTGGCATCCAGGAGGTTGAAGGTATGGGAACATTTCAGAACGTAATCGTAGGCGGGGAGCACAAGCCCCTTCTCCGCCATCTTCCGCGCTTCCTCCTCGTACATGCTGAACATCCGGAAAAGCATCTCCGGATCCGAGGCATCGAAATTGTAGGTGGAGTGCTCCACCTCTCCCTGATGATGCACGTCCCCATAGGTGACGTCTCCCACCCAGGTAAGGTCATAGATGCTATCCACCTTCTGAACGAACATGGCAATCCGTTCGATTCCGTAGGTAAGCTCCGCAGGAACCGCCTCCATATCGATACCACCCACCTGCTGGAAGTAGGTGAACTGGGTCACCTCCATGCCGTCGAGCCAAACCTCCCAACCGAGCCCCCAGGCGCCGATGGTGGGAGACTCCCAGTCGTCCTCGACGAAGCGGATATCGTGTTCCGCCGGGTCGATACCCAAGGCCCGAAGGCTGTCGAGGTAGATCTCCTGGATGTCCTCCGGAGTGGGCTGCAGAATTACCTGATACTGGTAGTAATGCTGCAGTCGGTTGGGGTTCTCGCCATACCGTCCGTCCGTGGGACGCCGGGAGGGCTCTACATACGCCACCCGCCAGGGCTCCGGCCCGAGAACCCGGAGAGTGGTGGCGGGGTTCATGGTTCCCGCTCCCACCTCGATATCATAGGGCTGCTGGATAATGCACCCCCTGTCGGCCCAGAAGCGTTCCAATCGCATGACGATATCCTGAAGGTTCATATCCGACCATCTCCCTTGTTCATACATTCACCCTCTCGGGGATCTTTTTCCGGCTTCCGTAACCATGAAAAAACCAAATTCTCGCGAGCTGCTCCGGCCCCTGTATCCCATTCTTTTTCGAAGAGGAGGATCCGGCATACCTCCGGAAGAAGCCCCTATATTCGATCCGACACGAGCTCTTCCAATATTTTCGTTTTTTCCTCCCACTGCAAGGGCGTAAGAGTAAAGGAATAGTTCCGGAAATCACTCCGAGAGAGCATAACAGCCTTACGCAGTTCCTGCAACACGAGAGTTGCTTCGAGCCCTCCCGAGGAATTCCCGCAGAGAGGGCAGAGAAAACCTGTCCGGGCTCCCTGGGTATAGGCAGGATTTTCTTCAAGGAGCTTGCCGCAATGTTCACAGCGCCATAAATCCGGAGCCCTCCCCCAGAGAGAGAGCCACTTCCAGAGAAAACGCCACCGCAGAGGAGGAAGAGGGGCTCCCTCCCGCAGAAGAATGAGGGACCAGTAAAAAACCCTGAGGAGCGCATCCTCAGGGTGCTCCGCAAGCAAATTTTTCTTGAGCAGCCCCGCCCATTGAAGGGCTTCCCGCATCTTTCGGGGAGATTTTCGAAAATCCCAGAAATCCTCCCGAAGATCTGCCACCTTGAGATAGATTCCTCGGGGGCTTTTGTAAAGATGAAACTCCCCCCAGACAAGAGGTTCCGTATACCCCCGGCTGATCTTTCCCCGCCCCGATCCGGGAGCGAAAACCCAGAAGGGGCCCTTTTCACGACACCAAAGATAGAGGGTTCGAAGAGAGGAGGAAAGATCTTTCCGATGCAGAACCACTCCGGTTACCCGAAACTGTCCCTGCTGTTCCATGAAGCCTCACTTTCTCCGAAAACTCAGCGATCCTTGTCGTAACCGAACCGTCGAAGCTCCACCGGAGATTTGCGCCAGTTCTTGCGCACCTTCACCCAAAGTTCCAGGTACACGGGATACCCCAGAAGTTTTTCCAGCTCCTTCCGCGCCTGAACCCCCACGTCCTTGATAAAGCCTCCCTTGTCTCCGATGAGAATGGCCTTCTGGCCGGGACGCTCCACGTACACCGTAGCGCGGATGTAAACGTTTTCTCGATGGGGATACTCCTCGGGATGCTGAAACTCCTCCACCATGACCGCAGTGCTGTGGGGGACCTCATCCCGGGCCAGAACGAAAATTTTTTCCCGGATGCATTCCTCCGCCATAAAACGTTCGGTCTGATCGGTGAACATATCCTCGGGATAGAGAGGAGGCCCCTCGGGAAGGTGCGATATCACGGCCTGAAGAAGCTCCTCCACCCGCCGCCCTTCTTTGGCGGAAACCGGGATAATTTCCCGGGAGCTCAACTGTTGCCACCGTTCCAGTTTTTTCAGGACCTCCGAAAGGTCTTCCTCCAGAAGATCGATTTTATTCAGGGCCACCACCAGAGGTACCGTAATGCCCTCGAGAACTTCCCAAAGGAGATCCTCCTCCGCCCCGCCTTCGAGCCGGACGGCATCGAGGACCAGGCAGATACAGTCTACGTCCTCCAGGGAACGCCGCACCTTGTCCATCATATATTCTCCCAAAGCATGCTTGGGTTGATGGAGCCCCGGAGTATCCACGAAAACGATCTGGGCATCTTGGGTGGTCAAAATTCCCCGCACGGGTTTACGAGTGGTCTGAGGGGTGGGGGAAACCATGGTGACCTTGTCTCCCAGAGCTTTATTAAGGAGGGATGATTTACCCACGTTGGGTCTTCCCAGCAGGGTTACGAAACCCGCTCTAAATTTTTTTTCCCGCATAATGCCCAATTCCTCCAGTTTGTATAAGCTGGAATTTCCAAAAGAAGAATTTAGAGATCTTCCTCCTCCTGGGACTCCTCTTCATCACATTTTGTAAGGGCCACCTGCATGATGCGGTGTCCGAGAATTTCCTTCACTTCGATGGACCAGTGCCCGTACCTTACGGAGCTCCCCTTGGCGGGAAAGCCTCCGGAAAGAGAGAGAACCAATCCCGCGATGGAATCCACATCCTCCGCCTCGAAAACATCCTCGAGAATCTCCCCGAGATCTCCCAAATTCACGTTTCCATCCACCAGGTAGGTACCGTCTTCGGTCTGCCGGATGGAAGGAATTTCCTGATCGTACTCGTCCTGGATCTCTCCCACGATCTCCTCGAGAAGATCTTCCAGGGTCACCAGCCCCGCGGTACCGCCGTATTCATCCACCACGATGGCCATATGCACCCGGTCGTCCTTCATGATCTCGAAAAGCTCCGCGATTTTCATGACCTCCGGAACGAAAAGGGATTCCCGGGCAAGTTCCTGCACGGCAATTTCGGTTTCCCCGCTGCTGAGGGACTTGATGAGATCCTTGATATGCAGAGTGCCGGTAATGTTATCCAGATTGCCGTCGAAAACGGGAATCCGGGAATGACCGTTTTCCTCGAATATGGAGACAGCTTCGGCCACGGTGGTGTCCTTGGGAAGAGCCACCATGTCGGTTCGGGGAATCATAATTTCGAAGGCCCGGGTTTCCTCGAAAGTGATGATGCTGTGGATCATCTTGCGCTCGTCCTCTTCCAGGGCTCCCGAGACACCTCCCATTTGCACCACCTGCTCGATCTCCTTACGGGTAACGAAAGCGAATCCCGGAGAGAGATCGATCTTGAAAAGGGTGCCGAAAAAGCGCACCACCTTGTGAAATCCCCAGATAAGCGGGGCCAGGACAAAACGGAGCCCCCACAAAAGAGGAAGCGAAAAGAGCACCAGTTTTTCCGGATAGATAATGGCGATGCTCTTGGGAAAAATTTCTCCGAAAAGGATGATAAGCACCGTCATGATGCCTATGGCCCAGAAAGCTCCTTCGGGCCCGGCTATACTGATGGCCATGGCGGTGGTGAGAGCACTTGCCCCGATATTGACGATGTTGTTTGAAATGAGCACTACCGTGAGGACAGATTGCGGGTCGTAAACCACCCATTGGAAAAATTTTTTAAGCTGCGGGTGTTTTTCCTGAAGAGCCAGAAGTCGCATTCTACCCGTAGTGGTTATGGCAGTTTCGGAGCTGCTGAAAAACGCGGATAAACAAAGAAGAACCGCAAGGATCATACAACTTTGCGCTATATCACCACTCACGCCCTCATCACATCCTCTTTTCCTTTTCCGTATTTACGGGGGTGCTCCAAAAAACCTTTACAATACTCCTCCTGGAGAGCGAACATTTCCCGCTCCGCCTCGGGAGTATGATGATCATAACCCAGGAGGTGAAGCATTCCATGGGTAAGAACCAGAATAAGCTCCCGAAAGAAGGAATGTCCCTCTTCCCGGGCATGGGCCAGAACATCTTCGGGGGAAATCACCAGATCCCCCAGAGGCACGCACTCCCATCCTTTTTCCATGGGGAAGGCCTGGGGATCTTCGAAAAAATTCCACTGGGGAAAAGAGAGGATATCCGTAGACTCCGTTTTTCCCCGGTACTGTTCATTGAGAGCGGCCATTTCGGCTTTCTCGATGAAGGTAACTCCCACCTCCGTCATAGGACCTTCGAGTAAGGGAGGAAGAGCCTCCTTCCGAAGGATGTCCAGAAAATAACGCTCCAAATGCACTTCTTCCAAATCCTCTTCGGGCTCCAGATACTGCCCGATCTCTGCACGGTCGCACATATCCACACGGATATTCATGATAATAAAATTAAATATTCTCCTTTCCTTGAAGGGAAGAAAGCTCTTCCTTCTTAGGGATCTCTCGGGAATGATACATGGAACGCATCACTTCTCCAAAGGATTTTTTGATAATTTCCAGCTCTCGGAAAGTAAAATCCACATTTTCCAGCTGTTTTTCCTTGATCTTGTTTTCCACCACTCCATGAATGGTTTCCTCCAGGTCCGTTATACGGGAAACGGTGTGGCTGTCCGCCCGAATGGCGGCCTCCACGGAATCCGCCAGCATAACCAGGGCGGTCTCCTTGGAACGAGGTGCCGGGCCGGGATAGGAAAACTGTTCCCGGGAAACCCTTTCTCCCAGGGATTCCGCCTTTTTTTGGAAGTACTGAAGGCATGTAGTACCGTGATGTTCCATAATGAACTGGCGAATTTTACGAGGTATGCCGTATTCCATGCTCAGCTCGTAACCGTCCCGCACATGGGAGATGATAACCAGGGCGGAAAGGGTAGGAGAAAGTTCGTCGTGAGCGTTTACCGAACCATATTGCTGGTTTTCGATAAAAAACTGGGGACGCCGGAGCTTTCCTACATCGTGATAAAGAGCCCCCGCCTTGACGAAAGCTCCGTCCATGCCGATATTCTCCGCCGCCACTTCCGCCAGAGTCCCCACCATGAGAGAGTGATGATAGGTGCCGGGAGCCTCGACCTGAAGCCTCTTCAGAAGAGGGCTTGAAGGATGGCTCAGCTCAGTGAGGCGCAAAGGAGAGAGGACGTCGAAAAAACGCTCCCAGAGAGGCAGCCCCAAAAGAACGAGTCCCCCCGAAAAAAGAACCGCTCCGAGAAAACGCAGAGCTTGCTGTAAATCCACGGATCCCCCTTCTCCCCATTGAGAACCCGCCAGTACGAGAATCGCGATTATACCAGCTCCAAAAAAGCGGAACCAGTATTTCTTTTTCACCTGCACGTTTCGCAGCATATGCGCCGAAGCATAGGCCAAAGAGACCACCACGAGGAAGGGGGCAGCCTCCATGCCAATAAAGGGAGTTCCCGCCACGAGTACCCCGAGAAGCCCTCCTCCCAGAACAAACGGAAAAGCCAGAGAGAAGGAAAAGGAAAGAAAGCTCCAGCCTCCCAGGAGAAGCGTTCCTACTCCAGTTACATCAAACCATCGAGCGGGAATTTCCGCAAGCCATCCAAAAAAAAGCAACCATCCCAGAAAGAGCAGGGAAATTTGCTGGGTACCCTTCTTTCGGGAAGAGTTTTCCGCATACTCCTGAAGCCAGGCTCCCCAGAAGAATCCCAGGGCTCCCAGAAAAAGGAGATACTTCCAGGGGAAAAGAGCCTCTCGGTATCCTTGAAGCCGAAGAATCCGCGCCCGAGGAGGAGTGATGACCTCCCCCTTTTCCACAATGACATCGCCCCGATAAAGCGTTCGTATTACGGGCTCCACACTCTCTCGAAGATTCTCCCGAAGTTTCCGGGTAAGATAGGGGTCCGTGCTTTGGGATTCCAAGAAAAGTCTGTAAAGCAGCTCCACCACGAGGTTCTGCTGGCTCCAGGGCAAGAGGGAGTTCTGAAGGTTTCCCCAGAGAAAGCTTTCGATGGCCTCGCCGTCAAAGAGCCCTCTTTCGAGAATTCGCAATCCCAGGGAATGGACCTCCCCAAGCACCGCTTTCCGCTCTTCCAGAGAAAGATATTCCAACATGCGCCGAAGATCCGGATCCAGCACCGCAAAAAAGAAGAGGGATTCTTCCGGGGAAAAATCTTCCAGATCCTGGAGGGAACTCTTGATTTTCCCGGGATCGTGTACCACCACCCCCGCAATTTTTTCCGCCACCGACCGCTGAAGATTATCGGTGGTAATGGAATCCAGATAACGCATATTTTCCACCGCCACAAAGGTAGCGGCAGCTTTTTCCCCTTCGGAAAAACCGTACCGGTTCTGGAGAACATGCCACGCGAGGGTAAAGACCACTACCGCGCAGAAAGCTATTCCCCAAGGGAAAAGCCACCATCTCAGGGGATGGCGAAGAAAGAAGAAAAATCCTTTCCGGGACTTTTTCGTTTTACTGTTTTTTCTCGAATTCTTCGTAGGCTTGAACAATTTTTTGAACAATTTCATGGCGTACCACGTCATTCTTGGTAAGGGAGACAAAATCGATACCCTCGACTCCCTGAAGAATTTCCTGAATGGAGCGCAAGCCAGACATTTTACCGCTGGGCAAATCCACCTGGGTTACATCTCCGGTAATAACCACCCGGGATCCGAAGCCCATGCGGGTAAGAAACATCTTCATTTGCTCCGGCGTGGTATTCTGAGCCTCGTCGAGAATAATAAAGCTGTCGTTCAGAGTCCGTCCCCGCATATAGGCGAGAGGAGCGATTTCGATAACGTTCTTTTCCACATAACGCATAAAGCGTTCCGGCGAAAGAAGATCGAAAAAAGCATCGTAAAGGGGGCGCAGATAGGGTTCGATCTTCTCCTTGAGATCCCCCGGCAGATATCCCAAGCTCTCTCCGGCCTCCACCGCAGGACGCACGAGAATAACCCGGGAAACCTTCTGGGATTTTAGCATAGCCACCGCCTGGGCCACCGCCAGGTAGGTCTTTCCCGTTCCTGCGGGGCCGATACAAAAGACCACGTGGTTTTTCTGAATGGCCTCCATGTAACGCTTCTGCCCCAGAGTTCGGGTACGCACGGGTTTACCCCGGCCGGTAAAGCAAATGGTGTTTTCGTGAAGCCCCGCAAGATCCACGGAACCGTTTTCCGCCAGGGCATCCATACCATAACGGATTTCCTCCCGGGTAACCCGAACGCCTCTTTCCACCAGCTTTACAAGCTCCAGAAGAAGTTTCGCCACAGTGCGGACAGGCTCGGCATCCGGGCTTCGCAGAACCAGCGTCTCTCCCCTAAGAGTCATATGTACAGGATAACGCTCTTCCACCATCTGGATGGTAAGGTCGTTCTGCCCAAGAAGTTTTTCCTGAACCTCCCCGGGAATAGAGGCAGTCCAGAGGAACTGCCCTCCCTCCTCGCTAAAGCTTGCTTTTACAGACACGCAGCATCCTCACTCCTGGCGGGTTACGCTTTTGACCTCGGGAATTTCCTGGCAGAGAACTCCCTCCACCTGGCTTCTCAAGGTTTCCTGAGCAAAGGGGCACATGCCGCAAGCTCCTCTCAAGCTCACCGTAACGACTCCGGAAGTCTCGTCGAAAGAGACAAATTCGATATCCCCGCCATGGCTCTGAAGGGCGGGCCGGATACGTTCTTCGATAACATTCTCGATTTTTTGCTGCACCATCTGTAATTCCTCCCAAATCAACTTTATTGTATGGTTTCAGTCTTTCCTTCTCGTTTTTTTGCCTCTTCCCAAAAGGCATCGAGCTCTTCCAGGGAGTAACTCTCCCAGGAACGGGAACCCTCGTTCACTTCCCGCTCCACTGCGGAAAAACGCCGAAGAAACTTCATGCATCCCTTTTGAAGGGCCAGTTCGCTGTTCACTCCCAAATGTCTGCCCAAGTTTACCACGGCAAAAAGGAGATCGCCCATTTCATTTTCAAGTTCTTCGGAATTCTCCGGATCCCGGGCGAGAACCTCCTGGATTTCCGCCATCTCTTCCTTCACTTTTTCCAGCACCGGGGTACAATCTCCCTTAGGCCAGTCGAAGCCGACCTTTGCGGCTCGACGCTGCATTTCAAAGGATCGGAGAAGGGAGGGCATACTGCGGGGAATACCCCCGAGCATAGATTTTCTCTCCTCTTCCCCGCTGGAGGAAGTTCCTTTTTCCGCCCGCTCCTCCGCTTTGATGCGTTCCCAGTTGACACTCACTTCATCGCTGGAATCCACCCGCACCTCTCCGAACACGTGGGGATGCCGTCTTTCGAGCTTGTCCGAAACCCCCTGAAGGATGTCTCCCATATCGAAGGCTCCGGTCTCCCGGGCAATCTGGGCGATGAAAAAAACCTGAAGGAGCAAGTCGCCGCACTCCTCCACTATACCTTTTTCCTCTCGCTTTTCAATGGCCTCCACAAGCTCGTAGGCCTCTTCGATAATATAGGGGCGCAGGCTTTCCAAGGTCTGCTCCCTATCCCAGGGGCAGCCTCCGGGGGCCCGAAGACGCCGCATAATTTCCTGAAGCCGTTCGAATTCCGCGTTTTTTTTCTCTCTGCTGTTTTCTGCCATATCGTCTCCTCGTTCTTTGTCCGTCATACCGCCCGGCATTGTTCCGCCTGTTCTCCAAAGGAGCGCAGAAAAGCCAGAAGTTCCCGAAGCCCCCGGTCTCCTCCGGGGCCCTCTGCCAAGGTCCCTCCCCGCCGAATCACCCATCCGGGTTTGCGGAAGAATATTCCGTCAAGCTCCCCGCCCTCCACCTCGGTACGGGAAGCTTCACAGTAGATGCTGCGAATTCCGCGGGAAGGGGCCAGAATCCGGAATTCCAGAGAAGCAAGAAACCGTTCCGCCTCATCCGGAAGGGGCCCGAAGCGATCCCGAAGCTCCCTCCGGAAATCCCCGAGGCCATCCATATCTCTTATGCGGCTTGCCCGGCGGTAGAGAGCCACCCGAAGCGCACTCTGAGGAACATAATACCCCGGAAGTCCCAAGGGAAGCCGGATAGTGCAGAGCAGATCCTCCTTCTTCTCGGAGGTCCGCAATGCGAGGACCTCCTTTTCAAGAAATCCGCAGTACATCTGAAAACCGACTTTCTTTATGTGTCCATGCTGGGCGATTCCCAGGAGCTCCCCACTTCCCCGAATTTCGAGGTCCCTCCTCGCAAGCCGAGCACCTCCGCCGAAAACGTTGTATTCTCCCAGGGCATCCAGCCGATCCAGGGCCTCCTTGGAAAGAGGCACTCCCTCGGGGTAGAAGAAATAAGCGAAGGCCTGCTCCGAACGACGCCCCACCCGCCCTTTGAGCTGGTAAAGCTGGGCGAGCCCCATGGTTTGGGCCTGATCCACAATGAGCGTATTCGCCCCGGGAATATCCAGACCGCTCTCCACGATGGAGGTGCAGACCAGAAGATTCACCCTTCCCGAAGAAAAGGCCTCCATTTTTCTCTCCAACACCCGCCCGGGAAGCTGGCCGTGAGCCACCTCTACCGAAGCCTCGGGCACCAGCCTCCGGAGCTCCCCCGCGCGTTTAAGAATGCTCCGCACCCGATTGTGCACGAAAAAGACCTGCCCTCCCCGAGAAAGCTCCTTCCGAATGGCCCGGGCCACGAGATCGTCCCGCCAGGGGGAGACCACGTGAATCACGGGGCTCCGGTTCCGGGGAGGAGTGTTCATTTCGCTGATATCCCGGAGCCCTCCCAGGGAAAGATGCAGCGTTCGGGGAATGGGAGTGGCGGAGAGGGAAAGTATATCCACCTGGGGAAGAAGCCAGCGGAAATGCTCCTTCTGAGCCACTCCGAAACGATGCTCTTCATCCACCACCAACAGGCCGAGATCCTTGAACTGCACATCCTGGGAGAGCATCTTGTGGGTTCCGATAAGCACATCGAGAGAACCCTCCCGAAGATCTTCCAGAATACGCTTCTTTCGGGAGGGAGTAACGAAACGGGAAAGGGCCTCCACCCGAAGGGGGAGATCACCAAGGCGCTCTCGGAAACTTTCCAGATGCTGCTGGGCGAGAAGGGTGGTGGGTACCAGCAGGGCTACCTGTTTTCCCGATTCCACCGCCTTTACCGCCGCCCGGAGAGCCACCTCGGTTTTGCCGAATCCCACATCCCCCACGAGAAGGCGATCCATGGGTATGGGACGCTCCATGTCCCGGCGGATCTCTTCCACAACCCGAAGCTGATCCTCGGTTTCCCGGTAGGGAAAGGTAGCGGTGAAACGCCGCAAAATATCTCCATCCGGGGGAAAGGCATGCCCCGGCATACGCTCCCGGACCACATAGGCCTTGAGAAGCTCCCGGGCAACTTCCTTCGCCTTTTCCCGGGCCTCCTTGAGATTCTTTTTCCAACGCCGGCCTCCCAGGGAGTCCAGCACCACTTTTTCATCCGCATATCCCGAATAGGGAGTTATCTTATAAATCTGGGTAAAGGGAACGAAGAGGCGCTTCTCTCCGGCAAATTCAAGCACCAGGTATTCCTGAGGCCCTAAATCTCCTTCCAGTTCCTCCACTCCCCGGTAGCAGCCTACGCCGTAATCTTCGTGAATTACGTATTCCCCGGGAGTAAATCCCGCCTCTCCTTCGGCGGGAGAAGTGGCGAAGCGGGAGAATTCCTTTGGATCCACGCCGGAAATTCCTATCATTTCCGTATCCGAGAGAAAAATCCGTCGGGCTTCCTTATCGACGAATCCTGCGGTAAGAGGGCGTTCCACCACTTCGAGCTCCAGGGCTTTTCCCCAGGAGGAAATCTCCGGATGGGAAGAATACAGGATAACTCTATACGCCTCTTTCTTCATGCCTTCCACATAGGATCGGGCCTTTTCGAAACGCCCTCCGAAGGAAGGAAGATCGTATATCCAGGTTTCCCGGGCTCCGGGGAAGGGAGAGCGCCGCACGTAGATGCAGCGATTGCCTTTAAAGGCTCCCAGGAGCTCTTCCCAGGAGAGCAACGAAGGAAGCCGCCGGGTCTCCTCGAAGGATTCCCAGAGCCACCGGTAAGTTTGAGCCTGTTTTTCCAGGGCCTGGGGATCGAAAAAAAGTACCGGAATTTCCGGAGATAGGGAGGCGAAGACAAAAGAAGCTCCGGAAGAGAGAAGCCCTTCGCTCTCCCCGGGACATCCCGAAAGAAGAGCCTCCTCCACCTCGGAAAGACTGCACTGATCCGCGGGAGAGAAGAGCCGAAGGCTTTCTATGAAATCATCGAAATATTCCACTCGCAGCGGCAGAGTTTGAGAGGATGTATAGAGATCCACCACGCATCCCCGAAGAGCATGCTCTCCGGGAGCAGCCACGTAATCCACCCGGGAACTTCCTACGGAATCGAGCCAGGCAAGAAGCTCCGAAAGGGGGATCTCCTCGCCTCGGCGAAGGCGAAGATAGGAATCGGGCATCCGATAGGGAGCCATGAAACTTCCCGGAGTGAGAACCAAGCCTCCTCCCCGTTCTTTCCATTCCCGAAGAGCCTCCCCCCGGGCAAGCCAGAAGGCATGACGCCCCGCTTCCTCTCCCAAAGGGAGTTCCGGCAGAACCTGCAAAGGAACTTGGGGAGCGAGACTTTTCCAGTTTTGTTCGAAAACTCCGAGATGCTGCTGATCCGGAACGAGAAAAACTGCAGGAGTCGGAGGGTTCAGGGCAAGCCAGGCCCAAGCGGCGGAACTTCCCTGAAGATGGAGATGGATGTTCCCGATGTCGGAATACTCGGGGAACAACCTCCAAAGCGGTCCGGAAGGCGTATTTCTTTGGATATTCAAAAAGCCTATGCCTCCTCGTTACGGCAATTTAACCTATAAGTGGCGCGAAATCCCGTATCATTATCGGTGAAAAGAGGGAAAAAATCCACCTTTTCGCCTTGGCCCCCTCGGGGACGTCAAACTGTATCACAATTCCCGAATTTTTTCTCCTTTCCTTTCCGGGAAAGTTACGAAAAAAAGGACCCCTTCGAAAAGCTGCCAAAGGGATCCCCCCGATGGTACGGGTTTTCTTTTTTCCGAACCTCTCCGTGGTTTACGCCAAGCTATTCTGCAGCCTCCAGGCTTCGGCTGGCGATAATATCCACTCCGGTATCGCAGGCATTCTCCAGAATAATTTGCCCGATTTCCACGGGAACCGCCACGGAAAGAGCCGCCACCGCCCGGGAGATATCGAAAATACGGTTTTTCGGCACCGGCCCCCGGCTGCGTACGGGACATACGGGAAGTTTGCCTCCAACCACCCGCACGGTGGTGGCAAAAACCCGTTCAGGATTGGAAATTTCCTTTTGGGCAAAAGCGAGGGCCCGAGGGCAGGCGTTTCCCTCCACCTCGAGCACCGCATCTCCTTCATAGGTTATCCGGATAGAGCACCCCACGGGACAGCTTACGCAGAGGGTATCCAAAATTTTTTTCCCGGACATGAGTCACACCTCCTCCACGCGGATTTCGATTTCCGTAACGTCCTCTCCCAGGGCCCGAATATCCTCCGCCTTGAGAGGAATTTCGTTCATCTCCCCGGGGCGGACATAACGCAGGTTCTTTTCGTAAAGCCCGCAGGAGGCGGCAATACGGCAACGCTTTTCTATGGGCTCCTTCACGC
>DAIPKP010000036.1:21671-23669 GCA_036769705.1 Synergistaceae bacterium
GAGATGTTTCTCCGAAGCCCCCCGGGCCAGGGCATAACTTCGTAGACCCCCTCCACCCGGGCTCCCTCCCAGACGAGACGGCGGGCCATGATGAGGCCGATATCCCCGGAGCCCAAAATAACCGCCCGGTTTCCCGGCATGTACCCCTCCATGTTGACGAAACGCTGGGCGGTTCCGGCGGTATAGATTCCCGAAGGACGGGTTCCGGGAATTTTTATGGCCCCTAAGGGACGCTCTCTGCAGCCCATGGCAAGCACTACGGATTTCGATTCTATCCGGGAAATGCCCGTTTCGGGATTCATCACCCAGAGGGCCCCGCTCTCCTCCATGGAAAAGACCATGGAATTTTTGCGGAACTCCACCCCCGCTTCCCGGGCCCGGCGAATCCAGCGATCCATATACTCCGGCCCCGTGAGCTCCTCGTTGAAGGTATGAAGCCCGAACCCGGGATGGATGCACTGCTGCAGAATTCCTCCAAGGTCCCAATCCCTTTCGAGGACCAACACCTTTTCCGCCCCCGCCTCCCGAGCGCCAATCCCCGCAGCTACTCCCGCAGGGCCTGCACCGATAATCGCCACATCCACAGAGTGATTCATTCCCGTTCCTCCTTCTCGGTTACTGCGGTTTCCGAAGAAGAGCGAAACCAGTATTCCTTCGTCTTTCCCACCAAGAGACGGGAGTGTCCTCCGTGACGGGTAATTTCTTCGGGAGGCAGTTTCAGCTCCCGGGCAAGGATATCCACCACCCGGGGGCCGCAGAACCCACCCTGACAACGCCCCGCTCCCGCCCGGGTCCATATTTTTATCGCCGCCACGGTACGAGCTCCCCGGCGTATAGCCTCCACGATTTGCGCTTCCGTTACCATTTCGCAGCGGCAGATAATTTGCCCGTGACGGGAGTCCGCTTCCCACAATCGCTGGCGTTCTTCCATGGAAAGCTGTTCAAACCGGGGGATGTGTTTTCTCTCGGGAACGAAGGAGGGATCTTTGCGAAAAGCCACCACATCTCCCAGCTCCTCCTTCATGCTCTCCACCACGAAGGAGGCTATGGCAGGAGCACAGGTGAACCCCGGAGATTTGATCCCCCCTATGTTTACGAAACCCCGGGGGGAATCCACAATGCCAATGTGAAAATCCCCGCTTTCCGGACTTGCCCGAAGCCCTGCAAAGGAGGTGATGGTAAGGTTGAAAGGAATATCCGGAAGAAGTTCCCGGGCCTCTTCCGTCACCTCCCGTAATCCTTCGGCGGTGGTGGGAGTGGCTCTCCGATCCTCCTGGGGAATCGCAGTGGGGCCGATAAGGAGGTTTCCGTCGGCAGTCCGGGAAATGGTAATGCCCTTTCCCTTTTCGGTAGGACAGGTGAAGAGAAAGCTCGAAAGGAGATTCCCCGCGGTTTTATCGAAAAGAAAATATTCTCCTCTCACGGGATGAATACGGAAACTTTCGTCCCCCGCCATCCGGGCTACCACATCGGAATACACTCCTGCGGCATTGACCACAAGGGGGGCGTAAAAATTTCCCCTATTCGTGGCAACTCCCCGTATCCGATCCTTTTCTTCCGAGAGGAGCACGCCGGTCACCTCGGTTTCGAGAAAGAGCTCCACCCCGTTCTGCTGGGCATTATCCATAAAGGCGAGGACCGCTTCGAAATTGTTGATAATGGCTCCCGAGGGAGCCCAGAGGGCGGCATCCACCTTTTTGGCAACCCGGGGTTCCCGGGATCGCAAAACATCCCCGGAAAGGATCTCCATGCCCGGCACTCCGTTCTCCAGCCCCTGGCGAAAAAGAGCTTCCAGGGTATTCCGATCCCTTTTTTCGAAACCGCAAACGTAGGAG
Source organism: Synergistaceae bacterium (assembly GCA_036769705.1). GTDB lineage: Bacteria > Synergistota > Synergistia > Synergistales > Aminiphilaceae > DAIPKP01. The sequence goes on from DAIPKP010000036.1 coordinate 23,507, forward strand.
CCGCACTCCCGAAGCGTAAAATCCAGAGTACCCGCCAATTCGTGATAGAGCCTGTTTCCTTTCGCCACGAAACTCGCCTTTACGGTTCCCGGTTTATCGTCGTATCCCGCATGAATCATGGCACTGTTGGCACGGCTCGCTCCCGAGGGAATATCCGACGCCT
>DAIPKP010000037.1:0-23446 GCA_036769705.1 Synergistaceae bacterium
GCTGGGGAGTGGCTACCCTGCAGGTGTACGTGGACGGAGAACCTCAGATGATGGAAGCCCACAACGTGGAGTACGTTCCCACCCTGGTGCTTTACGATAAGGAGGGGAAACAGGTCTGGAAGGAAACCGGAGCGGTTCCTGTGGCATCCCTGGAAAAGATTTTCGAAGAGAAACTCCGGTAATGTATAGAAATGGTGTGAAAATCCCCCTTCTCCGAAGAGGGCACACGGAAACAATCACAAGGGCAGCAAAAAGCCCGGAGAAAAATTTTCTCCGGGTTTTTTGCATGGCTTTCTACGGGAACCGTCACATCAACTCTCTCGTTCTCTTTTGAGGTAGATGCCGCTCATGCTTTTGTAAAAATCGAGAATGGTTTTTTTGTAGGAAGTTCGGGGAGCTCCCAAATAGCGGTCCAGGGCCCTGTCGGTATCCTGAAAGCGCCGGATATTATTGGCGAAAAGATAGGTTCCCACCCGAATATTGTTTTGAGGTTCCAGGAGGTCTTCCAGGGTCTGAATGGCTCCAAAGGCCTTACGGATGGATTTTTTATGGGCCTTCCAGTGAATCTGCATCAGTCCGTAGGCTCCTTTCGGAGATTGGGCTTTCCAGTTGGCGGTGGATTCCTTGACGAGAATCGAGGCTATCAGAAAGGGATCCACTCCGAACTCTTCTCCCGCATCGGTAATATACTTGGCGTATTCTCCGGCGGTTTTTTCCGGGAGCTTGGGATTCCGCTTTTTGAGAAATTCCGCGATCACATGGCTTACCCGGACATTATACTTTTCATGTCCCAGGCTTCGCATAACGTTGAACTCGAAACTTTGCGCGAAGAAATCCGTGGTCTTCGCCGCATGGGAGGGCAAAGGAAGAAGCAAGAGGATCCATAAAACGAAGGTTTTTCGAAAAAGACGGAAACATGGAGAAAAAATATGCATAAACATCACCTTATCGTAAAGAATGGAGTGGCGAAAAAGAACGCACCGGCGAGGAATGGTACTCAAAAAAGGAATAAAAAGCAAGGGGAAAATACCTATTTATTGAAAATTCATTAAAAACGCTTCAGAAACGCCGCCTTCCGGGCAACGTTTCTGAAGCGTTTTTGAGGGAATAAAACGGCAAAAATTTTGGGTTAGGAAGCTTTTTCCTTTTGATAAAGGGAGATCATACGGTGATAGTATTTAAGAATAGTGCTTTTGTACCGGCTGGAGGCATTCCCTTTGTACGAATCCAGGGATGCGTCCACGCGTCCCTGGTGTTTTCTCAGGAAGTTCGCCAGCATATAGGTTCCTACCCGAATGTTGTTTTCCGGTTTCCGGAGATCCTCCACGGAGCGGATGGAAGGAAAGGCCTTGGGAATGCTCTTTTGATGTACGGACCACTTGATTTGCATCAATCCGTAGCACCCCCGGCTGGAGGCGTTGGCCTTTACGGTGGATTCCTTCACGATGATTCCCGCCACCAGAAAGGGATCCACTCCAAACTCCCGGGCGGCGTCTACCACCAGAAGAGAATATTTTTTGGCGGTTTCCCGGGAAAGTTTTGGATTTTTCTCTCGAAAGAAACGGGCGATGGCTTTATCCGCCGGGGAATCGCACTTGTGATCTCCCATGCAACGCATGGAGAGGAAATGGCGGTTGTTATCGAAAAAGGCGCTCTCCCCGGAGGAGGGAAGGAGCAGAAGAGAGCTCAGGAAGAGTATCGCAAGAAAGATTCCCCGGAGCAAAGGCGGTTTTTGTCCCGCAGGAGGGGTTTTCATGAAATATCACCTCACGGAAAAAGATAGAGAATTACCTGGGTAGTTTTACAGTTAGCTCCGTCGATTATACACGAGGGCTTTAAAAAAAGGAGAGCCGGCCTCTAGGTTTTTCGAGGATTCCCCTTCTTTTCGAGCTTATGGGATCTCTCTTCGAGCCAGCAGTACAGCTCTTCCGGAGAAAGATCCGGGGTTTCGAGAATTTTTCGTCTTTTTTCCCGGAGCAATTCTCCCAAAAGAGGTCCCGGAGGAATTGCGAACTTTTCGGCGCATTCTTTTCCCGGAAGCAGCATGCCTTTCTCGGAAGCCTGAAGGAGCCGGGCCTTCCAGAGAAACAGCTGTTGCTGCAATTCGTCGAGAAGAGCCGTTTTTTCCGGATCCAGAGCGAGAAGTTCCAGAAGGATCTCCATTCGGGGAAAGCCGAAACGCTCCAGAAGATCCAGGCCTTCCCGGAAAGACAGGGGTTTTTTGAGGGAGCTCCACATTTTCAGAAGCCCTCGCACTTCCCGGGCTTCTTTCTCGGGCCAGCGCCAGTGGCGGAGAAGGGAAAAACTTCTTTTGCCGATTTCTTCGGGGGAAAGGTTGTCGTAGAGATCCAGAAAAAAGGCGGCGGTGCCGCAGGAAAAGGATCTCTTTTCGCTGCAGGCTCGGGAGAAAAAGAAAAATTCCTCCGGGCTTTTCCGTCGATTTCCCCCTGGGCAGAGATGTTCCAGAAGCCCTGCCCGGCAGAGAAATTCAGGGAAATTTTTCCCTCCGCTTTGCAGGCCCAGCCGCATTTCCCGCCCTATCCGTTCTCCCGGAAGTGCCGCACAGGCTTTGGCAAAGGGAGGACATGCTTCCAGGGAGCCCGGAAGAATGCGAAATCCCTCGAGGGAGATTCCGAAACGGCAAAGCCTCAATGCCCGGAGGGGATCTTGCCGCAATCGTTTTTCGGGAGATCCGTTCCAGCGAAGAAGCCTTTTTCGTACATCCCGAAAGGCTTCGGGGGATCCCAAAAGCTCTCCACGGTGGTTCATGCCCAGGCTGTTGACGGTAAAATCCCGGCGGGCCAGGTTCTCTTCAAGGGATTCCGCATCGAGAAAAGCGATTTCCCCAGTTTTTTCCGCGAAGATCCGCACGAGATATATGGGATAAGCAGTAGTGCCGATATGTTTTCCTCCGGGATACAGGCGTTCCAGAATTTCTCGGGGAGCCCGGGTAAGAAGATCCGCATCCCGTATGGGGCGGTGAAGTAAAAGATCTCTTACGGCTCCTCCCACGAGAAAGGAGGGGTAGCCTTGCCGGTGCAGCCGGAAAAGCATGCTCAGAATTTTCTCGAAAAAATTCTCCCGGAACTGGAGATGTGGAGAGGAAGCGTTTTTTTTCATGAGGAGCTTCTCCTTTCCTGAAAACTCTCTTTTCTGAGATACTATACCCTAACGGGAAGGGGAGAACGAGTCGGAACTACAGAACCCGTGTTTGCCTAAAAGGAGAGATGAAATCGAATGAACGAAAAAGAAACCCTTTTTACCTTGAAATCCTTGGGATATGTGTGTTCTCCTTATGCTGAAAGGGGAGAGGCTCCTCCTCAGAGCGTTCATGCCGAAGCGCTTCCGGGGAGCATCGTGATTTTTCCGGAATATGCCCCCGCTCTGCTGGGGTTGGAGCGCTACTCTCACGTCATGGTATTTTTCTGCTTTCATCTTATGGAGGAAGAACCTGACCTCGTGCATCGGCCCCGGGGAAGCGGAGAGCTTCGGGGGCTTTTTGCAAGCCGGACTCCCCGGAGGCCCAACCGAATAGGCCTTTCGGTACTTCCCCTGGAGAGGATCGTGGAGAACGTTCTCTACGTGAACCAGGTGGATATGCTGGACGGAACTCCGGTGCTGGATCTCAAGGCTTATGAGCCCGGGCTTTTGCCTTCCCCCGAGAGGGTGCGAACTCCCTGAGAATGTGTTTTTCCCCGATAAAGAGGAGGCCCCGCGGGAAATTTCCCGCGGGGCCTCCTCTTTGTTGCCGGCGTTATTGTGGTGATGGTTTCATACTGCTGAAGAGAGATGGATTATCCGAAATTTCCGGAAATCCGAAAGGGGCTATGCGTTTTCGGGACCTTCGAAGAAGAGGTCTACCTGCTCCTCCGGGCTGTGCTTGGTCATGTTGGAGACCAGTACCAGGGCTGCAAAGGAAACCGCCCAGCCGATGTAGGAGCCGTCGAAACCGTAAGGTTTGCCCATGACGGACCATACGATGGCAGAACCGCCGCCGAGGAGGATGCTCCAGAAAGCTCCCGCAGCAGTAGCGCCCCGCCAGAAGAGAAGTCCCAGCATGGGGAAGAAGAGTCCTGCGGCACCGAAGGTGTAGGCATACATGACCAGGTCGATAACCTTGGGGATTCGGTAGGCCAGGCCGATGGCGAAGGCTCCGAGAACGAGAACCGCCAGGCGGTTGACGAACATGAGCTGTTTGTCCGAGGCTTTGGGATTGATGAGCTTCCGGTAGATGTCGTTGGTAAAGATGGCCACGCTTCCCATGAGGCAGGAGTCTGCCGTGGAAAGTACCGCTGCCATGTAGGCCGCTACCACGAGTCCCGAGAGCCCCACGGGAAGGATGGTGACGATCATGGTGGGGGTGGCGAGCTCGGGGTCGCTGAGTCCGGGAACGAGGACGTGCGCCAGAAGCCCTACGAGGGTCATGCCGATGGCGAAGATAGGCCATTCGATGGGGATACCCGTAAGGAAGATGCCCCACTTCGCGGTTTTTTCATCCTTGGCGGCGATAACCCGCTGGAAGGTGGCGATGGAGATGAACCACACCGGGAAGATGGAGAGGAACCAGCCGATGGCCGTCTTCCAATCTACGGCCCCCCATTTGGTAAGTCCCGCAGTCTCGGGATTTGCCGCCAGCTGATCCATGAGGGCTCCGAAGCCTCCTACCTTGCTCAGTCCCATGGGAACCAGGATGCAGACGACGCCTACGGTAAGGATCACCAGCTGATAGACGTCCAGGGTGATAACCGCCTTGAGCCCTCCCATGGAGGTGTAGAGAAGAATGATAACTCCCGCGATGATGATGGTGGTGGTGACATCGAGGCCGATGGTTCCCGCCACGAGCTTGGCTCCCGCGATAACCTGGCCGCCTACGAAGGTCCACCAGGCGAGGCCGATGAGAAGGGCCGCGATCATACCGGTTTTCTTGTCGAACCGGGTCTCAAAGAGGTCTCCCGTGGTGATTCCTTTAACCTTTACGGACCAGCGATGGAGTTTGGGAGCCAGAAGAAAAGCCGCCAGGCATGCGCTGAGGGCGGAAACACCGATGAGCCAGGAGCCGGAGATCCCGATGCTGAATCCCAGTCCTCCCATGGCGATGCTGAACCCGCCTCCGAGGTCCGTAGCTGCGGCGGAGCCGGTGGTCCGGATAAGTCCCATGTTACGGTCTGCAGCGAGGAAGGATTCGTTTTCCTTCCCTGTCTGGGCCTGTTTCATAATGTAATAGCCTATAGAGATAAGAGAAATGAAGTAAACGATAACGACACCAACATCTAAAATGTGCAGTTGCATAAAAGTAACCTCCTCTGTTCCAGTTTATTCTCTCCGGAGGTGTCCCGGGAGAGCCGGTTTCTCTCTGCGCGTACTTGCTTTTATGCTGGCTGTGGATTTCCCTGAGGAAGCTTTCCCCCTTTCCTGGCAAGAGTGTCTCTTTTTTTCCTTGGAAGAAAAAGCCCGAAATCAGGCCTTCTCTCCGCAAAGAGAAGCAAGAAAGCCGTAGAGTGCCTGGGTGCCTTGAAAAGCCGTGGAAAGTTCCACATATTCGTCGGCTCCGTGATAATTGCCGCCCTTGGCACCTACTACGAGGGTGGGAACCTTGAGCCTGCCTCCGGTATAGCAGAAATCTCCTACGCTGGCGAAATAGCTGTGTACGGGCTTTTTCCCGGTAACTTCCTCCAGCTTTTCTCCCATGAGGCGAACGTGAGGATTATCTTCGGGAACCACGTAGGCGGGAAATCCGTCGCAATCCGGATGAGGAGCGTCCCGGAAGCTGACGGTGGCTTTCCCCCGGATATTTGCCCGTTTGATGGCCTCTTCCGCTTCCTGGCGCAGGGTTTCCTTGGAAACCCCTACCACCACGTGCCGGAAGATGGAAAAATGTGCCGCATCGGGTACCGAAAGGGCGGCGCCTCCTCCCTGAAAATCGATGCAGCAGAGGGAGCCGGAGCCAAGTTTTTCATGGGAGGGAAGAGATGTTTTTTCGAGTTCCAGAAGGATTTTCGCAGCTTCGCTGATGGCGTTGATTCCTAGTTCCGGCTGGGCTCCATGGGCGGATTTGCCTTCCACGGATATCTTGTAGTTCCAGCCTCCCCGGGCTCCCAGGCAGATGCTGGGAAAGGGGACATCCGCAAAGGCGCTGCTGGGTTCCGCAATAACCGCCACATCCGCTTGAGGGCTCATGATGCCGTCCAGAATCAGGGCATCCGTTCCCAGGCCGAAGGGGCCCTCTTCATCACATACCAGGCTGTAGTCGATGCGTCCCGCAAAATCCTCATAGTCTTTCACGAAAGCCGCCAAAGCCAGCATGATGGAGGCGCAGCCGGACTTCATGTCGCAGGTTCCCAGACCGTACATGCGGTCTCCCTCCATGCTGGTCTTGTAGGGATCCCGGGTCCAACCTTCGCAGAGCTTTACCGTATCCAGGTGCCCGTTCAGAAGAATATGAGGTCCTTTACGGTTTCCCTGGAGGGTTCCCACCACGTTGATGCCGTGATAGTCGTATATTTTTTTTTCGTGAAACCGGTGGAACTCCGCTGGAACCTTATGATCCTGGAGCCAGCCCAGAGCATATTCCATAATGGCCTCCTCGTTGAAATAGGAGCTTGGAATGCTTACCAGTTTCGAAACGAGATTTCCCACCGATTCTTTGCTGATCTTTTCGTACTCTTTACCCATTGAGCCCTTTTCACCCCGTTTTTTGTGCAAATTTCGGGAATTCCTTCGATTGAAAACGGAGGAATTCCCGAAAATGAATGGCCGATAACGTTACTTTTTATTCCGCTCCAGGCGCTGTAGGTGCGCGGGCTCCATGGAGACTTTCTTGCCGTCCAGAAGCTGGATGAGTCCCTCGTGGGAAAGATGCTGCTGCCGGGAAATATACTCGTCGTGCTTGTAGAGCTTTTCCGGATGGCTTCGATTATCCTCGGGTTCCGTATAGGTGGTGAGAACTCCTTCGTAGTTGCGGAGGATCACCTTGCGGTCCGAACGGGAAACCACGTAGTTCGGCATGACGGGAATCTTGCCTCCCCCTCCGGGAGCGTCCACGATGAACATGGGTACCGCCAGCCCCGTGGTGTGTCCCCGGAGATATTCCATAATTTCGATGCCCTTTCCTACGGAGGTGCGGAAGTGCTCGATTCCCTCGGAAAGGTCGCACTGATAGATGTAGTAGGGACGTACCCGGATTTTCAGAAGCTGTTGGTTCAGTTCCCGGAAAAGATAGGGGCAGTCGTTCAAGTCTTTGAGAAGCACCGACTGGTTCCCCAGGGGAACCCCCGCATCCGCCAACATATTACAGGCCCGGGCGCTCTCCGGGGTGATCTCCTTGGGATGGTTGAAATGCGTATTGAGCCAGATGGGATGGTATTTCCGAAGCATATCGCAGAGCTTTTCCGTCACTCTCTGGGGGCATACCACGGGAGTGCGGGTTCCGATGCGCACGAAATCCACGTGAGGAATGGCGGAAAGTTCCGCGATGACCCACTCGAGCAAATCTTCATCTATGGTGAGAGGATCTCCTCCGGAAAGAAGCACGTCCCGGAAGGAGGGGGTGTTACGTATGTATTCGATGCATTTTTCGATCTGTTCCTTGCCGTAGGCTTTGTCGGTCTCTCCTGCATGGCGCCGGCGGGTGCAATGCCGGCAGTACATGGAACATTGATCCGTCACGAGAAGAAGGCCCCGGTCGGGATAGCGATGCGTAAGCCCTGGTACGGGGGAATCCACGTCCTCGTGAAGAGGATCGTGAATATCCGCATCCGCGATATGGGTTTCCGGCATGGAGGGAACCGCCTGCATGCGCACGGGGCAGGTGGGATCGTCCGGATCCATGAGAGATGCGTAGTAGGGAGTGATGGCCATGCGGAGTTTATTGAGGCTTTTTTCAATTTCTGCGGCTTTCTCGTCGGTAATGTTGATGACTTTTCGCAGAGTAGGCACGTCGGTAATCCGGTTGGCTATCTGCCACTTCCAATTGTTCCAATCTTTTTCGGGAACATCTTTCCACAGGCTGATATGACGGTATTCAGTCATTGTTCATCCCTCCATAGTAATTTTTTGCGAAGACTTGTAAACCAGGAGTCACGAAGAGCCTTTTTTATGACATGGAGTCTCCTCAATTGTGTCGAGTATATAGCGGAAAAATTCCATTGTCAAATATTTACGGCGGAAATCTTTCATTTTTTTGGAGAGTGCGGTACAATGGCGAAAAAGTGAGAGGTCTTTTATGGGACCGGGAAACGTCACTCTAGGATGTGTCCTTTTTGCCCAATTTTCATGATTTGTATGGGAAAAGGGGAGGTTGTCTGGATCCGGTATGTGTTATACAGTATGCGGGTTTGAGGCTTTAGCGAAAAATGTGTTTTTCTCTTGCGATGCTATGAAGAGAGAAAACGCATTTCAGAAAAAATGTCTTTGCGGAGATTCCGGAAAAGAGGTGTTTCCAGGATGCTTTTTGAAGAAAGGCTTCGTGAAAAGGCCGGGAAGTTTTCTCCAAGTCATAGAAGAATAGCGGCTTTTCTCATGCAGAACCGCCGGAAGGCCATGTTTATGACCGCTTCGGAAATAGCCCGGGAGCTCAAGGTGAGTGAATCCACGGTTTTCCGCTTTGCTACGACTCTGGGTTATCGGGGTTATCCGGAATTGAAATCGGCCCTTAGAGAAAAGGTTTATGAAGCCCGTTCGGTTCCCGAAAGGGTGCATGCTTTCGAACCCGCCGAAGGGGAGGAGAATCTCGTGCGGCGGGTTCTCCGGGACGATATGGAAAATCTTGGCAAGGCCCTTTACAGCGTGGATTTTGCCGCCGTGGAGGCTTTGGCGGATAAAATCCTTACGGTCCGGAGCGTCTATTGCGTATGTGAACGGAGCTCCCGGGTTTTGGGGGAGTATCTTCATTTCTACCTCTCCTGGTTTCTGCCCCACATCCATCTTCTTGAGCCTTTTTATGCGGTGGAACGTGTGGCCAACCTTGGGTCCGAAGATATGCTTCTCGGATTTACCTTCAACCGCTGTATTCAGGCTACGGTAGAGCTTCTTGCTACGGCGAAAAAACGGAATATCGTCACCGGAGTGGTGACGGATTGCATCTCCTCTCCCGCAGCGCGATGGGCGGATTACGTGGTGGGAGTTCCTTCGAACTGCATTTCCTTCATTGATTCCTATGCGGCTCCTATAAGCCTGATCAACGCTCTCTGTCTTGTGGTGGCCCGCAAATGCCCCGAACGGAGCAGCAAGGTTTTTCCCGTGGTGGAGGAGATGTGGCAGGAGCGTCAGACCTACGTTACGAAAAACACCTTTTCTTAGCTTGGAGCTTGAGTATACCGATAAAAAATTTCGATGGATCAAGGAAGAAGGATGTTGCAAGAAAGGAACGATGTGTACATGGTGCGGTGGAAAAGGTGCTAGAGAATTCCAGAAAACTGCCGACATCGGTGATTGTTCGCCTTATGTGCAGTTATTTCGTGATATACGGTTTTTTGAGTGTGTACTATCTTCTTGCCCGATTTCTGGAGATACGGGGAGTGCCTTCGCAGATGACGGGAGTGGTGGTGAGCGCTTTCTTCGCCGCCTGCACCCTGGCACGACCTTTCGGAGGAGCCGTGACGGAGCGCATGGGAGTGAGGCATACCATGATAGGAGCTTCCCTTCTCTGTATTGCGGGAGGGAGCTTTTTTCTTTTCGCGGAGCCCCGTTTTTTTCTTCTCACCCTTTCCCGTATTCTCATGGGAGTGGGGGCAAGCCTCTTTCTCGTGGCTCTTACCACGTACCAAACCTTCGTCATTCCCGAGGAGGTGCGGGGTCGTTTCTTTGCCCTGGTCTCCCTCGGTTCCGTGGCACCTCTCTTTACCACGGTTCCCCTATGCGAATTTCTTTTGGCCCGTGGTATGTTCGGGGCCTATCTAGGGCTGGCTCCCTTCATGGGGGTGCTCTGTTTCGCTCTGAGTTTTTCCTTGCCTCCTCTCGATGAATTCGGAGTGGAATATCATCGCACCCAGATGTGGGGTACCTATAAAGAACTTTTTCATACCCGGGGATGCCGGATTCTTTTCTGTTCCGCCCTTCTTTTCGCCATGGCGGATTCTTCAGTGCTTTATCTTTCCAATTTGCTTCATAGTGTGGGGCTGGAGGTTTCTCCTTTTCTTGGAGCCACCGCCCTGGGCTCCATTACGGTGCGTCTTTTCGGGCAGAGGGTGCTGCAGCATTATTCCCGGGGTATGATGATGCCTCCCGCCACGGCGTGTATGGGGCTTGCCCTTCTTGCGGCGCCCCATCTCTCGGGGCCTCTTTCGGTGGGAATTTGCGGACTTCTGTTCGGTGTCGGCATGGGCATCGGTTTTCCCACAATTTTTGCCCTGGTGGCGGATCTCGTGCCGGGAAAGCTTCGCCCCAAGGGCACTTCCATGGTATATTTTTCCCTGGATATAAGCTGGGTGCTTCTTCCGCTCTTCATGGGGTTTCTTTCTCCCGTGGTGGGGCAGGCAAACGCCTTTCATACCCTGGCCCTGACGATTCTCATGGGGTGTTTCGCCGCAAGCCTTTTCTGGACTCTCATCGATCTGGAGCCGGAAAGTCTCAGGGCCCGGGCGGCAAAGCATATCCGAAACTAACGTATGTGGCCCTTCGAGGCTTTTTTTGAAAGGAGGAGACGAAAATATGCTGCATCATCCGGAAAAAATGGACCCTCTCCGGCGCGAGGGATTTCAGAAGGGGGAGGGCGGCGGTTTTGCCCGGCACCTCATCGCCCCGGGTTCCCTGGAGGGGACCAGCCGTTTTCATATGGTTTCTCATATTACCCTGGATGCGGGGGCTTCCATCGGAATACATTGCCATGAGGGGGATGAAGAGGTGTACTGCATCCTCTCGGGAACCGGGGAATATCTCGACGGGGAGACCTGGATTCCCGTAAAGCCGGGGCATATCACTGTGGCCCTTCGCGGAGGAACCCACGCTCTTCGGAATACAGGAACGGAACCCCTGGAGCTTGTGGCGGTGATCGCCAAGTAGTTTGGGGTTTCCCGAAAGAGGATATGATACAAAGAGGCCGAAGAACTCTTGAAGAAAGAGTCCTTCGGCCTTTTCCATTCTCTCTTTGCGGTGAGGATGCGAGGAGCTAGCGCTGCAGGACGAAACCGCTTCCGAGTTCGTCTTCTTCCGTAAGCACCAGGTAGTTGAATCCCGTTACGTAAGCCTTTCCCCGGATGGTGGGAAGCACGGTGTCGAAATCTCCCACCTTGGGCCCCGGCTTGTAGCTTCCCCGGAAGACGCTCCCGGTGATGCTGTAGTAGTTGAACATCTCTTCCGGGTCGAGTTTCCCCTTGGCAGCGAGGGTAGCCATTTTGGCGCTGGTTCCCGTGCCGCAGGGGGAGCGATCCAGGGATCCCTCGCCGAAGATCACCGCATTGCTCGCGGTGTTTCTATCCTTCTGGGAGTAGAATTCCACGAGCTCCACCCGCTTGATGTGGCTTTCCGTGGGATGAGCCACGGAAATGTTTTCGTTCAGAAGCTCCCGAATTTCCAAGCCCAGAGAAACGAGCTTGGCACTATCCTTGGAATCTATGGAGAGTCCCACGGATTCCACCGGAAGAAGGGCGAAAAAGCTTCCCCCGAAGGAGATGTCCAGGAGGATTTCCTTTCCCAGGGAGGGAACCTGGAGAGATACGTCCTTTTTGTAAAGGAAACTCGGCACGTTATGGAGAGCCACCTCTCCCACCTCGCCGTTTTTGACCTCCACGTAGAGCTTTACAAGCCCTGCGGGGGTGTCCAGCACCACTTCGGTAAAGGGTTCGGTCTTGGGAATCCATCCCAGCTCCACCGCCGCCCGGGCCACGCCGATGGAGCCGTGGCCGCACATGGTAATGCCCCCTCCGGTTTCCAGGAAAATGATGCCGAAATGGGCTTCTTCATGAACGGGAGGAACGAAGAGAGCCGAAACCATATCTCCGTGCCCCCGGGGTTCGCAGGTTGTGTATATTCGGAAATCATCGAAGTTTTTATGTACGTTGACCCATTTTTCGCTGATACTTTTTCCCGGTATGTAGGGAGCGCCTCCGATAATAAGCCGGGTGGGCTCTCCTCCTGTATGGGTGTCCACTACTGCGGTTGCGCGGGTAATTTTCATGATGTCGCCACCTCCTGGAAAGAATTTTCCCAGGAGTGTGCGTCAGGAATATTGTAGACAACCCTGGGTTGTAGAAGACATTATACCTATTTTCGTTTTATTTTTCCAGCAAAAATGTACGACCTTGCATTTTCCCGGAATAGCTAGAGAATTTCCGGATGCCAGTTAAGCTGTCGAAGGGCGAGGGTTCCTTTTTTCTGCTTTTGCAGCACGTGTACTCCGCAGTAATCCTGCCTTAGAGAGAAAACCCTCTGCAGGGGGATCTCCAGAATCTCCTGAAGAATCACCAGGAAAACCCCTCCATGGGCGGTTATGACGAGAGGGGAGGGGAGCTCCTTTTCCAGCAGAGCCCGAAAAGCGGGGATCACCCGTTCCCGAAGATCCTGAAAGCTCTCTCCTCCGGGGCTCCGGAAGGTGTCCAGATGGTTCCAGCGTTCTTCGAAAGCCATGCGGTCCTCTTCTTTGACCTCCTGAAAGGTGCGTCCTTCCCACTCTCCCAAATCGATTTCCCGGAAGTTCTCCTCCACCTCGTAAGGTTTATTTGGAAAGATGAGCTCTCCCGTGTGGCGGGCCCGGATCATGGGGCTCGTCACCAGGGAGCCTTCCCGAAGATGCTCCAGGGGGTTTTGCAGGGACGCCGCATGTTCCCGCCCCTCCCGGCTCAGTTCCAGATCCAGGGAGCCGTAATACCGGGGGCCTTCGGGATCCCGGGTTACTCCGTGGCCGTTGTCGAATTGGGGCTCTCCGTGCCGAATGAGATAGATCATGCCCATGGGTGGATACCTCCAAGCATGCTTTCCAGGGATTTCCCGATTTTTTCTTCCAGGGCGTTCTGAATCTTCTCGGCCCGCTGCATTTTTCGTTCCATGGCTTTCAATGCTTCGGGCCTTCCCTTGAAACAGGCTTTTTTCATTTCCCGGCGTTTTTCCAGGGGCATGTAGGAAGTGTCTTCCACCAGTTTATCCACACAGTAAAGGATCTCCTCTTCCAAAGCGGTTTGAGGGGAGAGTTTTTCCGGAAGGTCCATGTGATGTGCTACCAGGGGAGCCAGGGAGGCGTAGCCGTGATCTTCCAGAAAAGCGGCTCCCCGTTTGGCATGGGAAGCCTGGCCCTTGCTTATGTCGTGAAGGAGCGCTGCCGTGGCGAGGCGCTCCACGTTGAGGGAGTATCCCTTTCCCAGAAGTTCCATGGCTAGAATAACTACTCCTGCCTGAACCGTGCGGCAATGCAGCCGGACGTTTTCGGGGGTTTCCGCCAGGTCCCAGAGAGCCAGGCATTCCTCCTCCGTGGGGAGTCCTCGGCGTTCCGCATAGACCTGGAGCTGTTCGTAATCCTCGGGGGTGTCCATATCCAGCAGTATGGCCTGATCCGTCACGGGAACCAGCAGGGGCTCGGGGGCGAAGGCCTGAAAGGCTCCTCGAAGTCCCTCCTCGCCCTTCCAGTTCAGAATGGAGGGAACCAGGGATGCCTCGAAGAGAGGAGGATGCCCCGTTTTCCCCCGGAAAGCGGGGATAATCAAGGAAGTCTCCGGTTTCCGGCCCTCGAGTAGTTTCCGATAGGTGCTCTCCTTCACCAGAGGAATGTCCCCGGGAAGGAGAAAACAGGCTTCTACCGAAGGGGGGAGTGCCGCAAGCCCTGCCTGAACCGAAGAGAACATGCCTTCATCGTACCGGGGATTGTGTACCGAAATGGCTCCCAGGGCTTCCACGGAGGAGCGCATTTCTTTTTCGTAATGTCCGGAAACCACGATAATATGTTCGATGCCGCTCTGCCGCATGGTATGTACCGCATGTTCCAGGGCGGTGCGTTCCTCCAGAGGAAGGAGGAGCTTGCAGCGCCCCATGCGGGAGGCGTATCCTCCTCCCAGGATAACGCCTCCCAGAGAGGGGGATACGGTTGGACCCGTCATACGTTATTCCACCTTTCTTTTTGCCGCCTTCCGCCGTTCTTCCGCATTGAGAACGGATTTGCGGATTCGGATGCTTTCGGGGGTTACTTCGATGAGCTCGTCCGAGGCTATCCATTCCAAAGCTTCTTCGAGCCCCATCTTTCGGGGTACGTTGAGTACCACCGTGTTGTCCTTGGTGGCGGAGCGCATGTTGGTAAGATGTTTTTTCTTGGTGGGATTGCAGGGAATATCTCCGGGGCGGCTGTGTTCTCCCACTACCATGCCTTGGTATATGCGTTCCATGGGGGAGACGAAAAGCACTCCCCGGGGTTGCAGATTTTCGATTTGGTAGCTCGTGGCCTCTCCGGTTTCCATGCTTACCATGGAGCCTCGGGTCCGGGAGGAAACATCTCCTCGCCAGAGATCGTATTGAAGCAGCCGGGAGGACATAATGCCCAGTCCCTTGGTGTCCGTAAGAAAATCGTTGCGGTAGCCTATGAGTCCCCGGGTGGGAATGGAAAATTCCAACCGGATGGTGCCGGTGTTTCCCACGTGAACGCTCAAGAGTTCTCCCTTGCGTCTTGCCAGTTTTTCGATAACCGCTCCCTGAAATTCCTCGGGGATATCCACGATAAGCTGTTCGATGGGCTCCAGGAGGTTCCCTTCCGCATCCCGGGTAGTGATAACCTCCGGAGGGGATACGCAAAACTCCAGTCCCTCCCGGCGCATTTCCTCAATGAGAATGCCCAGGTGCATCTCTCCCCGGCCGGAGACCTTGAGCCCGTCCGGACGTCCCAGATCCTCCACCCGAAGTCCTACGTTCACCTTTTGTTCCCGTTCCAGGCGCTCCCGAAGCTGGCGCAGGGTAATGGCTCTTCCTTCCTGTCCCGCAAAGGGGCCGTTGTTTACGAGAAAGAACATGGATACCGTGGGTTCCTCGATATCCAGCGGGGGGAGAGCGGGATTTTCCAGCTCTGGAGAGGCGAAGGTATCCCCTATGCCGATCTCCTCGGGTCCCGCGATCCAGACGATATCCCCCGCATGGGCTTCTTCCATTTCGGTGCGTTCCAGCCCCTGGGTAGTCCAGAGATGAACCGTTCGCTCCGAGCGACTCTGCTGTACTTCCCAGCTTTTTTTCCCCTTACTGATCCAAGCGGTTTGGTATTTGGTAAAAGCCTCTCCCCGGGCAATGCTTCCCTGGAGAATCTTGCCGCAACCGATACGGCCGATATAGTCATTCCATGCCAGGGTGCTGATCTGCATGAGAAAGGGTTCCTCCGGGCGCACCGCAGGAGGCGGAACGTGATCGATGATGGCCCGGAAAAGATCTTCCATGGATTCCTTGTCTTCCGGGTTCGTCTCTTTGGAGGCCCATCCCCGGAGAGCGGAGCCATACAGTACGGGGAAATCCGCCTGCTCGTCCGTGGCGCCGAGTTCCAGGAAAAGGTCGAAGGTTTTATCCAGAGCTAAATCCGGGTCCGCTCCCCGGCGGTCCACCTTGTTGATGAATACCATGGGGTTATAGCCCAGAGCGAGAGCTCTCATGAGAACGTACCGGGTCTGGGGCATGGGGCCTTCGCAGGCATCCACCAGAAGGAGCACCGAGTCCACCATGGAGAGCACTCGTTCCACCTCTCCGGAAAAATCTGCATGTCCCGGGGTGTCGATAATGTTGATTTGGTAATCTTCCCACGCAACCGTGCAGTGTTTTGCCCGGATGGTAATGCCCCGTTCGCGTTCCAGGGCGTTGTTGTCCATTACCCGTTCTTCGATGCGGGCGTTTTCCCGAAACGTATGGGAGGCCCTGAAAATGGCATCGATGAGGGTGGTCTTTCCGTGATCGATATGCGCAACGATAGCTACGTTGCGGATGCGGTTCGCCTGTGTCATGAAGTTCCTGCCTTTCGTATCTGTCCTTTGCCTCAAGGGGCAGGGGACATTATACTGCATAAGAAGGAAAAGAATAGCGGTGCAAAAAAAATTCTGGAAAAAGCTTTTTTTTCGGTAGACAAAAAGTATAAGATCCGTTCCGGGGAACTCTTTCGGGAAAAATCCCCGGGTACGGAAAGAAATGGAGGAATCTTTATGCAGGTACAGGTCGTGGTGGATAACTATACGGAAAATCGCAATCTTTTGGGAGAACACGGGCTTTCCCAGATTCTTCGAACGCCTCGGGGAACGCTTCTTTTCGATGCGGGACAGGGGCGAGCCTTGGAACAGAATCTCTCCATGCTCGGAATTTCCGGAAGCGATCTGGACTTCCTCGTATGCAGTCATGGGCACTACGATCACACCTGGGGGATTCCGGTGCTTCTCCGCCAGGGATGGAATATTCCTCTTTACGGGCATGTTGCCTGCGGCGTGGAGCGCTTCGGTCTTCGCCGGGGAGTTCGGGTCCCTCTGGGTTTTTCTCTCGCCCAGGTGACGACGCTTTTTCATTCTCTTCAGGGGGCTGAGGAGCTTCTTCCGGGAGTCTATGCCTTGGTGGTGCCTCCAGAAAGACGAGACCCCGCTTTCGTTCCCTTCACGCCGTCTCTACAGGTACGGAATCAGAAGGGGGAATGGATACCGGATCCCTTCGAGGATGATCTCTCCCTTTTGGTGGAAGGCCGTTTCGGCTGGTCTCTTCTTTTGGGATGTGCTCATTCCGGGGTGGTGAATATCCTCGATGAAGCGGTTCGCCGCACGGGAAGCCGGAGCTTTCACGTCGTTCAGGGAGGAATGCATCTCAAGGGGCAGTCCGGAGAATTCGTGGAAAAGGTTCTTCATGCCCTGGAGGAGCGTTTCGAGGTTCGACAGTGGCGGCCGAATCACTGTACCGGAGTGGACGTAGCTCTGACTATGGCAAAACGTTTTTCCCCGGTTTCCTGGGCAGCGGCAGGAAGTTCCGTGGAGTTGTAAGGCTTCGAGGGCGGAAAGAGCTCCTCGGGGGGCACTATATGATCGCAAATGACACGGCTCTTTTCGGGTCTTTGGGCCGTTTCGCGTGATCCGTGTCATTTGCGGATAACGTTTTTTCGGGGCCTTTTTCCCGGGATTGTTTCGCAAAAAATCGGGAATCTTTTTTGGAGTACGTTTCGGAAGAACAGAGCCGGCGAAGTTGGGTTTCACGTCGAGAGCTCAAAGAATCTCCGTTTTTGCAAAAAACACCGTTTGTTCCACCAGGATGCCCAGGGTCTCGAGAGTTTTTTGCGGAATATCCCGGCTTTCCGGTTCTTTTGCGGCAAGCTGTTCCCGAAGGGTTCTTTCCGTTTGTCGGGCTTCTTCGCCGAGGCGCAGAAATCCCAAATTTGCGGAAGAGCTTTTCAGGGAATGTGCCAGGGCTATTCCTTCCTCCCAATCGTTTTCCTTTTCCAGCTTACGCAATTTTTCCCCGGTTTTTTCATGGGTTTCCACGAAGAGCCGCACAAGCTCCCGGAGGAATTCCCGGTCTCCCTCAACCTCTTCCAAAGCTTTCGCTTCTTCGAAGAGGGGAGGCGTTGCCGGGGCCTCTTCTCCGCCTTTTGGAGAAGAGGGCATGTCTTTCTGCCGCTCCTTCTGGTCCTCGGATTTTGCTCTCTCCAAATGTTTTTGGAGGATTTTTTGCAAATTTTTCGGCGTTACGGGCTTGGTCACGTAATCGTCCATTCCTGCGGCGAGGCATTTTTCCCGGTATTCCGCAAGAGCGTGGGCGGTCATGGCGATGATGGGAATTTTCTCTCTCTTCTCCAGCTTTTCCCGATCCCGCAAAAGTCTGGTGGCTTCGAAGCCGTCCATCTCGGGCATCTGGATATCCATAAGAATGAGGTCGAAATTCCGGCCTTCGGTACGCTCCAGAACCTCCACGCCGTTTTCTGCGGTTTCCGTGAGATAGCCTATTTTTTCAAGCATGGTCAGAGCTACCCTCCGGTTTATGGGGTTATCCTCCGCCAGGAGGATGCGCTTTGTTTCACCCTTTTCGCCGGAGGTTCCCGAAAGTTTTTCGAGAGCCCTCTTTTTCTTGGGAAGTTCTTTTTTTTCTGCCTTGAGGAAGGGGAGAGAAATCCAGAAGAGGGAGCCCTCCCCCTCTTTGCTTTCCACGCCAATCTCTCCTCCCATAAGCTCCACAAGGCGTTTGCTGATAGCCAGTCCCAGCCCTGTGCCTCCGAATCGCCGGGTGGTGGAGGTATCCGCCTGTTCGAAGGCCTTGAAAAGGTTTTTCATATTTTCCCTGGAAATGCCTATTCCCGTATCCAGCACGGAGAAGCGGATCTTCAAGGATTCGGAAGCCTGGGATTCCAGAGAGACTTGAAAATCCACCTCTCCCGAGGAGGTAAATTTGATGGCGTTTCCGAGGAGGTTGATCAGCACCTGCCGAAGCCGAAGGGCGTCCCCCACAAGATTTTGGGGAATCCGGGAATCCAGGGAAAAACGGAATTGCAGATTTTTTTCTTCCGCCTTGGGGGCGAGCATGGATACCATATTCTCAAGCAGAGGGGCAAGAGAGAACGGAAGAAATTCCAGCTTTATCCGGCCCGCCTCGATCTTGGAAAAATCCAGGGTATCGTTGATCTGGGCAAGGAGGACGTCCCCGCTTGTCTGCACGATCTCCGCATATTCCCGCTGTTCTTCGTCGAGCTCCGTTTCGAGAAGAAGCTCGATCATGCCGAGGATCGCATTGAGCGGAGTGCGTATCTCGTGGCTCATGTTGGTAAGAAAGGTGGTTTTTGCCATGCTCGCTTCCCGGGCCTCTTCCGCGAGAATCTGGGCACGGTTTCGTTCTTCTTTCAGAAGGCGGTTTATCTCTTCCGCACTGCTCCGGGCAGCGCGTTCCGCTCTTTCCGCTGCCTGCCGCTCCCGTATCTCCTGCTGGAGTTTCTGAATGAGCTGATTCGTTTGGATGTAACGAAGAAGCAGAAGAAGCACGAGGAGAGCAATCAGCATATAGAAGGAAAAAAGGATTCTCCGGTAGGCGAAGATGGGCTCCGGCGAAATAAGCTTCGTGATCTCCCAATTGCCTCCGGGAAGGGGTAAAGAGCCGCTGATAAAATGCTCTCTCTGGAAATCTCCCGGGAAATTCTTGTCCTCGAACTCCTCGGGGCCGAGAAAAACCACTCCTTTTTGATGCATGAGAATGTCGTGAGCCTTGATAAAATCCCCGAATACCGGAAGCAGGTTCGTTTTCACCACCAGCACGGCGATAATATTTCCTTCCGCATCCACCAGGGGGCGGGAAAAATAGGCCCCCTTGGTTTTCGTGGAAATGCCCCTGGCGTAGAGCAAGCCGCTTTTTCCTGCCATGGCTTCCTGGAAATAGGAGCGGAAGGCGTAGTTTTTCCCCTTGAGAAGGGGGTCCGAAGAGGCGAAGGCCTCTCCTCTGTGATTCATCAGAAAAACGATGTCCGAACCGATTCGGCGGTTGAGAAGCCGAAGGCGAATATCCAGAGAAGAAGAAGTTTCGGGAATTGCCGCAATGAGGCTGGCGTCCGAAGCTACCGTTTTAGCCAAAATGGCTCCGGTGTTTTCGAAAAAAAGAAACTTGTTTTTCAATACTTCCAAGGGGCTGTCCGCTTCACGAAGAATTTTTTCGTGGTAGCTCTCCTGCATGTGGAGAATGCCAAGACTTCCGAAAAGGGAAAAGAGAGTGTACAGAAGGAGGCTGCTCGTTAAAAGCCAGGAGGTCTTCCGGGAAAAGGTCTTTCCCCGGATTATGGCATAGGCGAAGAGAGGCACCCCTATGAAAGATAGTACAAGAGAAGCTGCGGAGAGGGAAAAGGGAGCTCCGTAGGAGAAAAGAAGGATGGAAAGGCCCTCTCCGGTGAAGAAGGCCCCGAGTCCTCCGAAAAAGAGTCTCCTTTTCGGAGAAAAGCCTTCGGGAAAAAAGGCGTTTTGAAGAGTGTAGATTCCTCCGAGACAAAGCAGGGTTCCTCCGAAAAAGGGTTTTTCGAAAAGGAGAAGTCCTCCTCCTCCGAGAAAAGCGAGGGTGCAAAGTTTTTCTGAAAAAATGTGAGGATAGAAAAGGAAAAACCCCGCTCCTGCCGTCAGAAGAAGGCTCCCGGAGTGAAGAATTCTCTCCGCGAGAGGAGGGAGGAAAAAAGCCCGGGAGAGAAAGTTCAGAAGCAAGCCTCCCGCGAAAAGAAGAAGCAGCACTACATCATGCTTTTTCTTCCCGGACGAAGAGAGCTCCGGAGGAAAAAGAATACCCAGAAAGACGAGAAAAAATATGTATCCCGATGCTATGAGGTAAAAAAGAGCTGGAAAGAGATCTTTCATGGCGTCAGGTTATTTCAGAAAGAAAAAAGGATTCATTCCAGAAAAATATCCACGATTCCTCCAAAATCCTGAGGAAGAAGAATGCCGAGCTCGCGCATGCGGGTTCGGTTGATGGCGATAAGGGAGTTCCTGGCGTTTTCAATGGGAACGTTTTCAATAGGATGCCCCTTCAGTAGCTTCACCCCCATAAGCCCTGCCTGAAATCCCATCTGGTAGAAGTTGACGCTCACTCCGCCGTAAAATCCCAGCTCCGTGAAGGAAACGTTGAGAGCCAGATCGGGCTTGGCAATGCGTTCCATCATGGGCTTTGCGAGATCTCCCATGGTGAGATGGATTCCCTTCGAGGAGTCCGGTACGGACATGGTGACGGGAATCCAGGCATCCATAGTAGCATCCTCTCCCATTTTTCGAGCCTGTTCCAGGGTCTCCTCAAGATTTCGGGCCTCGTAAAAAACCAGTTTTTTCCCGTAGGAAGTAGTTTGAAGCTCCTGGGCGATCTGTTTTTTCAGAATGCTTCCCACGGGATCCGTGGAATGGAGCACCCCGACTTTATCGATGGGTCGTTCCAGGAGAACCTCCAGCATTTCCATCTGTTCCTTCATGAAAAGGTATTCGTAAACCCCGGTGATATTGGCTTCGGGAAGTCCCTTGGCATCCAGAAAGGGAACCTTGGCATGATATTCCTCCACCGGGCGGTTCAATCCGGTGAATACGAGATACATGGAGGGGTGAGCGAGCACCTCTTCGTACAGCTTTGCGAAGGCGAGATCGTCAATGGTCACTACCAAAGCGGGCTTGCATTCCCGAAGATCCCGGAGGATTTTCGCGGTTTCCTCCTGAACTTTTTCGGGGTTCTGACGGCGGGAATCCAGGTAGTAACCCCGGAAGGAAAGATCCGGGATATCGCTCTGTTTCAGGGCTTCCATGGCGGCATCATACTGGGGTTGGCCGCACATATCTCCCTCGTGATAGCTGGATACGAAGAAAATTTCCGCTCCGAAAGAAATATCCGGAGCAAGAAAAAGGGCGCAAAGAAAAAGGCCTCCCCACAGGATTATTCCTTGCATCTTTCGAAGAGTGCTCATTTGTGGTTCTCCTTTTCTCGAAATACATCCAAATCCGGGGATCTTGCCGGAAAGTGGATGATGAAGCGGGGAATCCTCAAAGGTAAATCTTTCGGATTTCCTTTTCCAGAGAGAGAAAAAGATCCGTCAAATCCGGATCGAAATGCGTTCCCCTTCCTCGGGAGATTTCCTGAAACGCTTCATCCGGAGTCCAGGAGCTTTTATAGGGGCGTTCCTGGATAAGGGCGTCGAAAACGTCACAGAGTGCCACGATGCGCCCTCCCAGGGGAATCTCCTCTCCCGCGAGTCCTGCAGGATATCCGGTGCCGTTCCATTTTTCGTGATGTGTCAGGGCGATCTCCCGGGCGGTGCGGAAAAGAGGAGAGTTGAGCCCCTCCAGAAGTTCGCCTCCCGTAAGGGGGTGTCGTTTCATGACCTCGTATTCTTCGGGAGTAAGCTTTCCCGGTTTCAGCAAAATACTGTCAGGGACGGCAATTTTGCCCAAATCGTGCAGAATGGTGGCCGAAGCGATCTCCTCGGTAATTTCCGAATCCATTCCCAGGGAGCGGCAGAGAAGTTCCGCCACCTTGCGCATTCTGCTCAAATGGGCCTCCGCATAGGAATCCCGATACTCCGCAACCATGGCAAGCCTTCGGAGAATTTCCATCTGCGTTTTCTGAAGTTCCCTGGTTCTTTGCCGCACCTGTTTTTCAAGCTCGTCCCGGAAACCTTTCAGTTCGAGGTGCGTTCCCGTTCGGGCCCGAAGCACCTCGGGCTTGAAAGGTTTCGTCACGAAATCCACGGCTCCCGCCGCAAAAGCTTCGGCTTCGGCCTTTTCGTCGTCCATTCCGGTTATAAAAATAACCGGAATGTTTCTCGTCTGGGGCAGGGCCTTCAATTTGCGGCAGACTTCGTATCCGTTCATTTCCGGCATGGCCACATCGAGCAGAATCATGTCCGGGAGCATTTGCACCGATTTTTCCAGAGCGGAGGTGCCGTTCAGGCACGTTACGATCTCCCCCATTTCCCGAAGGTGCCAGGAAAGAAGGCGAAGGCTGACCGCATCGTCATCGGCTATGAGAAGTACTTTGTTATGAGGAGAATCCACTGAGACGGTGTTTTGCATTCCCTAGCTCCTCTCATTGAGGAATTGTCCTGTATAGAAGTTCTCAAAAAAATTTTTCTCCGGATATTCGAAGAAGTTAGATTTTTTCGAGAGCTTTCTCAAAGTCTCGAATAACATCTTCGGAATCTTCGATTCCCGCGGAGATACGTACCAGCCCATCGCTGATATTTTTGGCCTTGCGCTCCTCCGGAGTGAGTCCCCGGTGAGAAGTTCTGGCGGGAGGGCTTATGGTGGTGGTGAGGCAGGCAAGGCTGGGAACGAATTCCACCAGTTGCAACTCCCGGATAAGGGTATCCACGGCTTTGAGGCCCCCTTCGATCTCCACGCTGAGCATCCCTCCGAACAATTCCCCGAATTGAGCCCGGGCGAGGTCGTGATGAGGATGCGAGGCCAGGCCGGGATAGTGGACTCTCACGATTTTTTCGTGTTTTTCCAAAGCCTCCGCTAGGGCGAGAGCGTTTTTCGAATGCTCTTTCATTCTCAGCGCCAGGGTACGAGCTCCTCTAAGAGTAAGCCAGGCATCGAAGGGGCTCATGCAGGCTCCCCGGAGGGTTCTGCCGCGCCGCACCTTCTCCGTGATTTCCCGGGAGCCCATGGCGATGCCTCCGGTCACGTCGCTGTGTCCGTTGAAATATTTCGTGGTACTGTGAAGCACCAGGTCCGCTCCGTGCTCTGCGGGACGGCAGAGCAGAGGGCTGGCAAAGGTGTTGTCCACCACGAGAAGAGCCTTTTTTTCTCTGGCGAGAGCGCCCAACTCCGATAGGGGAGGGATCCCCATGAGAGGGTTCGTTATGGTTTCGGCGTAAATCATGGAGGTGTTGGGGCGGCATGTCTGTCGCACCGCTTCGGGATTTGCCACATCCGTAAAGGTTACGTCCACCCCGCTTCGAAGGAGCTCCTCCTTGAGAAAGGTAAAGGTGCCTCCGTAGAGGACATCTCCCGCTACCACGTGATCTCCGGGTTTCAAAAGCGAAAGAATCCCCGTGGTTATGGCGCCCATGCCCGAAGCGAAGGCCACCGCATCG
>DAIPKP010000137.1:0-4032 GCA_036769705.1 Synergistaceae bacterium
CTGCCGATCTCATCACCCCCCTTGTCAAAATTATCGTATCATGCGCATGATATGCGCGTCAACCGGAAGTGTCGAAAAAAGGTGCGATTCTCATGCCACAGAAACCGGGAAGAAAGTATCAGAAAAAACGTAAACCGGTTGTTGATTCCAAAAGAAAGAGCCTTTTCCTTGAGGAGAAGGCTCTTTCTTTGTTTCTTACAGCTAAGGGCTCAGGAGCACTCCGTTCCGGAGTTCTTCATTTTCTCTATACGAAGCAGAAGGAACAGCAGGTAGAGAAGAGCCACTCCGTTGGCGGTAAGAATAACTCCGATGATGTGTCCCGGAAGAAGCTGGGAGCAGAACATGGAGGTGCCGAAGAGAATGGAAAGCAAATTCATGATCAGCTGGGTGATGTAAAGTTTTACGAGAATTCCGGGAAGAGGGGTTCGGGGCGATTTTTTTCTTTCCAGGAGGGGGAGGCATAATTTTCCCAGCATCAGGGAACCTCCGAGGATGTTCAGCCCTCCCACGAGAATTGTCAGGAGCTTTACCAGGATCCCCGGAATAATGCACGAGATGATGCCGAGGGCTCCGAAGAAAAGGCCCAGGAAGAGCATGAGCCAGGATCGGGGAAAGGCTCCTAGGGGGGTGTTGCCGAAGGCGAGCATCTGGACCGCGAAAATCACCATCAAAAGGCCGAGCTGGGCGCTTCCGGAAAAGGGGAGCATGCCGAAAGATACCGGCACCAGCAACACCCCCAGGAGAATCATGAAAATGCCCGTCACGAAAAGCATGGTTTGATCCGGAGTGAGATCTCCCGGGGCTTCACGCATTTCCCGGCTTTCGGGGTAGGTGCCATGAATTTTGTGCAGGACCAGGGCGAGGTAGAGAAGAGCAATTCCGTAAAACAGGGCTCCCAGGGCTGTAAGAGGAAGGGAGAGTGTGCGGGGATTCCAGAGAAGCGATCCCATGAGCACCGAAAAGGAGTAAACGCTTCCGCAGGCCAGAACAAGATGACGGAAAATGCCTCCGTATCGCATCCAGGTTCGCAGTTTTTCCGGAGAAAAAATCATGTGCAGGAGCAGAAACAGTCCTCCGGGGCCGAAACAGAGGAAAAGCGTAAACCGGGGAATTTCTCCGAGAAGATCGGGGATAAAACATGTGATGATCCCCGTAGCCGCCACGAGGGTTCCCAGAAAAAGAAGAATCTTCGATTTTTTCATGCGCCCCAAGGGGGTTTCGCCGAGGATAATTATCTGAAGGGCGAAAATGAAAAGGAGCAATCCGTAAAGCCCTTTTTCGTAGTAGGGGAGTTTTCCCGCACCGATGGGAAAGAGAAGCGCTCCGGTAAGCAGCATGGTCATGCTTGCTATCAACAGAAGAATGACCTGAAGCGAAAAATCCCTTTTTTTCAGGAGAAACGAGCTTTTCATGGCAAATTTCTTTCTCCGGGGCTGTTTTTTCCGGAATCGTAGCTTGAAACAAAAATCTCAATTATTGGAAAGGGTTTCATTCTTTCTTCTCTTTTTTAGAAATACGTTCCCTTGGTGCGGTAGTTTTCCCGGCGCTCCTTGGCCATACCGCGCATAAACTCGTCGAATTCCTCTCGGCGGGTTCGGTAATAGAGGGAAACATTCCGGGCGGATTCCGGAAGGGCTATCACCAGGGAAGGTCGCGCCAATTCCTGAAAAATGTAGTCCATGGCTTCGTTTACGCTTATGGAATCCGGAGGAGGCGCCAGATCCCCGAAAATGGGGGTTTGTATGTTGCTGGGGCAAATAACGCTGAACTGAAGGCCTTCGCACTCCAGTTCGTACTGCAGGCTTTCGGTCATGGAGATAACCGCGCTCTTGCTGGCCACATAGACCGCCTGGTAGGGAATGGGAACGAGCCCCGCCAGGGAGGCGGTATTGACGATATGCCCGAACCCCTGTTCCCGCATAATGGGAATCGCTCCATAGGTACCGTGAACCACGCCCATGACGTTGAGATCCAGAATGTGTCTCCAGAGATCGAGGGTCACCTGTTCGGTAGGAAGGGTGGCTCCTCTGCCGGCGTTGTTGAAGACGAAATCCAGATGCCCGTCCAAATCTTTGGCGGCCCTAAGGATTTCCGTAACCTGGCTGCTCTTGGTGACATCCGTAAGCATGGGAAAAATCTTGTCCGGATGGAGCTCCCTCAGCCGGGCCGCTTCCCGTTCCAGATTTTCCTCGGTAATGTCCGCCATGAATACCGCCCGCCCTCCTTGGGAGAGAAGACGCTCCGTTATCCCAAGGCCTATTCCCGATGCGGCTCCGGTAACGACCGCCACTTTGTTCTCAAAATATCCGCTCATGACACGCTCCTTTCTTTTCTCGAAGCTCCGAAATGAGGTCGCTTGGCCTTATTAAAAGTGATGGCTTCTCCCCCATGAGGTGTTTTTTCGATAGTGCTTTAATGATATAACAAAAAAGATCTTCTGAGTAGGTTCCGGGTCTTTGAGCCGGGATCTGTTTTTGGGGAGATTATTTGCATTCTCCGGAAATGCAGAGAGGCAATCCATCTTCTTCCTGAAGCCGATAATCCGGAAAAGGAGGATATTCCTGGGTATCCATAAACTCCAGGAGTTCGTATACCTCCTTGCGGAAATCTTTCAGATCCAGGTCTCCCAAATGGAATTCTTCCAGAAGCTCCTGGAAATCCCGAATCTCCGGATAGTATTCCGTAGCTTCTTCTCTCTGGTTTGCTCGCCATTCCTCCAAATAGGGTTGAAAGGCTTCCCGGGAAAACCGGGTAAGGGCTTTGGGCCCGTAACCGAGCCACTCCAGGGCGGTAGGAACCATGTCGAGAAGGGTGGGGTAATGAAGCGCACCCTCCTTGTCCCGGGCCATAAGGGGTCCCTCGGTAACCTGGGGGCCCGAAACCAGGAGGAAGGTCATTTTCTCCCCCCAGTGAATGCCCCCGTGATTTCCCGCATAGGCTCCGAAGTTCCATCCCTGGCTGTGCATGATCAGCACGTCCCCCAGGGCGGGATTGGTACTGTAGAGATAGGTCCCGATGCCTCCCGGAACATTGGGATAGCCGTGCCGGGCTTCTACGGAAAAATCGTTCCACTCCTCGAAGGAATGAAACGATCCCTTGAAGGGGTGCGGAGAGAATGAAAAATATCCCAAGGGATCCCGCTCCGTAAGGGGAAGATAGGCGAACTCCAGTTTTTGCGGAGATCTTTTCCGGGGGCGTACGCGAATTTCGCCTTCGTTTCCGTAGCGGTCACGTACCGAAATGAACATTTCTCCGGAAAGAGCTCCCCAGGGCTTCAAGAGAGAGTTGTTTTCCCGAATAAAAATCAATCCCACTCCTTTTATCGCTTCCAGGCCCTCCAAAAGGGTTTTCCCCGAAGGATAAACGGCGGTACGTATCTCTTCCGGGGAGGGGCGTATGCTCCAATCCGGATTGCCCTGGGCATCTCTTCCGGGAAGAAAGAGTTCTGCGTTGTTGCGCACGCTTCCTCCGTGAATCAGCCGGATATGCTCATCGTAAAAGTGCCGACGGAAATCTCGGACCTGGCGCTGGTACTCGGGAATACCCCGCAGGCGAAGGCGGACAAGAAAATCCCGTAGAAGAGGCTTGTACTCTGCCAGGAGTTTTTTCAGGGGAGCATCCAGAAGCGGGGACCAGAGAGGAAAAATCCACCAGTAACGGTTATGTAGAGCTTCTGCAAGGCGTTTTTCCGTTTTTCGAAGCACTTCATCCGCCCAGGAGGAAGCTTGGTGAACGAGATCTGCGGTTTCCGGAGATTGCCAGAAATTGAAATCGAAGGGAAAGGCGGCTTCCCGGGGAAGAGTGCGGTCGTCGCAGCCGAAAAGGCGTCCCTTTAAGGAGGTCCCTTTCTCCCAGGTGTTCAATCCCAGTATTGTATTGAGATGATCGATAAAAAAGGTCTCCAGAGATTCCTCGCTTCGGAGGCTTACCGCCTGGTAGGGATTGTTGGGGGCCATCATATGCTGGCTATCCACCATGCCGTGATCGCCGTAAACGAAAAAGAGGGTGTTGGAAAGCAGGCTGTCGTCCTTC
>DAIPKP010000038.1:0-23275 GCA_036769705.1 Synergistaceae bacterium
TACGCTTCCTGGAGCCGAAGAATTCTCCCCGCCGCCGCCGCTCCTCCCTGGCGGTGCCGCCGGGGAGTTCTCGGAGATCCGGAGGATATTTCTACGAATCCCTCCCACTCTTCCCGGGTGTGGAGCTATCTCTGCACCAAATTTTCTCCCCTGGGGCGGAAGCGCTTTTACCGGGCCTGGCTGCAGGACCGGGAGAATACGGAAATTCTTCTTCTGCGCTATGTATCCCTCGTAGCCAATGGAGGAAAGGAGATGGAGAAGGATCTCCTCTCGCCGGTGGTGAGACAGGTTTGGGAGGCGGAGCGGAGCGTGCTTCGGGAGTCTCATCGTCTCGAAGGGCTCCTGAGGTTTCGGAAGATTGCCGAGGGGTATTACGCCTCCCTGGAGCCGGATTTTCGGGTGCTTCCCCTGTTGGGAGATCATTTTGCCGCACGCTATCCCGACATGCCCTGGATCGTTCACGATCTGAAGCGGGAAGAGGCCCTGGTATTTTTTCCTTCCCGATCCTGGCGGATAGGGCCTCTCAAAAAAGAGGATATTCCCCGGAATTCTCCGGAGGAGGAAAACTGGCAGGCTCTCTGGAGGGAGTACTACCGCATCATGGGCGTGGAAGGCCGGGAGAATCCCGAGCTGATGCGGCGTTTCATGCCCCGGCGCTACTGGAAACATCTCGTGGAGGTGCCCGAAGAGAAAAAGGATGCCTGAGAGGTTTTTTGAAAAAAACGTCGGAATGTTTTGAATCCCATGAGCCTTATAGTACCATGAAGTAAAGGGGAGAAAATTGCCAGGTGTTTTCCTCCTGTTTCTTGAAATCACTTGGGTTTTCAGGGGCGAGCTTTTTGCGTCCCCGGGAGCGTCCTTTGGGGGTTCGAGGGCAAGCTGTTTAGAGATCAGAGCATCGAGAGCGAAATGGGGTGAGCCCGTGAAAAATATCTTGAATGATACCAAGGCCATGCAGGAAGTGAAGGAGATGCTTCAATCCTGGCCCTGGGGCTATGCGTATCACAAAATCGTGCTGAACGAGAAGGGAGAGCCCGAGGATTACGAGTTTCTCCACGTAAACAGGGCCTTTGAAGAGCTCACGGGGATGAAAAGAGAGACTCTCGTGGGGCATCGTGTAACCGAGGTTCTTCCGAACATCAGGTCCTCCGCCTTCGATTGGATAGCTTTTTACGGCAGGGTTGCCCTCGAAGGGGGAAGCGAAATTTTCGAGCAGTTTTCGGAGCCCCTGAAAAAATGGTACCAGGTGCAGGTTTTTTCCTCCGAGAAAGAATATTTCACCACCCTTTTCGTGGATGTCACCCTGGAAAAAAAGAGAGCCGAAGAGCTGGAAAACTTTTTCGAGGTAAATCTGGATCTCCTCTGTATTGCCGATACCGAGGGGTATTTTCTGAAAACCAACAGGGCCTGGGGAAACGTGCTCGGTTATGAGGGGAAAGACCTGGAGGGGCGAAAGTTTCTCGATTTCGTGCACCCCGAGGATTTGGAGAAAACTCTGCAGGCCATGGCGGAGCTGGATGAGCAGAAGGAAGTTCTAAATTTCGTCAACCGGTATCGAAGCAGGGATGGGGCGTATCGTTTCATCGAATGGCGCTCCCGCCCCGTGGGGAAGCTCATCTATGCGGCGGCCCGGGATATTACGGAACGCATGGAGGCGGAGACGAAGCTGCGGGAAAACCGGGAGAGACTCAGCCTTGCTTTGGATGCGGGAGATCATGGCTACTGGGATTGGAATTTGGAAACCGGTGCGATTTATTTCAGCTTCCGCAACTACGCCATGCTGGGGTACGAAAGAGGCGATGTGGGGGAAACCCCGGAAGCCTGGGCGGAGTTGTTGCATCCCGAAGATCGGGAGAAAGTCCTTTCCGAAGTTCGCAAGTGTGTCGAATGCGGAGAGCCTTACGAGCTGGAGTTTCGCCTCCGCTGTAAGGACGGATCCTATAAATGGATATCCGGCCGAGGCAAATCCTATGCGATGAAGGAGGGAGAAAAGCCCTCCCGGATGGTGGGGGTGCATGTGGATATTCACGAGAGAAAGCTCCGGGAGGAACAGGCCCATCATCTTTCCAATATCGTGGAGCAGGTTTACGAACCCATCATCGAAACGGACACGGCTTTCAACATCACCTATATGAACGCTGCGGCGGAAGAACTCACGGGCTACGCTCTCGAAGAGGTGCGGGGTAAAAAACCGCATTTTCTCTCTCCCTCCCCGGAGAATGCGGAAGATTACGAAGAGCTCTACCGGCTTTTGAGAAAAGAGGGGCGGGCGGAGTGGGAGTTCGTCAACAAAAGAAAAGACGGCGAGGAGTATGTCGTTCAGGCGAAGATCAATTCCCTGCGGGATATGCGAGGAGAGTTGCGGGGATACGTGAGCTTTCGCCGGGATGTTACGGAGGAGAGGCGTATACTCCGGGAGCTTCGGAATCAGCGGGAGCAATTTCAGCTCGCTCTTCGGGGTACGGATGACGGTATTTGGGACTGGAATATCCGGGAAGGAGAAATTTTTTTCTCGGAAAACTGGAAGAAAATGCTGGGATACGAGGATGAGGAGCTGCAAAACGACTTTGAAACCTTCGAATCTCTTCTCTACGAAGAGGATAAAGAACGGGTTTCGGAATACATACAACGCTATATGCGGGGAGAGCTGAAAAAATACTCTCTCGAATTTCGCATGAAGCACCGGGATGGCTCCCTTCGCTGGATTCTCTCCAAAGGAGAGGCTCTTCGGGACGAAACGGGCCGCCCCTACCGCTTGACGGGAGCTCACAGCGACATTACGGCGCGCAGGGAGAGCGAAGAGCGCCTCAAGATCAGCGAGAAGAACTTCCGAACCTTTTTCGAAACCATGGATGATCTCATTTTTATCGGCAATCAGGAGGGAGAGATTTTCTATACCAATCCGGGGGTGACGAAAAAACTTGGCTATACTCGGGAGGAGCTGCAAAAGCTTAAAATCCTCGATCTTCACCCCGAAAATTTGCGAGACGAAGCGAGAGAAATTTTCGAAGATATGTTTGCGGGAAAGCGGAATACCTGTCCTCTTCCTCTGGAGGCGAAAAACGGTGCCCTCGTGCCGGTGGAAACCCGGATATGGTTCGGTCAATGGAACGGAAAGGAAGCTCTTTTCGGAATTTCCAAGGATCTCTCCAAGGAACAGGAGGCCCTGCAGAAATTCAACAAGCTTTTCGAAAGCAATCCCGCCCTTATGACGGTGACCAGAATTTCGGATTTGAAGATCGTGGAGGTGAATCAGGCCTTTCTGACGACCCTCGGATTCCGCCGAAAGGAAGTTCTCGGCAAGACCAGCATGGAGCTGGATCTTTTCGTGGATCCGGAGAAACGCAAAAAGATAGGAGCCATACTGGGGGAGCAAAAATCCTTTCAGAATATGGATCTGGAACTGCGAACCAAATCCGGAGACATTCGGGAGGGTCTTTTTTCCGGAGAGTTTATCGAAAGCCAGGGGGAGCGCTATTTTCTCACGGTGATGACGGATATTACGCAGCGCAAGCGGGCGGAGCGGGAGGTGGCGCTTCAGACGAAGATGCAGGAGGTGCTCATACATACCGCCAAGGCTTGCATCAATATGCCCCTGGAAGGAATGACGGAAAGGGTGGAGTATTTCCTCGGGGAGATCAGCCGCTTCGTGGGAGCCCAGCGAGCCTACGTTTTCGACTATGATTGGGATAAAAATATCTGTTCCAATACCTACGAATGGTGCGAAGAGGGAATTTCCGCAGAGAAGGAAAATCTCCAGACGGTTCCTTTGGAGCCCATTCCGGATTGGGTGGAGAACCATCGGAAGGGGAAGGTGCTTTATATTCCCGATGTTTTTGCTCTTTCTCCGGAGGACGGAGTGCGGAAAATCCTCGAACCCCAGGGAATCAAAAGCCTTATGACGGTGCCCATGATGGATGGGGGGGAGTGCGTGGGATTTCTCGGTTTCGATTCCGTCACGGAATACCACGTTTATTCCGAGAGGGAGAAGATTCTGCTGGAAATCTTCGCGGAAATCATGGTGAATCTTCATACCCGGCAAATGCTGGAGCGGAGGCTCGTCGAGGAAAAAGAGAATGCCCAGGCCGCGAGCAAGGCGAAGTCGGAATTTCTGGCCAACATGAGCCACGAGATACGAACGCCTCTCAACGGAGTTATCGGTTTTACGGAGCTTCTTCAGCACACTCCTCTCACTCCCGCTCAGGAGCAATATGTAGAGAACGCCAACGTCTCGGGATACACCCTTCTTGAAATCGTGAACGACATTCTGGATTTTTCCAAAATCGAGGCGGGGAAGCTCGATCTCGAGATCGTGAAAACCGACATCATCGAGCTGGCGAGGCAGAGCATGCATATCGTGAAGTACGGAGCGGATCAGAAAAAGTTGGAGGTTCTTCTGGATCTGGATTCCGGGATACCTCGCTATGCCTTCGTGGACCCCGTACGATTGAAGCAGGTGCTGGCGAATTTGCTGAGCAATGCGGTGAAATTTACCGAAAAAGGAGAGGTGGCTCTGCAGCTCCGTTTTCTTCCCCAGGGCCCCGGAAGAGGAACCTTCACTTTCGCTGTCCGGGATACCGGAATCGGTATCAGCGAGAGCCAGCAGAAAAAGCTCTTCCAGGCCTTCTCCCAGGGCGATGGCTCCACCACCCGGCGTTTCGGAGGTACCGGTCTGGGGCTGGTCATTTCGGATCAGCTTGTTCGCAAAATGGGAGGTGCCATCGAGTTGTACAGCCTTCCCGGCGAGGGGTCCGTCTTCTTTTTCGCCCTGGAGGTTTTTTGCGAGGAAGGGGAGATGCTCGATCATGGCACTATCGAAGGCATTTCGAAGGCCCTGGCGGTGGATGACAACGAACATAACCGGATTATTCTGAGTGAAATGCTTCATCATTGGGGGATCGATACCGTGGAGGCTTGGAGCGCCCAGGAGGCTCTGCGGATTCTGGAAGAAGCCCGGGAGCCCTTCGACGTAATCCTCATGGATTACCACATGCCTTATATCGACGGCCTCGAGGCTATCCGCATGATTCGGGAAAATCCCGATTTTTCTCCGGAAAAACAGCCCATCATTCTTCTTCACTCCTTTTCGGAGGATGAAGAGTTCGTGCGGCGCTGCGACGAGCTGGGGGTTCGTTTCCGTCTTTCCAAGCCCATTTATTCCGAGGAGCTCTTTACCTATCTCTCCAATCTCCGGAGCGTGCTATCGGAGAAATCCGTAGAAAAGCCCGAGGAGGCATTTCACATTTTTTCGGGAGAAATTCCCGTAACCATCGGCGTGGCGGAGGATAACCCCATGAACCGGGTTCTCGTGAGAACCCTTCTTGGAAAACTTCTTCCCTCCGCCCGAATCGTGGAGGCCCATGACGGAGAGGAGGCTCTGGAGCTGGTGGAGCGGGAATCTCCGGATCTTCTCTTTATGGACGTACAGATGCCCGAAATGGACGGTCACGAAGCTACCCGGGCCATACGCCACAGAGAGAGGGATTTGAAGAAACCCCTTCCCATTATCGGGCTCACTGCGGGAACACGGAAGCGCGACAGGGAAATGGGGCTCGAAGCGGGAATGGATGAAGTGCTTTTCAAGCCCATAGAGATCGAAAAACTACAGGAACTTCTGAAGAAATATCTGCCTCTTCCGGAGCCTCTGAGCGTGCCTATGGAAGAAGGGGAGAAAAACGTGCACTTCGATGTTTTCCGTTTTAGCGAAGATCTCAGGGATTCCCGGTCTTTGCAAGCCCTCGTGGAAATTTCCGGAGTGGTTTTCCCCCGGTTGCTCGGCTTGTTGGAGAAAGCTCTTAAGGAGAAGGACCTGAACGAGTTTGTCAGGACGGCACATGCCTTGAAAAATGCCGCTTCCTCCATGTTTTTTCTTCATCTCGAATGTATAGCCGAAACTCTGGAGCGTTTCTCCGGAAAGAGCCCGGAAGATTTTTCCCGGAGGAAAGAGCTTGTGGCGGACCTCTTTGAGGAGTGGCGCAGGGTTTCCTTCTTGCTGAAAGAGGAGGATTGGAAAGAGTTTCTTTAGTTTTTTCGGAACCTGGAACGAAGCAAGCCCCGGAACATAGCGTTCCGAGGCTTGCTTCTGTTTTTCCGAAAAAGGACTTTTTATTTCATGTAGGACTTCAGAGCTTCCGGAAGAGCATCTTCCGGCGTAGCGGTCTGGGGTCCCACGATGCCTTGCCCCATGTCTTCGAGAATTTTCAGGCCTCCCTCGGGGGAGAGGGCGAATTCCATAAACTTAAGGGCCAATTCCTTTTGTTCTCCTCCCAGGGGCATGGTGCAGCCGTATACCACGGGCTGGCCCTTGGTGATAATGGTGCTTCCCGGAGTGGCTCCCGCCCGTTCCACCTCGGCGGTGGCGTAGAAATCCTTGTACTGGGGATCCTTGAGATTGATTTTGGCGGGAAGTTCCACATATTTCAGGCCGTGCTGTACCGCCACGGAGCGGTATTCGAAGGCGTAATCCATGGCACCGCTTTCCACCATGGCGATAAGGTCGATGGCCTTGGGCCGCACCGCCCGTTTTTCGTGCTTCATGGCTCTTTCGTACAGATCCGGTACGCCGTAGTATTCTGACGCGAGCTGCAGTACCATGAGGGAGCGATAACCGCAGGGGTCTGCGTCGGCATCCGAGTGTCCCCAGCGCACATCTTCCCGGAGAAGAATGTCATACCAGTTTTCTCCGTTGATTTCATCCGCATAGGCGGATTCTGGGGCGTACATGAGCACCAGCTCGTTGCTGGCGAAGAGCACGTTCCAGTCGGCGAATTCCGGGCGCAGAAGCCGTTCGATCACCATGTAATCCGCAGTGAAATAGAGATCGCACTTGCCTCCCAGGTCGATGATCTTCCGGGCGAGGGCCGCACTGCCTCCGGCCTCCCGGAGGATATCCACATCGGGATGGGCTTTCTCGAAGGCTTCTTCCATGGCCTGCATGGGAGCGCTCAAACTGCCCGCATGGAAAATGTCGAGGGTTTCCTTTGCGAGGAGAGGGGATGCCCAGAGAGCCGCGAGAAGAGGGACGAGGAACAACAGAACCGAGAGCTTACGATACTTCATGTTGCAACACCTCCATAGAGTATTGAAAATCCTTTTTCTCCCGTTCGGAGAAAAGGGGAAAACCGAGTTTTTCAGAAAAGATGTACCGATTCGGGTTTGAAGAACATCCATCCCTGTTGTCCCTGCCGAAGCCCCAGATCCAGAAAGGTGGAGCCCAGCACGTGAGCGGTAAGCCGAAGATGGGACGATTCCAGGGTTACCTCGAGAGCGATTTCCCGGGGTACCACGGAGGTGATAATTCCCGAAAAGGCGTTGATGGCGTCCGTTCCCTCCCAGGGGCGGTTTCCCAGGAGAATATGTTCCGGCCGGATTCCCACGAAACACCGGGAGCGGTCCGTCTCCGTCTCCACCGCGAGCACGAACTCCGCCCCTTCCTCCAGAAGGGCCATATTGCGATGTACCGAGGCGGCGAAAATGTTTTTCATTCCCACGAAGGTTGCTACCTCCCGATTGGCGGGGGTGCGGAAGACGCTCTCCACGCTTCCCGTCTGCTGCAGTATTCCCTCTCGAAGCACCGCCACCCGCTCTCCCAGAGAAAGCACCTCTCCGAAATCGTGGGTTACCATGAGAATGGTGAACCCCTCTTCTTCGTGAAGCCTCCGGAGATATTCCTGGATCTCTTCCCGGAAAAGCGGGTCTAGTGCCGCCAGGGGCTCGTCCAGGAGAAGGAGCCGGGGTTTCGCCGCCAGAGCCCGGGCCAGGGCGACCCGTTGCTGCTCGCCTCCCGAAAGGGTTCCGGGAAAGCGCTCGAGCAAATGCTCCAGCCGGAGAAGAGATGTCAAGTGCTTCACGTGTTCCCGGTGTGTCTCTCGGGAGGAGAAGCGCAGAGGATAGGCGATGTTTTCTCGTACCGAAAGGTGAGGGAAAAGGGCGTAATCCTGATAGACCAGGGCTACCCGGCGCTTTTCCGGAGGCAGTTTGGAGATGGGTTCGTCATCGATGAAAATTTCTCCCTCGTGAGGTTGCAATCCCGCAATGGCTTCGAGAATCATGGTTTTTCCCGCTCCGCTGGGGCCTACGAGCATGAAGAACTCTCCCTCCTCCACGGTAAGGGAGAGAGGAGCCAGAGAGAAACCCGGAAGATCGATACGTACGTCCTGAAGGCGGATCATTCCTGCACCTCCCGGAATTGCTTGTCGCTCCCCCGCACCGCCAGAAGCCGGAGAAGAACGAACATCACCAGGGATATGGAGATGAGCTGTACCGCGATGGGAGAGGAGTATTTCAGGCCGAAGGTGGCGAAACGGTCGTAAATCAGAGTGGGAGCTACCATGGGATGGTAGGCGATGATCACCACCGCGCCGAACTCGCTGACGCTCCTCGCCCAGCTCATGATGAGGCCGGAGTAGATTCCCCTCTTTGCCAGGGGGAGGGTGATATGGAAAAAGGTGTAGGAGGGAGAGGCTCCCAGGGTCTGGCTTACCCGCTCCAGCCGGGGCGAGATGGAGGCGAAGGCGTCCTTGAGGGGGTCCACGTAGAAGGGAATGCTTACGAAGATGCAGGCGAGGACGATGCCGAAAGAGCTGTTTACGGGCTGCAGCCCTATATTTTCCAGAAAGGCTCCCAGGGGAGTCCGGGGAGAGATGACCATGAGCACTGCGATGCCTGCCACCGTATGAGGCACCATGATGGGAATGTCGATAATGGCTTCGAGTATGGATTTGCCCCGGAAATTTTTCCGGGCCAGAAAATAGGCCAGGGGGGTGCCGAAAAGAGCGATCACTCCCGTGGCGGCGGCGGCGGTCCAGATGCTGCGCCACAAGGCGCCCAACACTTCCCGATCCACGGAAGCGGCGGCTACCACGTTCCAGTCCGCTCGAAGGAACATGTTGACAAGGGGCCAGAGGATGTAGATCAGAAGAAAGGACCCCATCAAAAGAGTGAACCAGCGATTGCGAAAGGTACGGGAATACATGAGCAGATCCCTCCGGGAATACGAGAATATAAAAGCCGCTCCACAAGGGAGCGGCTTCAACACTCGTACATCTGTATAGCCGCATTCCTTTCCACTATGGGAGGCATAGGAGTTTCCTCCTATACCCTATCGGCCTCGTCTCCGTATTTTGAAAAAACAGGATCTTCGAGGCTCGGAATGGCATTCTGTATGAAAAAACTATGCTTGGTATATTATAGCATAGGGCGAAAAACTGTGTACCCCCTCGAAAAGGTTCTTCAGAAGAGCGGAAGCCACCGGGGAGAAAAGATCCGTTCCTCCGTCTCTCCGGGATAAAGGGCATACAGGCTCAGGGCGATGGTTTCCCTGGGGCCCTGGAAATATTCAAGCCAGAGGGTATGTTCTCCCGGAGAGAGGAAGATGTTTCCGGATTCGCTCTGGGGAGGATGAATGCCGTCGTTGTCGATAAGGATTTTACCGTCGATCCAGAGGCGGGAACCGTCGTCCGAGTGGAGCCGGAAGGTGTAGTTTCCTCCTTTGTCCAGAAGAAAACGTCCTTCGTAAACCAGACCGAACCATTCGAAACGGTTGGTGATTCCCGGAAATCCCTGGGTAAATTTCCGGGTAGATATGTTGAGAGAGTCGGTATAAATGGTCCCCACCGGGGAAAGTCTCGAAAAGTTCGGAAGCCTCGAGGTCCCCTGGGGAAGGGCGTAGATGGTTCCCATAAGAGCTTGGGGATTTTTCGAAGGGGAGCCGAAGGGGGTGTCGGGAGAGCTGAAAGGGCCGCTTCCCCGGGGCACGGCGTACCAGGGGAACAGACCGGGGCGCCCCTCCTTGCTGAAGGTGCCCGCCATGAAAAACACCGCATTTTCCGGAGCTTCGGAACGGCTTAAAATCCAGCCGTCCCAGCGTTCTTTTATTCCTTTCCGGGTACAGTACAGCACGAGGTGGCGGTTTGTCATCTCTCCGGACATGGCAGCTCCCAGAAGGGTTCCGTGAAGGTGATTCTTCACGTTATTTTCCCGGAAATGAAGGATTCCCATCTCTCCGTTTCCGTTGATTTCCCATAAGGTAGGATAGGGAAGGTTCGGAAGTTTCTCCTGAGGGGCCGCTCCCTCGGTGTGGAGCGTTATTTCGGAAAAATCGATGCAGCAGACGCAGTTATCCCGGATACGGATTCCCTCGATGGTGCTGTTCAGGGGAAGATCCGTCTGGATGACGTGTTTTTCCGTAGTTCCCGACGAAGTGGCTTCCAGGGTGTGGCGGACTGTCCAGAGATCGTCGTTGAGGGTTTCGATAAAGACGTTGCTTTTACAGTCGAAACCCCGCCCGGTATCGAAACGAATCTCCGCGGACCGGACATAGGTGGGAGCGAAAAGATAGGTGTGCTGACCGAAAAAACAGCAGCAATCCTTTTCCAGGGTATCTCCCTCGGTGCAGGAGAGGACGAAGGTTTCTCCCCGGGCGAATCCAGGGGAGAAGAGGGCGCAAAAGGCGCACAACATGGAGAAAAAGAGGAAAAGCGTCGTTTTTTTCCGGGAAATCATGGAAATTTCTCCCTTCTTCAAAAAGTGTCGGAAAAATCCTCTTGCATGGTGTTTCGGAGAAATCGTGTTTTTCAAAAAATGCCGGATTTTTTGCGGGGGTTCATATCTTTCGGGAAAAGCTCGGCTTTTAAAGATTTCGGCATATACTTTTGCCTACGCTTGATTGAAAAAATCGAAATTTTCGAGCGGTTTCCCCTTCTGCTACAGTAACATCATGATGTTTTTGGCGCAAATGTCAAGCCGGAAGAGATCAGGATAAAAGGAGAAACCTTTTCTGAAAAGCTCCGGTATAGTGGGAAAAGAAAGGCACTTCTTCGAAGGCGCTCTTTTGGGAGGAGGAAAAAAGATGCTTGTACGGGAAAAGGTGGCTCAGGCGATAGCCTTGCTTCGGGAACTTTCAATGGATTGCTGGCTCGTTTTTGTGCGGGAAACTTTCGAGCAGGCGGATCCCGCCATGCGCTTCATCGCCGGTGAGGATGTGGTGGGACAGGGGGTCTTTCTCTTTTTTCCGGATGGAGAAGCCATTGCTCTTACCGCCAGTTTCGACGCCTCGGCTTTTGAAAAATCCCGCATTTATTCCCGGGTGGAGAGCTACGTGGAGGATGTGGGGCCCCTTCTGAAGAACGTGTTGGAGGAGAAAAATCCCCGTACCATAGGGCTGAATTATTCCGAGATGGATTATGCCGCGGACGGCCTTACTCATGGTATGTACCGAAAGCTTCATACCCTTTTGGAGGGAACGGATTTTCCCTCCCGCTTCGTTTCCGCCCAGCCCCTGATGTGCCGTCTTCGGGGAAGAAAAAGCCCCGAGGAGCTCCGGCGCATTAAAAAGGCGGCGGAAGAAACCCTCGATCTGTTTCGGCTTCTGGAAAGCCATGTAGTTCCGGGATGGACCTGCCGAGGGGTCTCGGATTTTCTCCATGAGGAGATGAAAAGGCGGGATTTGAAGCCTTCCTGGAGCTATGCGGGAGATCCCGCCGTGCACTGTGGGAGCTCCGAAGATCCCGGGCATGGAGCGCCGGGGGAGGAACCTCTCGTACCGGGGAGCCTGCTGCATCTCGATTTCGGCATCCTTCGGGAGGGATATGCCTCGGATTTGCAAAGGGTATGGTATCTTGCCCGGGGAGATGAAGCGATTCCCGAGGATATGGAGCGGGCCTTTTCGGTGGTGCGCCGGGGTATTGCCGAGGCGGCCCGGATTATCCGCCCCGGTATCCTGGGACATGAAGTGGATCGGGTGGTTCGGGAAATCGTGACGAGCGCGGGGTATCCCGAATATGCTCATGCTCTGGGACATCAGGTCGGAATTCTGGCTCACGACGGAGGAGCGTTGCTGGGGCCGCGGTGGAAGCGCTACGGAGATCTCGTTTCCCTTCCCCTGGAGGAAAACCAGGTGTTTACCCTGGAGTTCGGCGTCATGACCTCCGGAGGGTATCTCGGGCAGGAGGAAATGATTCAAATCACTCCGGAGGGCTGTATTTTTCTTGCGGAGCCCCAGGAGCGGATATGGCGGATTGCCTTGGGGGGATAAGGGTTTTCCGGAAGTTTTACACGGAGTTTTGCAAAGCGAGTTTTCGAGGCGGGCCTTCGGGGCCCGCCTCGTTTTATGAAAGAGAGCCCCAGAGGCCGCCCCCGATGATGAGGGCTCCTCCTGCGAGATGTAACATTCCCAGGGGTTCTCCCAGGCAGAGATAGCCGAGAAGAGCGCCGTAGAGGGGGAGGGTGTTGTAGAACACCATGGCGCCACTGGGGCCGAGCCGAGCCACTCCGGCGTTCCATGCATAGAACCCCAGGGCTGCGGGAATTAACCCCACGTATAGCACCGCTCCGAAAAGAGGAAGGCTCCAGGATACGGGAAAGTGCCGAAGTTCCAAGAAAGCGAGAGCGTAGAGAAAGGGAAGCCCCATAAAGGTGGAGACCGCTGTGGTTACCAAGGGGGAAACGCTGCGCATGGTTTTTTTCCCCAGCACCGAATAGAGTCCCCACAGGAAAACCGCCAGGATTACCACGAGATCTCCCTGATTGATCCGATGTTCCGTCACGAAGGAGAGGGATCCCCGGGAGAGAAGCAGTCCGATGCCTCCCAGGGCCACGCAGGCTCCGGTTATCTGCCGGAAGGACATGGGCTCCCGCAGCAGAAGCAGCGCGAGAAACCCCGTCATCAGGGGGCCGGTGCCGTTGATGAGGGCTGCGTTGGCCGCGGTGGTGTAGCGCAGGCCAAGATAGAGGAGGGGCGAAAAGGCCACCACCCCCGTAAGGGCCATCCCGAGAAAAAGAAGGGTCGTGGAGGAAGAGGCGTGCTTTTTCAGGGAGAAGCTCCGATCCCGGAAGAGAAGAAAGCCGAAAAGAAGGGCCGCCAGGGTGAACCGGGCTCCCGAAAGGGTGAGAGGCCCTATGGCGGAGGCGATGGAGCGTCCTATCACGATGTTGCTTGCCCAGAGAAGGGTGGCGAGGTTCACGAAGAGGATGCCGGATATCTTTTTGTCGAATCCGGGAATTTTAGCCGGTTTTTTCATGAATTGTCACCCCGATACCCTCTTTGCACCGGAGGGTCCAGCTCTCCTCTCGAGGCCCTTGAAAATGGAGCAGGTGTCCCGGGGGCAGAGAGAGGCATTCTCCTTTCGAGGAGAGAAGCGTTCCGGCGTTCCAGGGAAGATAGAGCAGAAAATGGTCTCCTCCCGGAGCCAGGGGATATTCTCCTTCCGGGGAAAAAACCGTAACTTCCGCAGTACAGCGGTCTCTTCGGGTCATGACGTTGAAATCCCGAAGAGGCCCATCCAAAAGAACCGCCCGGGTTTTCCAGTTTCCCGAAAAGCGGGCCAGGTCGAGAGGTTTTTCCATGCGGGCGGTGCCGTGGTCTTCGTGGAAAAGGGTCATGCCCTTTCCTTCCAGAAGCAGGAGCACCCTGTCATATCCCGAGAAATCCGAGAAAGCTCCGTCCTGAATCACTCCCGCCATGCTGATACGCCAGAGAAATTGCTTCTCCCCGGGAGCGTAGGAGGCGTAGAGTTCCGTGGTCTTTCCGCCGCCGTTTTTCCAGGGGGATATCCGAAAGGTTTCGGGGCCGTGAAGAGTATGGGAAGACATCTCTTATCTCCTTTGCCGGAAAAGATGCTCTCAGCATGAAGCTTTTCGGCTTTTTTGTCCAGAGGAGTCCTCTTTTTTCATTCCCCGCTTTTTTCTCTCGGAAAAACGAAAATTTTCCGGGGGATATTTTTTTGTTTTTATCAATATTTTTTTATATTTTTGTCTCTTGTATGGTGTGCGCTCTCTTTGTGATATACTACATAACGTTCCACGCCCGGGGCTCTTAAAAATGGCAGAAATGATAAAAAAAGGGTATTTTCGAAAATAAAAGACCCTTTTTTATGGAATTGCAAGGTTTTAGAGGGTTGGTTTGAAAATCGGTTTTTAGAAAATGGAATAAAAACATGGCAGGGGAAATCCTTGTCGTGAAGGACGTAGAGCGAGTTTGTGATATTTTTCAATTTTGGAAGGCGAAGGGAGGAGAGGGGGGTTTCAAAAGAAGGGGAAAAAATATATTGAGGAATTTTTGCGGGATTCTTTGGGATTCCGGAGATGTGCGTCAGGGGAATGGCGTTGTGGAAAGATGATTTCCGCCGAAAGGGCGGAGAAATCCGAAAGGAGCGAGATTCGTGAAGAAGATGAGAAGTTCCTGCGTGTTTGTGGCATTGGTTGCCTGTGTTGTCATGTTCTGTATGGCCGGTTTGGCTTCGGCGGCGGAGATTACCCTTAAGTTTGCGGGGCAGTCTCCTGCGGACCATCCCTGCACCAAGCTCATGGAAGAGATCGCCCAGGAGATCGCGGAGAAGTCCGATGGCCGTATTGAGGTCAAGATCTATCCTGCGAGTCAGTTGGGAGACTATACCCTGATCTACGAAGAGCAGATCCGGGGAACCATGGACATGTCCTGCATGTCCGTGCCCAGCCAGTTCGATCCCCGGCTGGAGCTGGTGTACATCAACGGATATGTCCGGGGTTACAAGGACGTAGCCAGGGTTTTCTCCCCCGAGGGCTGGCTCTTCAAGAAGATGGACGAGCTCAACAGCCGTCTGGGCGTTAAGCTTCTCGGCTTCTATATCGAAGGTATGATCGGCACGGGTACCACCAAACCCGCGGTGGATCCCATCAATCCCGCAGTGAATAAGGAAGTTCTCGTCCGGGTTCCCAACATGGATGTCTATAAACTTGCGGCGGATGCCATGGGTTACCAGACCGTTACCATCCCTTGGGCGGACGTCTATCAGTCCATGCAGACCGGAGTCTGCTCCGGCATGAACGGCTTCTCCGTTTCCGCAGCCTACACCATTCTCGGAGACGTTCTCAAATATTGGTATATGACCAACTACTCCCTGGAATGCCTCAACTACATGATCAGCGGCAAGGTGTGGAACGAGCTGAGCGAAGCGGATCAGAAAATCATCCAGGATGCGGTGAGCAACGCTGCGGCCAAGAGCATCGTGAACGCCCAGAAGGAAGACGAACGTTACATGGAGCTCATGCGGCAGAAGGGCATCCAGGTCTTTACCTATGCTGAAGAAGACCTTACTCCTATCGCGGAGGCCTGTGCCAGTACCTGGCCCAAGCTCGAAAAGAATATGGGCAAGGAGCTTATGGACGAGTTCCGGAAGGAACTCGCTCCCAAATAAGGAGCATCCTTTCCCGCTTTTCATGAAGTAACGAAGGGAGAATCCCCGATACCTTTCTCGGGATTCTCCCCTTTTGTCGAAAGGGGCGTAACGTTATTATGGTTGACAATATGTGTTCGGGACATGCCGAGATGGAGCCGGTTCCCGCCAAAGTGCCGAAAAATCTTTTCGATAAGATTGTGATCCGTAGCTTTTCCCTGGTCTGTTTCAGCACCTCCATCATTCTGGCGGTTCTCATCAGCGCCGCTACCTTCGTGCGCTATGTGCTGCACGGAGACCTTTACGGATACGAAGAGTGGGTGAAGCTCTTCGCCTTCTGGCTCTA
This sequence comes from Synergistaceae bacterium, assembly GCA_036769705.1. Classification (GTDB taxonomy): domain Bacteria; phylum Synergistota; class Synergistia; order Synergistales; family Aminiphilaceae; genus DAIPKP01. The sequence continues at coordinate 15,499 of DAIPKP010000038.1, forward strand.
CTTCTCCGGTGCCGCCATCGGAGCTTTCAACGGAACCCACGTTTCCGCAGACCTGGTGAACTCCTATGTTCCCGAGGGATTGGTCAAGCGCCTTCTCGTGGTTCTCAAGGGCGCTGTCACCCTGGGAGTCACCTTGCTTTTCGTCTGGTACGGATACGACTTCTTCATGTTCGGCTTTATGGGCCCCCTGGGAACGGGAATAGCTTTGCCGAAAACCACCATCTGGCGTATTCCTCTCTGGACTTCCTATCTCGCCATCTTCCTGGGGCTCATTTTCATGGCCTTTTACTTCTTCCTGGATTTGCTGCGGAGCCTGAAGGCCCTTTTCGGAGGTAATCGCTCATGATATACATCGCTCTGCTCATTCTTCTCTCTACCCTGATCATCGGGGTTCCCGTGCCGGTAAGTTTCATGTCCTCCGCGGCGTGGCTGATCTTCTTCGGTGGCCCCGACGGGGCGGGATATACCGCAAGTCAGTTGCTTCCCTACGGCTTTACTCAGATGAACTCGGTGTCCCTCATCGCCATCGCTCTTTTCATCATGGCGGGGGGCATCATGGAGCGGGGAGGCATAGGGGAAAAACTCATCGACCTGGTGGACGTCTTCGTGGGACATCTTCGGGGAGGGCTGGGGATCGTGGGAACCGTTTCCTGTGCCGTCTTCGGCTCCATTTCGGGAGCCGCCTGTGCCACCCTTTCCTGCATCGGCTCCATCATGTTCCCCCGGTTCCGCCGGGAGGGCTACCCCCGGGGACATGCGGCGGCACTTATGGCGAACGCCTCTCTTCTGGGGCTTCTTATTCCTCCCAACGCTACCCTTATCATCTTCGCCTGGATCAGTGGACAGTCCGTGCTGGCCTGCTTTCTCTCCACGGTGGTGCCGGGAATCGTTACCACCATCCTCATCTGCCTGGTGAACATGTGGCTTCTCCGGAACAACAAGGATGTTCTGGTGGCGCACAAGCGGGATGGGGCGGAAAAGTGGAAGCTCTTCAAGGAGCGGGGACGCCTGGCCATTCCCGCTCTCATGCTGCCGGTAATCGTGCTCGGAGGAATTTACGGAGGCATCATGACAACCACCGAGGCTTCCGCGGTGGCGGTGCTCTACGCCATTCCCGTGGGGATGTTCGTCTACAAGGGATTGAATCTCCGGGGGCTCTTCGACGTGGTGGTGGAATCTGCGGTAACCACCGGGGTTATCATGGTGATGCTCTACTCCGTATCCATGCTGAGCCGGCTCTACATACTGGAAGATCTTCCGGGGAAGATGCTGCATCTCTTCTACGCCGTGTCGGACAATCGCTGGATCATTCTCTTCATGATCAACATTTTCCTGGTGATCATGGGCATGCTCATGGATGACATCAGCGTGGTGGTGCTTACTACGCCGGTACTCATGCCCATCATTATGGAACTCGGATTCAGCCCCATTCACTACGCCGCCATTTTGGGGGTAAATACCGGTCTGGGGTGTATCACTCCACCTGCGGCACCGGTGCTCTATCTCGGAGGGCGATTGGGAGGGGCTCCCATCAACGAGATGATGACTCCCGCCCTCTGGTTCATTCTGCTATGTTGGGGACCGGTGCTTCTCTTCACCGCCTACTGTCCCAAGCTGGTGCTCTTCCTCCCTCACGTAATCCTGGGAGTGCCCTGGTAGTGGTTGGAAAGGATGAAAAAACGGCGTTCCGAAAGCGAGCCCCTCGGAGATCGCCGTCTCTGAAAGGATGATTTTCCATGCAGTTCTACCGTAATCTCTTTGCTCTTCTCTGTTTCCTCTTCTTTGCCTTCGCCCTGGGAACGGGCTCGCCCCATGCCTATTGGGGAGCTCTCATGTGCGGCTGTCTCTCCCGGGCGGCGGTAAGAAAGAAATGGCCCGATCCTCCCTTTGCGAAAAAGCTCCAGGCTCGGGTGGAAGAATTGCCCTTTTTCGGCAGGCCTTCGGAAGCTCCCGAAGGGTTCGACCTTCTTAAAAGGCGTGAACTGTAGGGGCCTTTCTCCAAAAATAAGAAATGCCCTCGGAGCGTAAACTCTCTCCGGGGGCATTTCTGGATTTTTTACATATTCTAAAGAAGGGATTCCACAGCCTCAAGCAGCCGGTTTACCTCTTCGGCGGTGTTGTAGAGAGAAATCCCTATCCGGGTGACCCCGCCTTTTTCGAGGAGCCCCAGAATTTCGATGGGCCGGATGCCGTAAAAGTGTCCGTCCCAGGCGCAGATGCCCTTTTTCCCCAGCTCCGTGCATATTTCTATGGGGTCCTTTCCCTCCACCGTGAAGGAGATGGTGGGAGTGCGCCGTAGGGTGTCGAAAGAGGGGCCTACGATAGTAATGCCCGGCATTTCCCGGAGTTTTTCATACACGGTTTTGGCGAGTTCATGCTCGTATTCGAAGATGCTTTCCATTCCCGAGACGATGCGTTGCCGCAGGGTTTCTCCGGAGCCGAAGGAGGCGATATAGTTCACCGCCGCCTTGGTGCCCGCGATGCCCTCGGTGTTGGGGGTTCCCGTTTCGATGCTGTAGGGGGCGTGCTGATGGGTGGTGCGGAGCCGGAAGGCGGGAAGTCGGTCCAGAAGTCCCTCCTTGGCGTAGAGAACTCCTACGTGTGGACCGTAGAACTTGTAGGCCGAGCAGAGCAGAAAGTCCACTCCCCAGGAGGTAACGTCCAGGGGGAAATGAGGAGCGTAATGTACCGCATCCACCAGGAGCCAGGCTCCCACCCGGTAGGTGAGTTCCCGGGCCCGGGGGATGTCGTTCACCGTGCCCGTCACGTTGGAGGAGCAGCCCATAGCCACCAGTCGGGTATTTTCGTTGAGCTTGGCTTCGAAATCTTCGTAATCCAGGGTGCAGTCCTTTTTCAGGGCGATTTCCCGGACGATCATCCCCTCGTCCCGGAGGGCCAGCCAGGGGCCCCGGTTGGCCTCGTGATCCAGCTGGGTGATGAGAATCTCGTCTCCGGGCTGGAGATACTTCCCTATTGCCCGGCTGAGAGCGTAGTTGAGAGTGGTCATGTTGGCGCCGAAGGAGATATTCTCCGGTCCCGGAGCTCCCAGAAAGGTCGCCAGGGTTTCCCGGGCCTCTTGCATCATGGCGTCGGTCTCGTTGGTGGTGACGAAAAAGCCGTGTTCGTTGGCATTGCTCCGGCTGAGATACCCTACCATGGCGTCCATCACCGATCGGGGTACCTGGGTACCTCCGGGACCGTCGAAATAGGCCAGGGGATACCCCTGGAAGGTCCGTTCCAGAGAGGGAAAATCTTTTCTTCGGGCTTCGAAATCCTTGGGGTGCATAATAAAAAACACTCCTTTCGCTTTTCAGATCATGTTGAAAACGAGAGAGGAAAAAACAAGATTGCGCGATTGTATTCACTATACACCCTAAAAAGAATTTAGAAAAGAGGAAGATTTCCCCTTTTTCTCGGCCATAAGCCTAGGAAGCAAGGCTCCATCCTGCGGATTGCTGCTGGATATTCCACAGATCCTTGTACCGCCCATCTCTTTTCAAAAGCTCTTCATGGGTTCCCTGTTCCACCATTTCGCCGTTTTCGAGCACTACGATAGTATCCGCTCGGCGGATGGTTTTAAGCCGATGGGCTACCACCACCACGGTACGCCCTTCGATAAGGGTGTCGATGGCGCGTTGTACTTCCAGTTCGTTTTCCGGATCCAGCGAGGCGGTGGCTTCATCCAGGAGCACGATGGGAGCGTTTTTGAGAAAAGCCCGGGCAATGGATATCCGCTGTTTTTCCCCTCCCGAGAGGGTGCATCCTCCCTCGCCCACGGGAGTGTCGTATCCCTGGGGCAGCTTCATGATGAAGTCGTGGCAACACGCCTTTCGGGCGGCTTCCTCCACCTCTTTTTGGCTGGCTCCTTCTTTGCCGAAGCGGATATTGTTGCCCAGAGTATCCTGAAAGAGATAGACCTCCTGGAAAACCATGGAAACTTTCCGTAAAAGCCCTTCCGGCTCCATGTGCGCCAGCTTTTTCCCTCCCAGAAGAATCTGTCCTTCCTGGGGATCGTAGAATCGGGGAATCAGTTTGAGAAGTGTGCTTTTGCCGCTTCCCGAGGGGCCCACAAGAGCGGTGAGAGATCCCCGGGGAACCTGCAGGGAGATGTTTCGAAGGGCGGGTTCCTCCTTGGAGTGATAGTGGAAGGTGACTTTTTCGAAGGTGATGTCTCCTTCTTCCGGGGGATTCGCATTTCCTCTCATGACGGGCTCCGATTGCAGGGCAAGAATACGTTCTCCCGCCAGTTCGAAGTATCGGAGCAGAGCGAAGTTGATGAGTGCCGCCGTGAGGGGGTCGAAGATGCGGGATCCTACCAGCAGAAAAGCGAGAAAGACGAAGGGGCTCAGGGTGCCCTCCAGAAGAAGATAGCTTCCCGTGACGATCATGATGGTAAGTCCCGTGCGGATGCAGGCGATAATGGGTAGTATAATGCTTCCTCCGATGGCTTCGAGGCGGATGCTCTCTTTCATGAAGTCCCGGAAAGCCTTTTCGAGCCGGGCAAACCGGGGCCCTACCAGGTTGTAGGCCTTTACCACCCGGATACCGTTCAGATATTCCTGAAGGCGGTTGGCCGCATCGATTTTGATGCGCATATGCCGGAGTCCTTTGATTCGCATAATGCCCGCGGTGATTCCGAGAAGGAAAACCCCTACGGGAAGGGGCATAAAAAGAGCAAGCGCCATACGCCAATCGAGAAAGGAAAGCCCCAGAAGGGCGATTATGGGGGCCACCAGAGCTCCCGCCAATTGAGGGGCTATATGGGAGATTCCCTGTTCCAGGAGGGCGAAATCTCCCATCATCATATTCGCCAGATCTCCCGGATCCCGTCCCAGAAGAAAGCCCAGAGGAAGTTTTCGTAGATGTTCCGCCAGATGGATGCGCCCTTCCGCCGCCACTTCGTAGGCCCCCCGGTAGCTTGCCCGATAAGGAGGGATTTCCCCCAGAAAAATCACGATCATGTAGGCTCCCAGAGCGGCGCAAACCCACCAGAGCCCTCGGATGTCCAGAGTCGCTTCGGGGCTGGAAAGCCCCTCGAAGATGAGATAGACTCCCCGCAGCACAAGGCCGAAGGGGACGATGTTGAGCAGATTGGATAGTACCGTGAGAAGAAAGGGTTTCAAGAGCTTTCGAGGATGTCCCACGGTAAGATTGGTTATGAGTTTCATGCCACTCTCTCCTTTTTTCGGAAACTCCAGGCAGCGGTGTCGCTGTAGATTTCCCACATTTTTTTGTAAAGCCCTTCCCGGCGAAGAAGTTCTTCGTGGCTTCCTTCTTCCGCCACCTTTCCCTCCGAAAGGACCACGATGTTCCGGGCTTCCCGAATGGAGTGAAGCCGGTGGGCGATGACGATGACCGTTTTGTTGCGGATGAGTTCCTTGAGGGCCTGTTGCATATGATGCTCGTTTTCGGGATCTGCGAAGGCGGTGGCTTCGTCCAACACGAGAACCGGAGCATTCTTCAGAATTGCCCGGGCTACGGAGACCCGTTGTTCCTCCCCTCCGGAAAGGTAGACTCCTCCCTGACCGATGGGGGTGTCGTATCCTTTGGGAAGTCTGGATATGAAATCATGACATTGAGCGGCTTTTGCGGCGGCGTAGACCTCTTCGGGGGTCGCTTCGGGGCGACCCACCCGGATATTTTCGTAGAGGCTGTCGTAGAAGAGAAAGGTATCCTGAAAGACGAAGGAGACGGTGTCCATAAGATCCTCCGTAGCCATATCGCGGATATCCACTCCTCCGATGCGTATGGCTCCCTGATCCACATCCCAGAAACGGGGGATGAGGTTCGCCGCGGTGGATTTTCCCGATCCCGAGGGTCCCACCAGAGCGGTTACCGCACCCTGGGGGGCGGAAAAAGAGACTTCCGAGAGGGCGGCTATGCGGGTGGACGTTTCCGGGGCGTTGTAGGAGAAGGAAACCTTTTCGAAGGTTACGTCGTATCGGGAAGGTTTTCGCGGATTCTCGGGCTCCTTCACCGGAGGCTGGCGAAAAATGGCGTCGATTCGGGAGACGCCCTCGTTGATGTCTCTCATAGTGGCGGAAAGGTACATGATTTTATAGAGAGGAGCGGAAGCGCCGGGAGCAAGGATAAGAAAGAAGATCACCGTAAGTCCCAGGGCCACGTTATGGGGATCCCGGCTGAGAAGGAGTACCCCCACGGGGAGCACGAAGGCCAGTAGAGAGACCAGTACGGTGCGGAAGAGCACGAACCCCGTCTGGAACTGATCGGTAAAGCGGGTGACCATATCGCTGTACTCCTGGATATCCCGGTGGAACTTCCGGAAAGAGAAAACCGTACGGCCGAAGATCTTCACCGCCGACATTCCCCGGACGTACTGGATGGCGGAGGCGTTGATGCGTTCTAGGGAGTCGTAGTAGGCTTTCATCATGGTATTGGCTCTGGTGCCGAACATCATGGAAGACTGAATGAGAAAGCCCAGTATTACCGCCCCTATGGTGGCCAGGGCCATCCAGAAGTTCATGGAAAACATGATGAAGAAGAGAATTGCCACGGTGGCCACCACGTTGACGAAATCCGGAATCTGGTGGGCGATGAAAAGCTCGATCTTCTCCACGTTCTGCTCCAGAGTTTTTTTTACGGCTCCGGTGGAGGTGGAGGTGAGATACCCCAGGTGGAGTTTCCCCACGTGCTCCGCCAGGCGAACTCGGAGACCGTAAAGAATCCGGAACGCCGCCGTGTGCGACGCCATGGTGCTCAGAAAAAGAGTGAACAATCCTCCCAGAAGGCCGAGAAAAGCATAAAAGCCCCATTTCAGAAGAATGGCTCCCTCCAGGTTTCGGGGATCCTTCCAGTATTTCAGAAGCTCCGCCAGCACGTTATAGGCTGCCAGGTAGGGTACCAGAAAAAAAGCGGCACTTACCGTGGCAAGCACTCCCGAAAGCAGGAGAAGCCCTTTCCGTTCTCCCGCGATTTCCAAAAGCCGTGAAAGCCCTTTTTCGTTTTTCATCGTCTCGTTTCTTCCTTTCCTTTGAAATATGGAGAAGAGATTCGTGATGTTGCCCGTGGATTTTTAGAGGGGCTCACCCTTTCGAGCCCGGATCATGGTTATGGGGCCGTGAACTTTTTGATCCAACGTGTCGATAATTTCGAAAGATACCGAGCGAAAACCTGCGCGGAGCAGGGCTCTTTCGAAAATTTCCCGGTGCAGCAGAAAACGGCTTCCCTGCATGAGAGGGGCCAGCCAGCCGAACAGCGATGGCTCCGGAGCGGTATCCTCGTCGGTGAGAAAGGCGGTGGTAATTATCAGCATTCCCGAAGGAGTCAGGGCGGAATGAGCTTTTTCGAAAATCTTCCGGAGCGTATCTTCTCCTGTCATGCCAAGACAGAAATTGGCCATGATACAGTCGTAATCCTCTCCCAAAAGATCTTTTTCGAAGTCTCCCTCCCGGATTTCCGTACGATTCTCCATGCCGTACTCTGCCACTACCTCTCGGATAACTTCACATATTCCGGGGCGATCGAAAAAAACGCATTCCAGTGAAGGATGCCGTGCGGTTACGGCAAGGCCGATAATGCCGGGGCCGCAGCCGAGATCGAGCATTTTGGAAAAACCGGGAAACTCCGGAAGGAGAGATATTCGTCGGGCGAGTTCCTGAGCTCTGCCGCATCGGCTGTGATTCATCACTTTTCGGGCTGCCTGGGCCCATAAAGTTTCGTCGCGCATTTCCATCGGTGTGGGAGGGCCTTCCTGAAGAAGCTTTTTCAATCCTCCTCCCAGAAGAGCCGTGTGCCAGGAAGACATGAAAAGAATCGA
>DAIPKP010000138.1:0-3984 GCA_036769705.1 Synergistaceae bacterium
GTTCTGGCTCTCCGGGTTGAAAAGGACTCGGAAGGAAATGCAGTTCGGGCGCTCCTGACAGATCCTGACGGAGTTTGGACGGCGAAGGATAGGAGCGGGCGGCTCGACACTTGGGAGGCTCCAGACCTTGGGGGCGTGATTCGGAAGATTGGAGGTGTGCAAAATGGCGTGGACTCCGACTCCGAGTAAGACCATGGAAAGCCTTTCGGCTGACTGGATGGAAGCAAAGGAAGCTGAAAGGCAAGCGCAGGAAAAGAGGCTGCTGATCGAAAAGGAACTCATAAGCATGGCAGAGATCGGAGATCAGTTCGAAGGCTCTAAGACGATTAAGCCCCAGGGATACAAGATCAAAATTACTCGCAGTTTCCGCAGGAAAGTGGATGGAGAAAAACTTCAGGCCGTGGCAGAACAGCACGGCCTTTTTTCGTGCCTTCAGGAGCTTTTCCGGTGGAAGCCGGAGATTGACAAAAAGGCATGGGATGCAGCGGACGAACATGTAACACGAGTTTTGAGCGCAGCTATCACAACGGCACCGGGGAAGCCCTCGGTAACTATCGAGCAGGAGGTATAAATTATGGCACTTTTAGAGAGAGCGATTATTTTGGAGGAGTTGCCCGAAGCGGATTCTTTCGATGTCATCCCCGAAGGGACATATGATGCAAAAACGACGCAAGCAGACCTCAAGACCACCAAGAGCGGCACCGGGAAGTATATCCGGCTCCGGTGGGACATTACCGGGCCGACGCATCAGGGCCGTGTGGTTTGGCAGAACCTGAATATCCAGAATCAGAACCCCATGGCTGAGGAGATAGGACAGAAACAGCTTCGGGAGATGGCCGACGCTATCGGACTCACCGGGAAAATTACGGATACAGACCAGCTCGTGGGAGGGCATGCAAAAATCAAGGTTGTGATTCGGAAACAAGACGGATACGACGACCAGAACGACGTGAAACGAGTCCTGCCACTTTCCGACAACACCGCCACCGCAAAGCCTTTTGCGGTTCCCAATTCCGGCCCCGCTCCGTCTCCCGTCGCCACCGGACAGGCTACGCCTCCTTGGGCGAACCGTAAGGCTTCCGGGGAATAGCTATGGCGACAATCCCTGAACCCAACAATACCCTCCAGGGATTGATAGACGCTCATTACGAAAAAGACCAGGGGAGGCCCCGCCCGCATCTTGGGGCTTCCCTTCTGGGGCATCCTTGCGACAGGTGGCTCTGGCTGTCTTTCCGTTGGGCGGTTGTCGAGCGGTTCCCTGGGAGGATTTTACGGCTTTTCGAGAGAGGCCAGCGTGAAGAGGAGTCCATAGTCTCATGGCTCCGGGCAGTCGGCATTGAGATCCACTCCACGGGAGGAGAGCAGAGTCGGGTAGATTTCGGCTCTCATGTTTCTGGCTCCCTGGATGGGATTATTGAAGGCGGCGTTCCTGGGGCAGAAAAGACACGCCATGTGGCAGAGTTCAAGACGCATTCCTTAAAGAGTTTCAACGACTTGAAAAGCAAGGGCGTGCTGGAAGCAAAGCCGCAACATTACGCCCAGATGCAAGCGTACATGATGGGAACCGGCATCAATCGTGCCTTGTACGTGGCGGTATGCAAAGACAATGACGAAATCTACTCCGAGCGGGTGCGGTTTGACAAAACAGCGGCGGAGCAGATTATTCAGCGCGGGAAGAGAATCGCCCTGACGGAACGCATGCCGGAACCTCTTTCCCCGGACCCTTCATGGTGGCAATGCAAATTTTGCGCCGCACATGATTTTTGTTTTGGCTCAAAGACAACGAAGGAAATTAACTGCCGCACCTGCGCACACTCCACGCCTATGCCAAACAGCACCTGGACGTGCGCACGCTGGGGTAATGCGGAAATTCCGCTTGAGGAGCAGTACAAGGGCTGCGCTTCTCATGTTCTTCACCCGGACCTCGTCCCGTGGCAATGGGAAGGCGGCGACGAAAACGGCTTTTACGCCGTGTACGTTATCGACGGCCAGCGAGTGATGAACGGAGAGCCGGACGCTCATGTGTTCTCCTCTCAAGAACTCCTCCATCTCCCGGAGGATTCCTTCGGGGAAGAGGAGGCCATACCATTCTAAGAGACTACCAGAAGAGAGCCCTTGATCTTCTGTACGAATGGTTCCGACGAAACGAGACCGGGAACCCCTGCATCGTAGCTCCTACCGGTTCTGGGAAATCCCACATTATAGCCGGGCTCTGCATGGACGCTTTGAGTAACTGGCCGGAGACAAAGATTCTCATACTTTCGCACGTGCAGGAACTGCTCCAACAGGATGCGGAAAAGATTCTCCTGGCGTGGCCGGAAGCCCCGCTCGGCATCTATTCGGCGGGGCTTAGGCTCCGGGAAATTGACCAGATAACGGTGGCGGGAGTTCAGTCGGTGCACCGAAAGGCCGATATGTTCGGGCACCTGGATTTGGTTATTGTTGACGAGGCGCACCTTATTAACCACAAGGCAGAAGGCATGTACCGCCGCCTGATAGACGACCTCACAGTGATCAATCCTGATTTGCGGGTTATTGGTTTGACAGCCACGCCATACCGACTCGGACACGGGCTCATTACAGATGATGAGGCCCTTTTCGATGCGCTCATAGACTCCGTCACAATCGAGGAGCTTGTGGAGCGGGGCTTTTTGGCTCCGCTCCGCTCCAAGTTGCCGGAATCTCTTCTCAGCACAAAAGGCGTTAAAAAACGCGGCGGGGAGTACGTGGAGCGAGATTTGCAAAAAGCTGTCAACAAGGACGAGCAAAACAGAGCAATCGTAGCGGAAACCATCCGCCTTGCAGGAGAACGTAAGGCATGGCTTTTTTTCTGCGCTGGCGTGGATCACTCCTATGCCATGCGAGATATCCTCCGGGAGAGCGGCATAGCAGCGGAGACGGTGACGGGCGAGACTCCCCAGGAGGAACGGGCACGGATTCTTGAAGAGTTCAAGGCGGGGAAGATCCGGGCAATAACCAACAACTTGGTACTTTCCATCGGATTCGATTACCCGGACATAGACGTCATTGCCTTTTGCCGCCCTACCATGAGCCCAGGGCTTTATTTGCAAATGGCCGGGCGCGGGATGCGTATCAAGAGCCATACCGACCACTGCCTGGTGCTGGACTTCGCCGGGAACGTCGCCATGCACGGGCCAATAACGGCGGTTCAGCCGCCCTCCAAGAAGGGCACGGGAAACGGCGAGGCTCCGGTAAAGGTGTGCGAGCAATGTCACGAACTGTGCCATCTTTCGGCAAAATTTTGCCCGGCTTGCGAGGCTCCTTTTCCAGAAGCACCGCCACGGAAAATACAGCTCCACAACGATGACATTATGGGACTTGACGAGGAGGAGATGGAAGTTTCCGAGTGGCGGTGGCGAGTCCATGTTTCCAGGAACTCCGGGAAATCCATGTTGCGAGTGACGTATTACGGCGCACTCTCGGACTCCCCAGTGGTGGAGTACCTGACTGTGCTGCACGACGGATACGCAGGGCAGAGGGCAAATCAGTTGCTCTCCTTCCTTGCGCAAAAGGCAGGGGCCGATCTTGCCCAGGCGAAAAACATAGTAGAAGCTGCGGAGGTGATGAACGCTGCAACCCCACCAGAGAAAATCAAGCACAAAAAAGACGGCAAGTTTCGCCGCATTACGTACCGAAAATGGCCGAGTTCCGACGGAGCATGAGGAGCAACGGGCCTTTGTCCAATGGTTTCGGCGCCGATTCCCGGGAGTGCGAATCTTTGCAATTCCGAACGGTGGTGCCCGTGGCAAATCCACCGCCGGGCGATTGAAGGCGGAAGGCGTTTCAGCAGGAGTGCCGGATCTCCATGTTCCCGCCTGGGCGTTTTGGCTTGAGTTCAAGCGTCGGAAGGGCGGTGTATTGAGCCCCGAGCAAAAAGAGTGGATTGGATATTTGAACGGCATCGGGCATAAAGCGGTGGTGGCACGAGGGATGGATGAGGCTATCAGGGAGGCGGAGCAGCGA
>DAIPKP010000039.1:0-22526 GCA_036769705.1 Synergistaceae bacterium
ACCATCCGGGCGCTTCGACGAAGCATAGGCATCTTTCCTCCATTATGCATATCCACGGATCCCGCTCCCTGAGGAGCTGCTGAAAAAATCTCTTTTTCTGGTATGATTCTGTTCCGGGAAAATCATACGCCAAAGGACGTGTTTCTATGAGTTTTACATCTTCAGAGCCCCTCATGATCTGGGGCATGGGCAATCCTCTTCGCCGGGACGACGGAGCGGGAGTCCGGGCGGCGGAACTTCTTCTGGAACGGCTCCGCCCCGAGGAGGGATACGAAATCCGGATTTGCGAAACCCAACCGGAAAATTTTCTGGGACTTCTCCGCCGGATCCCTCCAAAGATTCTACTCATCTGCGATGCCTCGGAGATGGGATTGCCCCCGGGCAGCCTGGGACGCTTCACCCCCCTGGAAATGGCCCAGGAAAACTGGTCCACCCACGGCTATCCCCTGGATAAACTCCTCCAGCCTTTTCTGGGAGCCTTTCCCATAATCTGCCTGGGAATTCAGCCGGAATCCACCGAGTGGGGGACAGAGCTTTCCTCCAAGGTGGAAAAGGGAGTTCGCCATTTGGTGGATCTCGTAGTGGAGAACCGTTGGGAAGAAATTCCTTCCCTGGCAAAGAAAGAACATTCTACCAGTTGAAACGCTCTCCGAGATAAAACTTTTTCGCCACGTCGCTTTCCGCCACTACTTTGGGAGGCCCTTCCACCACCACCTGTCCCTGATGGATGATACAGGCACGATCGGTGATGGCAAGGGTTTCCCGAACATTGTGATCCGTCAGAAGAACTCCGAACCCCTTTTTGCGGAGCCGGAGAATGATCTGCTGTATTTCGTACACCGCGATGGGATCGATACCGCTGAAAGGCTCGTCCAGAAGAATGAATTCCGGCAACCCCGCGAGACACCGGGCGATTTCCGCCCTCCGGCGTTCTCCTCCGCTCAAGGCGTATCCTTTGACATCCAGGACTTTCTCCAACCCCAGCTCCTCCACAAGGCTTTCGTAGATTTCTCTCTGTTCCGACCGGGGATGTCCATGTTCTTCCAGCACCAGGCGCAGATTTTCCCGCACCGTGAGATCCCGGAAAATCGAAGCTTCCTGGGGAAGATATCCCATGCCGAGTCGGGCCCGCTGATACATGGGCAAATCCGTCACATCGGTGCCATCGAAATGGATCTTTCCTTCATCCGGCGACACAAGCCCCAAGATCATGGAGAAGGTGGTGGTTTTTCCCGCTCCGTTGGGCCCCAGAAGCCCCACGATCTCTCCCTGCCCCACGGTAAGCCGCACCGAGGAAACCACCCGGCGGCGCCGGTAAGTTTTACTCAAACCCCGGGCGGCAATACGACGTATCATAATTCAATCCCCCACGGTAAAGACAAGCTGCGGTTTCCCCTTGGCCTCGATAACTCGCGTGGCCAGGCGAAAGACCAAATTTTCCGCCTTCACCGTACGGTCTCCCTGTTTGGCGAAGGCCCCGCCGGAGATCACGAGAGTTCCCCGGGCGAGGGAGTAGATGCACTTTTCTCCGGTAATGCGAACCGGGGTGCCCCGGGATCCCAGGGTTTCCATAACCACGCCTCCCGAAGCGATGACTTCGGTTACGTCCTCTCCCTCGAGACGCCCCTCGAGAACGGGAGCTCCGAGCCGCACTCCCTCCCGGGCATCTTCGAAACGCTGCATTCCCTTGACCCAAAAACGGTCCCCCTTGCGGGTGGTAAGCTCCGCCTCGAAGGTCCTCTCTCCCCAGGCGCCGTAAACGTCTCCGCTGGCGGTATAGTGGGGAATGTCCTTGAGCCTCCAGAGAATTTCGGAAGCCCTGACGGTATTTTCTCCCAGAAGCGCCTCCACCTTGCCGAAGGCCTCGATCCGGGGCTCTTCTCCCAGGGGATGATAGGAGATGCTCTCACAGGAGAAATGTAGTTTCCGGTCGGGCATACGACACTCTACGGATCCCTCCAGGTGAAAGAAGGAGCCGTCGCTCTTTCCCCATCCCCTGGAAGCGGTAATAACTGAATCCCCCCGCAGAATGCGCACATCCCCCTCCACCGAAAAGGTTTGCGCTCCCGGCTCGTAACGCATGACCTCAGCGGAGAGGCGCACTTTCTCTCCCCAGGCCGCAAAGGCGAGGATCAGCACCAACAGCAGCGCCCCCGCATATCGTATTCGCCATGTTCCCATGGATTTCGCCTCCAAAAGAAAAACTGGGGCCTCCTGAAAAACGCCCCAGCCATTGTACCAGACCTTACGCCCTTCTTCCTAAGAAGTCTTACGGGATCTTGGAGAAAGCTTTTTTCTGCGGCCACCGGGAAAAGAGAGCCTCCGCCGGAAGGAATTCTACAGAAGCCCCTTTTCGAGAAGGGCCTCTCCGATCTGCACCGCGTTAAGAGCCGCTCCCTTGCGGAGATTATCCCCCGCCACCCAGAAAGAGAGGGTCTTCGGAAAATCCGGCTCTCCCCGGAGCCGCCCCACCTGCACGGGGTCGGTATTCGCCACGTTCCGCTGAAGAGGATAGAGGTTGTTCCGGGGATCGTCCGCCACGGTTATTCCCGGAGCCCCCCGGAGAAGCTCCCGGGCCTCCTCGGGCGAAAGAGAATTCTCGAAGGTAGCGGTTACGGAAACTCCGTGCCCCCGGAAAACCGGAACCCGCGTGGCGGTACAGGATACCCGCAAATCCGGAATATGAAGAATCTTTCGGGATTCCCGCATCATCTTCCACTCCTCCTGGGCAATTCCCGCTTCGTCGAAATCCCCGATGTGGGGAAGTACGTTGAAGCCGATGGCATGGGGATAGATGCGGGGAGACCAGGGAGAATCTTCCAGCACACTCCGGGAGGATTCCTCCAGTTCCCGGAGCGCGGCGATTCCCGTACCCGCCACGGACTGAAAGGTTACCGTCACCAGGCTTCTAAGCACCGCCTTCCGGTGCAGCGGCGCCAGGGCCACCACGGTCTGGATGGTGGAACAGTTGGGATTTGCCACAATACCCTTATGGCGGGCCAGATCTTCCGGGTTCACTTCGGGAACCACCAGGGGAATGTCCTCCACCATGCGCCAGGCGGAGCTGTTATCCACCACCACCGCTCCCGCCTCCGCCGCCAGGGGAGCCCACTGCCGGGAAGGACCTCCGCCGGCGGAGAAGAGCGCCAGACCGACTCCCCGGAAAGCCTCGGGAGATACCCGGCGCACCGTAATCTCCTCGCCCCGAAAGAGCACCTTTTTCCCCTCGGACCGGGGGGAGGCAAGAGGAAGCAGTTCCTTCACGGGAAAGTTCCTCTGCTCCAGAATTTGCACCATCTCCCGCCCCACCAGGCCGGTAGCTCCGAGTACGGCTACTCGCATGGGGCGGCCTCCTCCACGAATTTCCTGTGAAGCGCCTTTACCGCTTCTTCCGCCCGGCCTGCTTCCACCACGCAGGTTATGGTGAGAGCGGTGGAGGAAATCATGTCGATATTGATTCCCAGCTCCGCAAAGACCGAAAACATCTGGGGAGGAACCTCTGGATGGTTTCCGATACCCGCTCCAATAACGGAAACCCGGGCCACTTCGGTATCGAAATTAACCCCCTGGGCTCCCACCTTCTCCACATATTTCGTGGTTACCCGGATGGCTTCACCCAAATCGTCCTTGCGGACCAGAAAGGCGATGTCGTTCATATCCCCTCGCATGACGCTCTGAATAATCATTTCCACCGCAATACCGCTTTCCGCGAGAAGTCCGAAAAATCCCGCGGCGATTCCCGGCTTGTCCGGAACTCCCAGAACCGCGATTTTCGCCACGCTTCTATCGTGTGTTACCGAATGGACGTAGAGCTTTTCGTTTACGTTATCCCGCATAACCCATGTTCCCTCCTCTTCCGTAAAGGACGATCCCACATAGACCGGCACGCCGTAGCGAGAGGCCATTTCCACGCTTCGGGCCTGGAGCACCCTGGCCCCGAGAACCGCCATTTCCATGCACACCTCGTAGGAAATTTTCCGCAGTTTCCGGGCCTTTTGGACGATTCGGGGATCCGCGGTAAAAACCCCCTCCACATCCGTATAGATGTGGCATTCATCCGCTTCGAGAGCGCAGGCCAAGGCCACCGCGGAGAGATCCGATCCTCCTCTTCCCAGGGTGAGCACGTCCCCCTTGGAGGAAGCCGCCTGAAAACCCGCCACCACGGGGACCAACCCCTCTTCCATATCCTCTTCGAGAAGAAAGGGCTGCAATCGCCGGATACGCCCCTCCATGTGATACCCCTCCGCGAGAATGCCCGCCTGGGGTCCCGTATAGGAACGGGAAGATATTCCCGCCGCCCGAAGAGCCATGGCCACCAGGGCGATAGTCTGCTGCTCTCCCGTGGCCAGAAGCTGATCGATTTCCCGGCGGTCCGAAGCTCCGAGCTGTCCCGCCATGAAAAGAAGCCCGTCAGTGGTTTTTCCCATGGCGGAGACCACCACCGCCACCTGGTATCCCTTTCGAACAAAGGGAACGACCCGTTCCGCCACGGCCTGGATTCTTCCGATATCCGCCACGGAGGTTCCTCCGAATTTCATCACCATACGTTTCATCAGGCATGCCCCTCCTCCAACACCGCTCCCCGAAGGTCGAGATGAAGTACGAAAAACCGGGATCGCACGCCGCACTGAGAAAAAATGTGACACATGCGTTCCGCCAGGGACTGAGGATTGCCCCGCACGAAGGCAAGCATGCTGGGTCCGGATCCGCTGATGGCCATACCCAGGCACCCCGGCACTTCCCGAACTTCTTCGAGAATCCGTTCTCCTCCGGGAAAAAGCTTGGCCCGAAACTGCTGATGCAGTTTATCCTCCATGGCCCAGGGAAGGAGATCCCACTTTCCCGTGGCCCAGGAAGCCGCGAAAAGCGCCGCCCGGCTTACGTTGAAAACCGCATCCTCCAGGGGAACTTCCCGGGGAAGGGCCTCTCGGGCGGAAGAGGTAGCCACGTGAAATTCCGGCACCGCCACCACCACTTGCATATCCTCGGGAAAGGAAGTGAGCCGCACGTAGCGCAGATCCTTTCCGTCCCAGCAGCTTATAACGAGCCCCCCGATACAGCAGGGAACCACGTTGTCCGGATGCCCTTCGAGACGCACCATAAGAGGAAGCAATTCTTCCCGGGAAAGAGGCCGCTTTCGAAAGGCATTGGCAAGAAGCACCCCTCCCACCACGGCCCCCGCAGAGCTGCCGAGGCCCCGGCAGAGAGGCACCGCGTTCTGAGCCCGGAAAGCCATGCCCGGAGCGGGCTCTCCCCAGGCTTCAAAGGCCTTCTCGTAAGACTGGATCACCATATTCTCCCGAGGATTCCGAAGCCCTCGGCTCCCTTCACCGTAAATCTCCATGCGATACTTCCCCGGAGGAAGTTCTTCGAGAACATCGTATACGTTATAAAAGGAGAGAGCCATTCCGAGGGTGTCGAATCCGGAACCGAGATTGGCGGTGGTGGCAGGCACCCGAACCCGAAAAAGCCGGTTCATGCGAGAAGCACCTCCTTCAGGGCATCCCAGGAATTGTCCACCTCCCGAGGAGAGGGAACGTTTTGGATAGCCGTATCGGGATCCTTCAGACCATTTCCGGTAAGCACCATGGTTACCGTGATTCCCGAGGGAAGCTCTCCTCGGTGTTTCATGGCCAGAAGCCCCGCCAGAGGAGCCGCGGAGGCGGGCTCCGCAAAAAGACCTTCCCGGGAAGCGAGGAGCCCCTGAGCATGGAGGATCTGCTCGTCCGTTACACTCTGAAAAACTCCCCGGGATTCCCGCACCGCCTCCCGGGCTTTCTCGGCATTCACCGGGCGTCCTATGCGTATGGCGGTGGCCACGGTTTCCGGAGCGTCACAGGGAAGCCCCGTCACGAGAGGCGAGGCTCCCGCAGCCTGAAAACCCATCATCCGGGGAATCGAATCGATTCGTCCGAGCTTCTGATACTGGGCATATCCCTTCCAGTAGGCAGTAATATTTCCCGCATTCCCCACGGGAATGGCATGCCAATCCGGAGCACTTCCGAGATCTTCGCAAATTTCCCAGGCTCCGGTACGCTGTCCCAAAAGACGATAGGGGTTCACGGAATTCACGATGGCGATGCCGAGATCCTCCGAAGCTTTCCGGGCCAAATCCAGGGCATCGTCGAAATTCCCCCGAATACCCACCACTCGGGCTCCATACATAAGAGCCTGGGCAAGTTTACCGAGGGCCACCTTGCCTGCGGGAAGAAGCACGTAACAGGGAATTCCGGCGCTTGCCGCATAGGCTGCGGCGGAGGCGCTGGTATTCCCCGTGGAAGCGCAGATAATCCCTCGGGCTCCCTCCTCGAGAGCCTTGGAGACCGCCAGCACCATGCCGCGATCCTTGAAAGACCCCGTGGGGTTCAATCCTTCGTATTTGGCGTAGAGAGCGATATCCATCTCCTTCGAGAGATTGCCGCAAAAAATCAGGGGCGTTCCTCCCTCGCCTCGATCGAGAAGAGGCGTGTTCTCTCCCACAGGTAACAAACTTCCATATTTCCGTAATATCCCCCGCATGTTATGCACCCCCTGAATATAGAGAAAGGGCCCTCCCGTCCTTGAAGACGGGAAAGCCCGCGGTTCCACTTCAATTCCGGAAAAGTTTCCGGCCCTTGTCTGCGCTGTTCGGGGCGCACCCCACACCTTGACCTCCGGCGAAAAAAGCCGAAGTTTTCAGTATTCGCTCCGGGCTGGTAGGCGCATCTCTTTCGGGAGCCTCGGTTTCAGCAATCCCCCGGGCCTCTCTGTCCTGAAAGCTTTCGATGCGACAGATCCCTTCCTCACGAGTTTTTTATTTGTAACATTGGAGGAAAATATACGAGGAACATGGAAAAATGTCAAGAAAAGGATTGCCCAAAAAGCATAACTTTGTTAGAATTTGCCGTCAGCATAGGTCTGCAGTAATCCAGGGGGAGGTAAAGCCATGGCACAATCCCAGAAAATAGCGGAAGAAAAATACATTCCCATGACCCGGGAAGGGTACGAGGAACTCAAGGAGGAACTTATATTCCTTCGTACAGAACGGCGGTCGGAGGTGGCCCGGAAGCTGGAGGAGGCCCGGGGATTCGGCGATTTGAGCGAAAATGCGGAGTACCATGCGGCGAAAGAGGAACAGGCCCAGGTGGAGGCACGAATCCACTGGCTCGATTCCCGGCTGAGCAAAGCCAAGGTTTTGGACGTGACGAGCATGGATACCAGCAAAGTAGCTTTGGGAACCACGGTAACCTTTATGGATCTGGAGCGGGAGACGGAATTTTCCTATACCATCGTAAGCTCCGAGGAATCGGACCCCAAGAAAAACCGCGTTTCCGCATCGAGCCCGGTGGGGCAGGCTCTTCTCGGCAAGGAGTCGGGAGATGAAATACAGGTGAGAGTCCCCAAGGGAACCCGGTCCCTCAAAATCCTGAACATCTCGGTGAAATCCTAGAACAACCTCCATATCCAATATCCGGATCGAAAGAACATAGAACACACGTTCACAACTCCTGCAAGGAGGTTTGTGATGCTGTATCGTGGGACGGCAGAGGACACCCTCCTGTCGTCCCTGTAATTTTTTAGGAGGCGCGTAACAATGAGTCCGCAACAGTGGTTGGCTTTGGGAATTTTCATCGTCACTTTCGGCCTGATCGTATCCGAAAAGGTTCATCGGCTGAAGGCTGCATTGATGGGATTTTGCGGCGTATTGCTGCTTCATCTCGTAACCCAGGAACAGGTTTTCGATTTCATCGATTTCAATACCATAGGCCTTCTTATCGGTATGATGATTCTCGTGGGCATCGTCAAAGAGACCGGATTGATCCAGCTCGTGGCGATAAAGGCCATCACCCTGAGTCGGGGGAACCCCTGGCACCTCCTGGTCGCTCTCTCTCTTCTCACGGCACTCATTTCAGCCCTTCTCGACAACGTTACCACGGTGCTTCTTATCGGCCCGGTAGCCCTGGCGGTATGCGAAACCCTGGATATTCATCCGGAGCCCTTTATCTTCGCGGAAATTTTTTCCTCCAACATCGGCGGCACCGCCACCCTTATCGGGGATCCTCCCAACATTCTCATCGGCTCCGCCGCAAATTTAAGCTTCAACGACTTTCTTTTCAATCTCACTCCTCCGGTTTTGCTGGGGCTGATCATCATGTACATCATGCTTTTCTTCATGTTTCGGCAAGATCTGAAACCCCGCCTGGATACTCCGGTGGTGCTGGAAAAATTCTCCGCCCCCCGGCATTCCACGCTGGACAAAAAGCTTACCTACCGCACCCTGGGTGTGTTGGCGGGAGTTCTGATAGCCTTTACCATGCACCATCACCTGGGATACGAGGCCGCCACCATCGCTCTCACGGGGGCTGCAATGGGGCTGCTTCTCTGTCCGATCCCGGTACAGAAGCCTCTGGAGGAAGTGGACTGGATCACCATTCTCTTCTTCTCCGCCCTTTTCATGCTGGTAGGAACCCTGGAGCATCTGGGAATTATCGATATCGCCGCGGAGAAAATGGTGGCAATTATAGGAAACCGCCCCAAACTCCTCTCCATGTCTCTCATTTGGGGCTCCGGCATCATTTCCGCCATTGTGGACAACGTACCCTATACGGCGGCGGTGATTCCTCTCGTGCGCAACGTGGCACACCTTTCGGGGATGGATCCCCTCCCTCTCTGGTGGTCTCTGGCCCTGGGGGCCTGCCTGGGAGGTAACGGTACTCTTGTAGGAGCCTCGGCCAATCTGGTTATGGCGGGAATCGCGGAAAAAGGAGGATACAAGATCTCCTTCAAGGCCTTTCTCCAGCGGGGAGTGCTCCTTATGATCGCCACCCTTCTCTCCTCCTCGGTGTACGTATATTTACGCTACTTTCTCTAGTGGGTTGTTCCACGTTATAGTATGCCCCTGGATGGGAGCCTCCGCTTGTGTGTCCCCTCGGCTCCCGAGTGGTCGAACCGCTCCCTTGCTTTGCTGCTCCGGCCCGTCGCCCCAGATGCGCCATCCGTGGCGCAACTGGGGCTTGCCGGCACGTCCTTGTGCCGGCACCGGGCCTCCGCAACGCAAAGCTGCGCTCACCGACCACTATGTCGCTGCCGGGGACACGCAAGCTCCGGCTCCAAGAGTTCACCCAAAACCACAATATAAGCAGGAATGATGCACTAGAAGCTCTTCCGTAAAAAAAGAATGCACAAAAGAAAAAAGGGCGGGAACTTCCTTGAAGGAGGTTCCCGCCCTTTTGCCGTAAAAGCATTCTACTCAAAATCCCCGTATTTTCCAGGAGACCTCCACAATCCGGGAAACCAGCTCCGGGAAGTCCCATCCCCAGGCAGCGGCGGCCTTGGGCACCAAGCTGGTATCGGTCATCCCCGGAGCGGTATTCACTTCGAGAAAAAAGGGCTCTCCTCCGGGAGAGAGTCGCACATCCGCCCGGCTGTAGACCTGAGCCTGCACCGCCCGGTGAGCTTCCAGGGCGTAGCGGCGAATCCTCTCCGTCATTTCTTCGGAAAGAGGAGCGGGAGCGAGGTATTCCGTGGCTCCCTTGGTATATTTCGAATCGTAGCTGTAAAAACCCGATTTGGGCCGGATTTCCACTATGGGCATGCTCTCCGCCCGGGTGCCCTCGTCCCACACCGTCACGGTAAGCTCTCTTCCGGGAATATACGCCTCCAGGAGAATGCGGGAATCGAACTGCCGGGCGTACCGTACCGCCTCTTCGAGCTCCTCCGGAGAGTGCACCACGGAAATTCCCACGGTGCTTCCGCAGCTTTCGGGCTTTACCACGAGCCCTTCGGTTTCGAGATGATGCATCAGGGAAGAATCTTTCCAGGGACATGCGTCGGAAAAACCTTCGCACCACCAGGGAGTAGGAATATGATGCTGCACGAAAAGAAGCTTGCTGAGGTTTTTCTCCATGGCCATCATGCAGCCCCGAGGCCCCGTACCGGTATAGGCCAGGCCATGCATTTCCAGAAAAGCCTGAAAGACCCCGTTTTCTCCCCAAGATCCGTGAAGAGCGATAAAGACGAGAATCTCCTCTTTCTTTCCCACAAAAGGGAGAATATCCGAAGCTTTATGGAGCACCACTCGTTCCGCCTCGTATCCTCCCGCAAGCAACGCCCGGGTTATCGCCTCGCCGCTGGCGAGAGAGACTTCCCGCTCCGGTCCCTCACCTCCCGAGGCCACCAATACTTTTTTCGGTCCCTTTTTTTCCATTCTTCACCAACCCGCACAGATTTCGAGACATTTCCGAGGAACGAAAGCCCCGGGGGAAAATCCCGCCGCCAATCCCGGCACAGGGGCTCTCCCCTGCTACGGATTCACGACGGATGGAATCTCTTTCTCACATTATTGCCAGGGTTTGGGAGGAGCCGGAAGATCCTCGGGTTTTTCTCCGGGGATTTCCACCTTTTCCTGGCCTATGGCAAAGGGGGTTTCGGGAAAGGCCAGAATAGAGATGCGCAGCCCCGCCCAATTGTCGTCATCGTCTCCCCGGTCATCCCGGTAAACAAGCTCCCAGGCCATACAGTCCGTTTCGTAGCCAAGCCAGTAAACCATCTCCCGGAGATCTCCCTCCAGATTGTCGTACCCTCCCCGAACCGCTATGGTCCAGTTTTTATCGATGGTATAGCTTATTTTCTGGTAGATGTCCTCACGCTCGTCGAAACTATCCCAATTCATGGGGGATTTGCCGGATACCCAGCGGCGCACGTAGGAGGTACGCATTTTGAGTACCCCCAAAGGCCAGGATATTCCCAAAGTGGCTTCGGTAACTTCCTGGCTCTCTTCTTCGTCCAAAAGAGCCCGATCCGCGTCGTAAAGATATTTCATGTAGAGAGCCTTCCAGAAGGGCACGAAACGTCCCCGGGAATCCCCCTCGCCGTAAAGTTCCAGTCCGTATCCCTTCCGGCTGGCATCGAGACCGTCTTCTTCGTACTCTCCGGCGGTGCCGAGAATGCGCCACCAGCCTCCGCTGGCGGTATCCCGAAACCAGGGGGAGTAGACAAAAAATTCCGGATCTCTCCACAGGGTGCCCCGGTAGGTCACTCCCGCCCGTTTTTCGATCTCCACATATTCTCTCTGGCTCCACATGAGGGAGGCCCGCCACTTCGCCTTGTTATAGTGGAGCCCCCAGCGGGCGCGCCAACTGGAATCTTCGGTCTCCTCGTCGTAGGTATATTCCGAGACCGCTTCGAGAGAAAGCCCCGGTACGATCTCCTGGGTAAGGGCCGCCACTCCCTCCATGCCGATGTCGGACCAATACATGAGCCCCAGGTCTACTTCCCCGGTCTCCCAGGTAAGGGGCCCCTCGATACCCACTCCGGCACCCTTGGCACTCTTATAGGCCAGGGAAGGAAAGAAATTGGCGCTCAGGGCCTTTCTGCCGCCGGAGCCGAGGCGCACCACGTAATCGAAGGGATACTGAAAGAGAAGGACTTCCCCGATATACACCTGGGGCTTTCGGGCGATCACCTTTTTGCCGGGGATCACCACCACTCTCTTTGCCACCAAGCGATAATGCGGTTTCGCCTCCCGGCACGTGGTAAGGCTTACTTCCTCCCACCGGGCAACTTCCTCCTCTTCCTCCAGCCCCCGCAGGTTTTTGGGAGAGGCCCATTGTTCCTCCCGGGCTTTCTGCACCGGCGCCACTTCCAAATCCTTTCCGGAAAGCCGGATTTCTCCCACCCGCCCCGAAGCCTTGTATACCTTGCCCTCTTTCGCGGCAAGGTCATATTCTATGCGCTCTCCGTAAAGGCGCCGATCCCCCCAGAACATGGTGACGGGTTTTTCCGGCGATCCGTAAGCATTCATGAGATTCGTGGAGGTATCCACCTCCACATGTTCCGCAAAGACCCGCAAAGCTCCGTAGCGAAGCTCCACGTTTCCCCGGGCCACGGCGGAATATCCCGCCTCGTCGTATACCACCTCATCCGCATCGAGGACCACCTGTTCTTCCGCCAGGGAGATACCTCCCGAAAAGAGGAGAATTCCGAGTGTTCCCATAAGAAGAAGAAGGGTTCCTATCCAGTTCTTCATTCCGGCACCTCCCATTCCAGCACCGCCTTCGTTCGGATTTCCACCGTTCGATCCTGGTGCAATACCGCGGATTCCCCCCGGGCGGTTCCTTCATCCGAAGAAAGAACAAAACCCTCTTCGAGAAAAAGAAGCCTTTCGCTTTCCTTCCAGCGACCACGGGAAGCCACGATTTCAAAGGGTTCTTCTTCCTCTCCCCACAAACTTCCCTGAAAGTGGAAAAGAGCCGCCTCGCCTTTTTCGAGATCCACCGTACCCTGCTCGGCAAAGAAAAAAGCGCCCCTTCCCCGGGGGCCTTCCATGCGAAGATCCAGGGAGTAGCCCCGTAAGATCTCCCCCTCCTTTTCCAGAAGAGGAGCTTCCACAATCCAGGAATCTTCGGAAAGCATTTTGTGAATTCTGGCATTCCGCATCTGGATCAGGGTTTCCCCTTCGGGATCCCGGCCGGGAATAACCGAGACTACCTGGCGGATATCCCGGGCCATGAGCCATATCATGGCGCCTATTCCCGCGAGAAAGAACAATCCCAGAAGGTATCCCTTACCACGCAACGTACCAGGCTCCCTTTTCCAGCACAAGGTGTAGCACTTTACTCCGAAGCACCCTCATGACCAGCATTTTTTGAGGCGCCACCACCTTGACGGTGTTCTCCCCATCCCACTTGAGGGTATAGGGATTTTTGAGAGCGAAACGGAACTGATCTTCCAAAACCGTTTCCGCGAAGGCCTCCTTCGAAAGGGCATGGCGGCTTTTTTCGGAGAGCATGGCATACATGGCCTCGGCATTCCCCTCTTTCCAGGCCTGAAGAAAAGCCTCCACCCGGCGAACCCGGTTTATGGGAAAGGGTAACTCCTCCTCCCGGGAAGGCGTATCGGGAGAAATTTCGGCTTGCATATCCTCTTCCGGGGAAGGAGCGGGAACTTCCTCCAGAGGCAAAAGGTTCTCTTTGGAAGGGGACTCCTCCTTTGCGGGTTCCTCCGGAGGAACCTCTACCGAAGGTTTGGAAGGCAACACGAGATACGCCGGAGGTTTATCGGGATCCTCCGTAGGAACCGGCACGGGAGTAGGTTTCGGCTGAGGAGAGGGAGAAAGCTTCGGAGGAGGGGATTCCTGAAGTTTTTCGGAAGCGGCATTTTCCGGAAGCCGAACCACGAGAACCTCCTCTTCGGAATCTTCCTCCTCTTCTTTCCGGGGCCCCATGCCGGAAAAAGAGAAAAGCCGGGGGCCTCCGGGAGCGATGCCCTCTATCTGGATGGAAAAGACTCCCTCCTGGGGAGGGAAAAAGACAAATCCCTGTACGATCCCCTCCAGAGGGCCATCCAGATTATCACCGTAGGAGAGAGGAGGAATGAGGGAATTCGAAGAATCCCTTAGAGCCACGTGCTCCGAAAAGGGGGTCAAATCGAGAGGAGTTTCTCCGAAAACGTAAAGGGTTACCAGCACCGGTTCGGTATCGTCCAGGCGAAGATCCCGGCGAAAAGAAATTTTGTAGGCTCCTTTTTCTTCCTCGGAGAAACCCTCTTCCAAAGCCTTGAGCTCCACCCAGGGATCCACCAGAATTTCCGGATAGGCCACCATCCATACGATACAATCCTTTCCCCAGGAGAAGGCGGTATGTCCGTTGAGGATCCGCTCCACCTCGCCATAGAGAGCCTCCGAATCCCCTGAAGGGGCTCCGAAGGCTACGGAAGAGCACAGGAAAAGAAGGAGGACTCCGAAAAGCCTTCCCCTTTTTCTGTAAAATCGACATAACCCCGCAAAGGAAAAAGACAAGCGCATCACAACTTCAGATCGATAATGGCAGAAACTCCCACTCCCTGGACCCTGCGAAAACGCTCGATGGGATTCGAGGAATCCACGGGAACGAGAATACGCACCCGCATGGAGCGGTAGCTTGCCTCGATTTGGGCCACCGCTTTAGTGCTGTTTATGGCATTCGAAGGCCCGGTAACCTGAGCGGCTCCTATGTGGGTTCCCTGGCCGAGAGAGACGATGGGCACCACTGCGGTGGAACCATTCGCCTTGACCCCCTTGTTCAGGGTAATGGTGTTGATGAAATCGTTAAGAGGCCCGGCGATGGCACTGATGGCGTATCCTCCCGCCACCACTCCCACCACGTCTCCCAGAATATCCTTGAGATCCACCGCTCCCGCCACGCTTCCCGTAAGGAGCATGGTGCCCAACACGAGAAGGGCTACGCAGCGTTTGAAACATTTCATTCCGAAGCTCCCTCCTCTTTAAGATCCTTGGAAAGGCCTTTTTCCGAACCCCCGGACATTCCGGCATCCTCTCCCCCTTTGTGGAAAAGCCCTCGAAGCTCTTCGGGAACAGGATAAGCATGCACCGACTGCTCTTCCAGAGTTTCGAGGAAGAAAAGACTTCCCGCGGGGACTTCTTTGCCGTCTCCCCGGACGAAAAATCCTCCCGCAAGCCCCAGGGGCCCGAAAGCTACCAATCCGGCGAAACTCGCACCCGCCGCGGCCACCGCCGCGGGATCCGCCTTGGCGGCTTCCTGGGCGTTCTCTCCCACGCCTATGAGTACGTTTTCAGGCCCCAGAGGATAGAGAGCCTTGAAGGAGAGATTGATTTCCGAGGGACGTCCGAAACTTCTCGGAGGCTTTACCTCCAGAATGGTAGTATCCACCAGGCTCCCCCGGGGGGCCAAAAGATGATCCCCCAAAACGAAATCCTCGTTGAGAGCCACCTGCACCGTATCTCCGGGCTCTGCAGAAGAGGGGCTGAGGGTCTCCATAAGCTCCACCTTGAAAACCGTGCCCTGGGGAATCGAAACTTCTTCCCAGATGATGTCGTTTCCCAGGAGAATGCTGGCGACACGCTCCAGGCGCATGGCCAAAGGCCCGTCGGGATTGCTGGAACCTTCCACAAGCTCTTCCAGGGAAGTTATGCGTTTGTTCGCCGCCCGGTGGGGAAAGGTTTTCTGTTCCACCGCCCACTCGAGAATTCCGAGCTTGAAGAGAAAGGAGGGACGCCCCTGAGTTCCCTTTTCCATAAAATTGATCAGGGCGCTCTGTCGTTCCGCAATGCTCCCGGGAAGCTCTCTTCCGAAGAGATCACGCTCCACCGCCTCCAGGCGCTGCAGCAATCCTCCCGTATGCTCCTCCCCATAGGTAATCTGCTCCACCTTTCCGAGAATCTGGAAAGTGCTCGGCTCCTCTTGGGCATACGCTCCCAAGGCAAAACAAAGGAGAAGAGCTCCTCCTATCAGGCACACTACGCTTTTTTTCATTTTCTTCACGTAATTATCCTCCTTCCATATCGGTATATCTCTCGACGCTATTTCCCCCGGGCGAGGGCGGCCCCCACGAAATCCCTAAAGAGAGGATGCGGACGCACGGGACGGGATTTCAGCTCCGGATGGAACTGGACTCCCACGAACCAGGGATGATCCTGAAGCTCCACGATCTCCACCAGGTTGCGCTCGGTACACATTCCCGCCACCCGGAGGCCTTTTTCTTCCAGTTGCTCTCTATATTCGTTGTTGAATTCGTAGCGATGCCGATGGCGCTCTCCGATTTGGGGAACGCCGTAAGCCTCGGAAACCGCCGTTCCCTGTACCAGATCGCAGGGATACTCCCCGAGACGCATGGTCCCTCCCAGGGCGGCGAGGTTTTTCTGCTCTTCCATGAGATGAATGACCGGATTGGGAGATCCCGGATCGAATTCGGTGCTGTGGGCTCCCACAAAACCGCAGACGTGCCGGGCAAAATCCACCACCGCCATCTGCATTCCCAGGCAGAGGCCAAAATAGGGAATTTTCTTTTCCCGGGCATACCGGGCTGCGGCTATCTTGCCTTCGCTTCCCCGGATACCGAATCCTCCGGGAACCAGGATGCCATGAACTCCCTCGAGAAGCGCAGGAGCCCCGATTTTTTCCACATCCTCCGCTTCCACGTGGCGTATCCGCACTTCCACGTTATGGTACACCCCGCCGTGATGCAGCGCTTCCACCACGCTGAGATACGCATCCTTGTGGTTGACATACTTGCCCACCATGGCAATTTCCACATGCCCCTCGGGATTGAGGGTTTTGTGCACGTAGGCTTTCCAATCCTCGAGATCGGGCTCCCGATCCTCCGCTATTCCGAGGATCCGGAGGATCCGGGAATCCATTCCCTGATGATGGAGCATGAGGGGCACCTGATAGATAGTGGAGGCATCCTGACACTCCATAACGGATTCTACATCCACGCTGCAGAAAAGGGCAATCTTCTCGCGAAGCCCCTCTTCGAGGGGGTATTGACTTCGGCATACGATGATATCCGGCTGAATTCCGATGCGCCGCAGCTCGTTTACGCTGTGCTGGGTAGGTTTGGTCTTCATCTCCCCCGCTGCGGCGATATAGGGGACCAGAGTAACGTGACAGTACAACACGTTTTTGCGCCCCACCCGGGAGGCAAACTGCCGGATGGCTTCCAGAAAGGGAAGGCCCTCGATATCCCCCACGGTGCCCCCGATTTCAGCGATCACCATGTCGTTCTTTTCCGCCACCCGCAAAATATCGTCCTGAATCTGCCGGGTTACGTGAGGAATCACCTGCACCGTGGCTCCCAGGTATTTCCCCTCCCGTTCCTTGGCAATTACCGAAGAATAGATTTTCCCCGTGGTAACGCTGTTATCCGAGCAAAGGGATTCGTCGATGAAACGTTCGTAATGCCCGAGATCAAGATCCGTCTCCGCTCCGTCGTCGGTTACGAACACCTCCCCGTGCTGAAAAGGACTCATGGTTCCAGCATCCACGTTGATATAAGGATCCAGCTTGATAATGGAAACCCGAAAACCCCGCCGTTTCAAAAGAACTCCCAGGGATGCAGCGGTAATACCCTTGCCCAGGGATGACACCACTCCGCCGGTAACGAACACAAACTTTGCCACTATCCTAGACCTCCTCAGATCCGTGCCCCTATCATAGTTAGGGGCCGGGGAGCAGTCCATACCCTTCCCCGGCCCTTGTAATCATACCACGCAAATCTCTCCGTTTCTTCCCTGAATGCTCGGGAACAACGAATTTTTAGCGCAAAACTTTTTTCGGATTGATGGGCTTGTTATGGTACCGCACTTCGAAGTGCAGATGCGTTCCGGTGGCTCTTCCGCTGGCACCGCATCGGGCAAGCCGCTGTCCCGCATTGACCCGCTGTCCCTTGCGAACGAGAAGCCGATCGCAATGAGCATAAAGCGAGGTATATCCGCCTCCGTGATTGACCACCACCACGCGCCCGTAGCCTCCCATCCAGCCCGCATAGGTAACCACTCCCGCCTTGGCCGCGGCTATAGGAGTTCCCCGGGAAGCCTTGATGTCAATTCCCGTATGGAAATCCCGGCGTTTTGTAAAGGGATCCCGGCGCCAGCCGAAGGGGCTGGAAATCCGCCCCCGCATGGGCCAGAGGAATCCATGGCTTCCGGAACCGGAGACGTTCCCCGAAACACCTCGAATCTGCTGCACCACCGTAATGGGCTTGGCTCCGGGCAGGAAAAGGGACTGTCCCTCCTTGACGGTTTTGGAAGAACCCAGTTCGTTGGCAGCCACCACGGCTTCGGGATAAATGCCGAATTTTTTGGAGATCTTATCCAGAGTATCTCCCTTTTTAATTTCGTAAAGAATACCGTCCTGATTGGGAATGCGAAGAGTGGTTCCCGGCTTGAGCCGGTCCGGGTCCTTGAGGGAGTTACATCCGAAAAGGGTATTGATGTCGAGATCATACTTGCAAGCGATGGACCACAAGCTGTCCCCCGTACGTACCACGTAGGTAGAGAGGGCGAAGGGATCCGCCTGCTTGCGCTCTTTTTCCGCTTCTTTCTTTCGTCTTTCCAGCTCGTCCAGCACCGCTTTTCTATGATCCGCTCCCCGGGGAACGAGAATTTCCGATCCCAGGGAAAGGCGATGAGGATTCTTCAACTTGTTGGTTTCCTGAATAAGAGCCATGGAAATCCCGTATTTCTCGGCAATTCCCGTAAGGGTATCCCCCTGGGCCACCTTGTGGGACCACCAGTGAATACTCTCCTCTCGTTTTTCCTCTCCCGCCTGCACCACGGTGGTTTCATCGAAGAGAGGCTCCACGATGATCTCTTCCGTGAGGAAGAAGGGGCTTTCCTGCTGTACCGGCCCCACGCCGTCGCTGTTGAGGGGAAGCATGTCCGCCTCGGCGGTAGGAAGAATATCCACGTACATCATGCCTTCTCCCATCATCCCCGTTCCTCCGAGGTACCAGAAGGATCCGGGAAGAAATCCCCGTTCCGAAGACCTGTGTATCGCTCCTATGCTGCATAATGCGATAAAACAAAGTATGCTTATATAAAAAAGCCTCAGCCCTTTTTTACCAATTTTTCGATTTTCCTCGCCGCACGCCTTTCGCCAGAAACCAGACAAACCTTCTCCCTCCCCCATAAGCAAATTCGTTTTCCTATTATACGCAAAAAACGGGTTTTCAAACAAGAAAAAAGAAAATTTTTACGACACTCTTTTGATGGTACCTAAAAATTCCTCGTTAGATCCAGTTTTCCGAACCTTTCCGATGATGAGATTGAGCGCTTCTCCTTCGTCCACCGTAGTGATACGTCTCCGGAGGGTCCAGATTTTCTGAAGATCCCCCTCGCTGAAAAGAAGTTCCTCCCGCCGGGTGCCGGAACGAGCGATATCGATGGCAGGAAACACTCTCTGTTCCGAAAGTTTTCGGGAAAGGTGCACCTCCATGTTACCGGTACCCTTGAACTCTTCGTAGATGACTTCGTCCATGCGGCTTCCCGTATCCACCAAGGCGGTTCCCACGATGGTAAAACTTCCTCCGCCCTCGATATTCCGGGCAGCTCCGAAAAAGCGTTTGGGAAAATAGAGCCCCGCAGGATCCATCCCCCCCGAAAGGGTACGTCCCGAGGGGGGAACCGTAAGATTGGAAGCCCGGGCGAGACGGGTGATGGAATCCAGAAGAAGCACTACGTCCTTCCCCGCCTCCACGAGACGTTTGGCCTTTTCCAGGGTAAGATTGGCCACCCGCATATGCTCCTCCGCAGGGCGATCGAAGGTGGAGGCCACGATCTCTCCCTGGGTGGCCCGGGAAAAATCCGTCACCTCTTCGGGCCGTTCGTCGATGAGAAGAACGATGAGAATAACTTCGGGATTGTTGGTGGTCACTGCATTGGCAATCTGTTTGAGAAGGGTGGTCTTTCCCGCCTTGGGAGGGGAAACCAGAAGAGCCCGCTGCCCTTTTCCAATGGGGGAAAAGAGATCTACCAACCGGGGAGCGATAAGTCGGGGATCCGTTTCGAGGCGAAGCCGTTCCTCCGGGAAAATCGGCACAAGCTGTTCAAAATGAGGTCGTTGCCGGGAACGCTCGGGATCCGCAAAATTCACCAGCTCCACCCGAAGAAGAGCTTCGTAATGCTCCTGCTCCTTGGGGGCCCGAATGACGCCCCATACGACATCGCCGTTTCTCAGGCCGAACCGGCGAATCTGGGAGGCGGATACGTAAATATCCGAATCGCTGGGCAGAAGCCCGTCGGGACGGAGAAAACCATATCCTTCTCCCAGGATCTCCAGAGTACCTCCGCCGAAACGAAATCCCATCTGCTCGGATTGAGCCTTAAGGAGCCGGAGGATGAGATCGTCCTTCCGAAGCGAAGAGACTTTGGGAATTTCCAACTCCTTGGCAATGGTCCGGAGCTCCTGGGCGGTGAGGGCGCTGAGGGCATTGAAGTTACGCTGGATCTTGGGAAAACTCTTCTGTTCCGAAATGTCCCCGTTGTTACCGTTGCCGTTACCGTTCTCGTGATCCCCCTCGGATTTCGGCATATGCTCGGCACTCATGAGTTTTTTCCACGGGGAGTCGAAACTCCTTCCCAATCTTTCAAAAAGCGCTCGATTCCCGCATCCGTAAGAGGGTGGGAAAACATCTTTTTGAGAACTCCGAAAGGAACCGTGGCGATATGCGCTCCCGCCTGGGCAGCTTCGAAAACGTGATGAGGATGCCGGATGCTGGCGGCGATAATCTGGGTAGGAATATCGTGAAGGGCGAAAATATGCGCCACATCCCCCACCAGGCCGATTCCCTGCTCTCCGATGTCGTCCAGACGTCCCACGAAGGGGCTCACGTAGGTAGCTCCCGCCGCAGCGGCGAGAAGCGCCTGCTGGGGAGAGAAAACAAGGGTTACGTTGGTGTGAATATTCTCCTCCGAAAGCACCCGAACCGCTCCCATTCCCTCGGAAGTCATGGGAATTTTCACCACCACCTGAGGATGCAACGCCGCAAGCTCCCGGGCCTCGGCAATCATGGTATCCCTTTCAAGGCCGATAACCTCCGCACTCACGGGCCCCTTTACCAGCTCCGCAATCTCCTGAATACGCTGGTGAAAGGAAATCCCTTCTTCCTTGGAAACAAGAGAGGGATTGGTGGTAACCCCCGCAAGGACCCCCCAGTAAACGCCTTTACGAATCTCTTCGAGATTCGCGGAATCAAGAAAAAAACGCATGTCAATCAAGCCCCCACAAAACAATATAATATAGGACGCCGCACGCAACGCCACAAAGAATGCCTCCGCCTATTCAGATGTTATTGCATTTTCGTAAAAAGATTTCCGTTACGCCTGGAAAAAGAAGGGGAGGAAAAATACCTCGAACTTGGATATTTACAGGAACACCGCAAAAAACACGCAAAAAGCGAAAAAAAGCTTTTGGTTTCTCATGCGGATTTTTCGATACTAACCGCAGCATTTTAAGTATACCCCGTAACGAAAGAAAGGAAAAGGCGCAAAGGGAGAAAAAGAGCATAAAAAAGCCTTTTTTCTCTCTTTTTCCGCACTGGACCGTACCAGAAAGGGAGGAACCACCCCTTTTTCTGGATCTGGTTTCTTCCGGCAAGGATCTCTAGAATGAAAAACGAAGAAAAAGATGCGCTTCGACTATTTTCTCGATAGAGAGGGGAAGATTTGTATGAACACCGAAAATATGAATACCACGAAAAAACTTTCTCGCACCGTATCCCTGGGAGCTCTCTGCGCCGCTCTGGTAACGGTAGGCACCATCCTTCACGTTCCCGTTCCGGGATTTCGAGTTTATTTCAACTTCGGCGAAGGAGTCATCTACGTGGTGGCCCTTCTCCTGGGAAGCCGTTACGGCGCTGCGGCAGGAGCCATCGGAGCATCCCTGGCGGATATCGTGTTGGGTTATCCCCTGTGGGCTCCTTTCACCGCGATTATCAAGGGATGCGAAGGATACATCGTGGGAGCCCTGGGAAAACGTTCCCGGCCTCTGGCCATCCTTGCGGGAGCCGCGGTTATGGCTGCAGGCTACACCACTGCGGCGGGAATTCTCTACGGGTGGAAAGTCGCTCCGGTGGAGCTGATGACCGACCTGGTACAGACGGGAGCGGGAGCCGCCTTCGCCCTCGCTTTCGTTCCGGTGATCGAACGAAGATTCCACAGCCTGCACATATCGAAAACGTAAACTACATATCCTTCAGGACCGCATAGATCTGCCGCGCCACCTCCACTTGCCGTTCCAGGGACATGCCATCCACGGTATGTCCCTTCTTTTTTGTGGCTCCGTCCACGGCTCCCACCGCCTCCATAGCTTCCAGCATAGTAAGCTCTTCTCCCTCCCGGATACCGAGCCAGGAATTTCCGGAAAGCCCCAAAAGCCCTGCCAAGGCATAACATCCCCAATTGGAGACGTCCACCGGAAGAGTTACGGTAGCCCCCACGGCGGAAATACAGGAGGCGAAATTCGGAAGCATCTCCCGAAGTTTTTCATAAAAAATCCCCATGCCCACCTCGTTGCCCCCATCTCCCACCGCAAGGCAGGGGATTCCCTTTTCCTTTGCGAGTAAGGCCGCCCCGTCAAGAGGTGCGGTATAGGCCCCTATCTCTTCGCACCGCATGTTGTAATAGTTTCCGTCTCTCCCCCGGCCGAGACGCTCCACAAAAACCAGGAGATCCGGTGCGGCATTTCCCGTAAAAAGCACTTTCGGGGAATCCGTCTTCAAAAGGGAGCCGTCGTAGCCAATGCTCAGAGCCGCTGCGGAAAGCACGGGGAAACAGACGCTGTCGGTAACGAGAAGAACCTCTTTTTGCCGCTGCCGTAAAGCCCGGGCAAGCACCGCCGCTCCTGGAGGGCCATCGGTCTCCGCCACTCCCAGAGGAGGCACCACGAATCCCGTAACGATACAGGGATACCGCGATTCTTCGAGAAGCTCCAGGGCCCGGTGCAGCATGGCGGGAGTAGCGAGGCGGGGAGCGCCCCGGCCAGCGCTGTCCGAGGCGATGCTTTCAAGAATGTTCCGGTAAAGGGAAAAACGGATGGGAGAGATGGTGGTGTTCAAAGAATATGCCGCCCTTTCCTGAAAGTTATGAACTTCCCAAGCATAGCAGGAAAATCGGCATTTGGAAAAGCGCAAAAATATTTCGGGAACATCGAAAAGGGGAACTCTTCCGAGGAGTTCTCCTTTTCTTTTGGGATATTCCCAAAATACGGGAAGTTTGCTCCGGATAGAACGGGCTCCGGGAAATTCCGAGA
>DAIPKP010000040.1:0-22428 GCA_036769705.1 Synergistaceae bacterium
GCCGTGATCGCCGTAAACGAAAAAGAGGGTGTTGGAAAGCAGGCTGTCGTCCTTCTGCAACCGGCCAAGGTTGCAATAGGGCCGGGGATAGCTTTGCTGTACCTCCCGGTAGAGATTTTCCCGAAACCGGTATATGTTCCGAGAATCCCTACGGATGGCATAGAAAAGATCGAGAATCCGCCCGAGCTGCATGTCGTAGAACATCATGGAAAGTACTGAGCGAGGAGTGCATCGTCCGGGGAAGGTTTCTCCGAGGCTGTGGAAAGCCAGGGAAGGCACGGTTTCTCCCTGAACTTTCAAAAGGGGAAGATGGATGGAAAGCTCTTCGGGCTTGCGAGGGGCGGGATACCACCACCGTGTTCTTTCAGGAATTACATATTGGTTGTAGGGAGGGCGGAAACGAGGAGTGCCGAAGGGGAAGGGTGCCTCCACCGCCGCATCCATAACATCGAAAAAGGGGCGCAGAATGGTGTCTTCCCGAGTCCAGGAGAAATATTCCCGGGAGGTTTCTTCTCGAGGCAGGCTCATCCCGTCGATATGGGCGAATTCATCCAGGGCGGTGAGCATGCAGAAGGAAAAAGCGGGGAAATCCTCTGCCGGGTTCGAGGCGATACGCCGGAGAACCTTTAGATATTCCGTAGTAACTTCTTCGGCCTGCTTCAGATGGGTATGTTCGAAGAAGGCTTTCAATCCCTGGCGGTAGGCCCGCCCGTAATGGTCTCTTTCCATCCCCCTGGTGTAGAGGCAGAAGCCGGCTGCCGTGTTTTCGCCGCGGCAGTGAAGAAAGTCCATGATGGTGGGATACCGGGGATAGGAAAGGCCAAAAAGATAATCCAGGGCATCCTCGGGAACCAGGCCGAAGTTGTGGAACTCCAGGTTTTCTCGATTGAACTGCCACCATCCCACTACTCCGAGATCTCGTTTGGATGCGAGATATTTTGGAACCACCCCCATGGTTTCGGATTTGTCTACCGTGGAAGTAACCAGGGAAAGGCGTCCCCGGCGAAGGAGAAACTCCAGGTAGGGAAGTTGTCCCTTCTGGAGCATGGCTTCCGTGAGATCCGATCGGGCTGCGTCCCAATGAAAAAAGAGTACGTGCCGATTCTGTAACGATGGGTCTCTTCCGAGTCTCTCAAGGGCCGCTTCAAGGCGAAAATGCCGAAGGATATCGGCGGTATCATCGGAAATCGCTTCTATTCCATAGGCCTTTTCCATGATGAAAAACAGGGAAAAGAGAATCCCCAGGGAAAAAAGAAAGGTGTGTAAGAATCTCGTTTTTGCCGATGTTTTCAAGGACGTAGCCCCCTTTTATGCAGGATTCCGAAGGATTCGATTTTTGGGAAATGTAAAATTTTCCATCTCCATTATACCTCTCCCTAGCTTTGTATCCGTATAGTTTTTGGATAAAAGTTTTTTCCCGGATTTTTCCTCTTCTGTATGCAAGCTATGGGAAAATCACTGTTTCCCCCCCCGGCTTTCCAGTATAATGAAGCATATGATTTCAGATAAACCTTGGAGAGAATCGAGAACAGTAAAGGAGGATGTATATCATGACGGGAAAAATATTTTTTAGGGAGCGTCGTAAAGCGCAGAAAGAAATGAAACAGCCCCGGTTTCGGGTTGTGGCGGTTTCCGGATTGGACCTCAAGTTCTTCGCTACCCATTTGCGGAAAAAAGAACTCGAAGCCCTTGCCAGGGCGGTGGAAGCGGAGCTCGTTTGTTTGGAGGATCCCCAAGACGGAAGTGAGATCCAGGAGTAGCTCCGGAGAAGCTTTGTTTTCTGGATGATCATGGGCTCGGAGAGCCCTAACGGGTAAGGGGGCCGGGGCCCCCTTATTCATTGCGGTTCTCCGGGAGAATTGTGAGAGATAAAGGAGAAGATTTCATGGCACTCATGCGCGAAAAGGATGGTAAGCGGCTCCACATAAAAAGCCGCCTCATGGGAGAGAGCCTGGTTAGCTCTTCCTTCCTGGAAAGCCTCGATCTAGCTCCCCAGATGCGCCTCTTTCCGGATGTGAACGTGCTGAAAATAGGAGGGCAGTCCATCTGTGATCGGGGAGCCAAGGTGCTGCCCCGGCTGGTTCGGGAAATAGCGGAGAATCGGGAAAAACACAAAATGCTCCTTCTTACCGGAGGAGGTACCCGGAGCCGGCATATCTACAGCATTGGCCTCGAACTCGGTATGCCTACGGGAATTATTGCCAAGTTCGGTACTACCATCTCGGAGCAGAACGCTCTCATGGTAGCCATGCTTTTGGGCCCCTGGGGAGGAATCTCCATCGAGCAGGACGATATCGTCAAGCTTCCGGGCTACTTCGCCCAGGGTTGTATCCCCGTAACCTATGCCATGCCCCCTTACGACTACTTTGCCCTTCCTCCAGGATCTGCCCGGGGACGTATTCCCATTCATCGAACCGACGTGGGAACGGTGCTGCTGGCGGATCTTATCGGAGCGAAAAGCTGTCTTTTCGTAAAGGATGAGAAGGGGCTTTTCACGGATGATCCCAAAAAGGATCCCCAGGCGGAGTTCATTCCGGAAATCGGGGCCAAAACCCTTATGGAGATGAATCAGGACGACCTTATTATAGAGCGCCCTTGTCTGGAAATTTTGCAGAACAGCGAAGTGCTGTCCTCCATTCAGATTTTCGATGGAACCCGGGAGGGCAATCTTACCCGGGCCTTACGGGGCGAGCACGTGGGAACCATCATCCACAGGGAGTAGGTTTCTTTTCGGAGGCCTTATAGACTGAAGGAGTTTTTATGACACGATTTCAAAAGAAATTTCGAATTTGGGTAGTTCTTTGTTCTGCCGCATTGTGCTTGGGAATTTCCGGAGCTGCTTGGGGGCTCTCCCTGGGAACCTGGAACATCGAGTATTTTTCAATTGAGGGGAAGCGTAAATACACGCCGGAGGATGTGGCGGAAGTGGCTGCCACAATCCGGAATTCTTCCGCCCAAATATTGGCTCTTCAGGAGATAGATGATGATGCGGCTATGCGATACCTCGTGACGAAATATCTTCCGGGATGGCGTTTTGCAGGAAACGATACGGGAAACAACCAGGATCTTTATTTCCTCTGGGATACCCGTTTTATACGCTGCCTCGTAGAGCCCGCTCCCTTTTTCGAGGATGCGGTCTTTCTGTGGGAGGGGCGGGAGATATCCCTCTTTAGCCGCCCTCCCCTGGTGGGGTTCTTTCAGGAAGTTGCTTCGGGCCGGGAGTTCGTGATGGTGAATGTGCATCTTAAAAGCCAATCTACCCGGGGCAAGGAAGATCCCCGGGAGGCGGAGCGATACAACAACGAGAAGCGGGCAAGCCAGATAGAAAAGCTGAACCTTCTGGCCCGGATGTTCGGAGGAGCCCGTTTTATTCTCGGAGATTACAACGTGGATAAGCCGGGCCCCCTGGATTTTTATCTTGTGTCTCTTTCCGAAGGGCGTTACAGTTACGATAATTACGAATCCAATTTGGATCATATCGGTTTTCTCGGCGTCACTCCCAAGGAAAGCTGGAAGCTTCTGGAAATCGAAGGTGCTCTTTCCAGGCGTTCCGATAAGAGGACGGAACATCCCGATCACGATATGCTGGTGCTCCTTCTGGATGAATAATCCGTGCGAATGAAATCCTCCGGGGAATTCCTCTTCCGGAAGGTGTTCTGGCAGTTTCCCTTTCGTGGTATACTTTGGAAAATTGCGATCTTTCCGGGATTGTCCCCGAAGAAAAGGGCATCCTTTTTTCGGGCGGAAAAGTAGAAAAAACGCTATTACTCATGAGGGAGGAATCACCATGGGGGTCTATGAAGATCGGGGGAAGTTCATTCCCCTGCGAACGGATGATCTCGAGAACGCTCTTTGCTCTTCCGGAACATTATCTTCGGAGGAACAGGAGGATTTTCGCAGAGTTTCGGAGCTTATTCGAGCCATTTACCATTTCGAGTTTCACGAGGATCTCAAGAAGGTGCGCCGGGCATATCATATCTTCAATCCCGATGCGGACACTCTGAAGATTGCGAATCCATCTCAGGGATCCTCCTCCGAGCGTTTCGAGGGAATGGTGGAGGCTTTGGAACATATCCTCGTGGCGGCGAACTACAGGGAGCTTACCCTGGAAGAGCTCAACGAACTTATGACCAAAGCGGCTCCCAAGGGGCTGAAGATTCAGGTAAATCACGAGAAATACGAGAAGATTCTTATCTATCGTCGGGGAAGGCTGGAGGTTCCTAAAAAGCAAGACCCCCGGCCCTGGTGGAAGTTCTGGGCTCCCAAGCAGAAAGAGCCCGAAATGGAAGAGATGCTTCAGCGCCTTCTCATTCTTATCAAGCTTAAAAGCGAGGAGAATGTGGAGGAGTTTTACGATTACTACATCGAAACCGCGGGTGAGACGGAGCACCAGAAGGAACGCCGGCTTTTCAAAGAGGCAGCCCTGGGAAAACGGACTCCCCAGAAGGGGGCGGGACCTTCCGGAGAATCCCCCATCTTTTTGAAGGTTTTCAAAAATGTCCCGGTCTCCGCTTTGGAAACCCTCTTTCCCGATGTGACCATCCAGATGACCTTGGTGGACAAGGGAATGATCCTGCTTCCTCTTATCGGAGGATTGCTGAGCGTGGTCAAAAAGGTCATTCCCGCTCTGCTTGTGCTTGGTACGGTGGGAGCCGCAGTGGTGGCGGGAGAGAATATCAACTGGGGGGATTTCAAGGATAAGCTTTTCCCTATTCTTGCAGCCTTCTCCGTGGTGGGAGTTATCTCGGCAAAGGTCTTTTCCCGGTATAAGAACACCAAGGAAAAACACCAGGCCAAGCTCATGAAAACCCTTTATTTCCACAATCTGGATAATAATGCGGGGGTTTTCAACTTTCTCGTGTACGAAGCGGAACAGGAGGAATGCAAGGAAGCCCTGCTGGCGTACTATTTCCTTCTTACCGAGCGTACCGGGGAGGGGAAGTTCTACACCCGGGAGGAGCTGGACGACCGTATCGAAGAGTGGATGGAAACCTCCTTCGGAAGGAAAATCGATTTCGAAGTGCAGGACGCTCTTCGCAAACTTCAGGAAAAGGAACTCCTTCTGGAAAAGGAAGGACGTTTCGAAGTGCCCTCTATGAAAGACACCCTGGTACGTCTCGATACCTTGTGGGACAATTTTTTCCCCTACAGCCAGGATGTGGAGAGCTCTTCGTAAGTTCGCGAAGAATTTTGAGTGTTGGGTATATGTAGATACAAAGAGGTCCGGGGAGGAAAGCCCCGGATCTCTTTTTGGATTTGTCCAGCGTAGCGAGGAACTCCGTTCTGCTGCAAGAAGCGGGAACTGCCCCGATCAGAAGGAAAGGAGCCCGGAGGAGCCAGATGGCAAGAATTTACTACAGCCTCTACGATAGGATGTTCTCAAAAGGGAATCTCTATCAAGGATACTTGGGAGCGAAGAAAGCGAAAGGAAGTGTCGGCATAGACAGAGAAAACACAGAGGGTGGGATGATTCCCCGCTTCTCTCCTCTTGTCTCCGGGGATTGTTTTTTTATGTAGCTTGAAGGTGTTGGGCTGTGGGGGAGTACAAAAGAACGTAGGCATATCCAGTCTTCAATGCTACTATTGGGGAAACACGAACCAAGGCAGGGCCTCCATGGGGGGAAAACATGTGAAGGACGACAAGAACGTGACATGTCAAGAAAAGGAAATAACTTTCGATGACATTCTACAGGAATTCCGTGAAGAGGCTTTTTCAGAACACGATAAAGGCTCTCGTTTTGAACGTCTTATGCAAATCTACCTTAAAAATAGAGATCGCTGCCGTCATGGGAACCGAAATGGAAGGCCTCCCCCTCGAAAAGATGGATATGCCCTGATGGGATGTGCTTTACGGCATGAGCATGCCTGCCACGGCGATTCTCGGGGTTAAGGATTCGGATTTTCACATCGGTTTTCTGTATTCCCAGAAGGCTAACGAACCCAACCAGGCAAGCCCGGGGCTTTTTGGTTTTTATGAATGATCTCGGTGCAATAAAGATCCTCAAACTTTTTGCCGGGGAGCTCCCGGCCCACGAATAAAGGAGGAAACGTCATGAAGAAAGCCAACCTTGTTCCTTTGCTTCTGGCTTGCACTATCCTGAGTACGATGCTTTTGCTTGGGGGTTGCGGCGGTGGCAATGGAGGCGGAGATTCCAGAGCGGTCAGTATACAGAAGATGCAGGATGCGTACTACGATGTCTTCATGGACTATACTGGGCGCACAAACAAAGAAATGGGAAGGGCCCTTGGAGAGGAAATTCTCCGGGTGGTCCCCGATTATGAATCCATCGCAGATTCGTTGCTCCAAGACGAGTTCAACTTGCTGGCAAGCCATAATCTGAGTCCCGATTTTCCTACGGCTCTCAGCCGAGCGCAGGCTATCTTCCCCAAGGTCCCTCAGGAATGTCTGGATGAGCTGGCGGGGATGCAGGAAATCTTTAGCTTCGACAAAGATGTCCTGGGGGATGGTAGGCTTTCAAAAAATGAGCTAGGGCTTTTGCAGCTTTTTCAGGATGTCCTTCGCCCAACCCAATGTTCCGCAGTAGCTGCCTTCGGGAAATCCTCATCTACAGGAAAAACGGTTCTGGGACGCAATCTCGATTGGGATGCTCTGCCCCAAAACGCCCTGTCCAGAATGCATGCGGTGACCACTACGAGAAACGGCGAAAAATCAATTGTAATGGTGCATTTGCTAGGACTATTGACACCCATCAGCGGGTATAACGATAACAAGATTTTCGGTGCTTTTCTTGACGCCGAGACGGGAGCACCTTATCCCGCTGACCTTAGTACAAAGCGCTCCTATGGCCTCGATTTCCGCTATGCCTTAGAGAACATGTCGACAATACAGGAAATGGTGGACTTTATGAAGACAAAGGATTATGCGTTCAATCATCTTATCTTCATGGCGGATGAAACCAACGCAGGGGTGCTGGAACAAAATATCGGAAGTCCCGGACGAGAATTTCGATACGCAGACTCACAACTTCGGGAGGGGGTTTCCTGGGATGTTCCTGAGGCTGTGGCCAGCGTAAACGATTACAGGCTTCCCGGCAATTATGTCTATCCGGATGATGACCCGTCAGACAATAATCGCTGGAGAACCTATCGGACGCTTCTGCTGTCTGAGTTGGCCCGGGAGACCACAATTGACGTGGACAACATGAAGAGAATCGCGGGATATTCCGGAACTGACGGCAACGCCTATACATCGGGGGCGGTGTTTCTCTCAAACCGTATCGTGACAATCCAGTCCATCGTTCTACGCATGGACACTTTGGAGATGTGGATCCACTTTTCTCCCGCCGGGACAGACCCCATGCCTCTCAATCCTACGTACCTAAAGGTAAGAACACCCCTGGAGACGTGGCTGAACCCCTGAGGAGTGTTTTCTTCGATATGTAATAAAAATTTGCGTCTCAGGGGTTCCTTTGAACATTCATAAAAAGCGCAAGGCCTTAGTATTACAAGGCCTTGCGCTTTTCAACTTTTTTGAAAGGGCTTTTTCCTGAAACAAATCGCCGAAGTCGGGAAAAAGCACAAGAACGTACAAGAAAGGAATGCCTTCTTCTGTTAGGCTGCTGTTTGAGCAGGAGAAGGCGAAATTTCCTGCATCTCTTGAAAGGGAGGCAGAATTGTCATGGAAAGGGCTTTCGGTATTTTGGAGGCTTCGGAGGGAACTCTTTGGAAGGCGGGAGAGGAGCAATCTTTGGGGGAGTATGCCTGGAATCCTCATCCCTCCTTTGCGGGGGTAGCTCTCAAACATGCTTTGAAAGGGGAGGATACCCGGGGAGTCCTGAGTTTTCACTTTGTCCGGGTGGATTCCGAAAAGGTTTTAGAGCTCCACGAGCATGAAAAACAATGTGAAATTCACGAGGTGCTTCAGGGAAGCGGGCGAGGAGTTGTCGGGGCAAAGGAGATTCCCTATGGGCCGGGTACCATGGTGCTCATTCCCCGGGGAGTGCCTCATGCAGTGAAAGCCGGAGAGGAAGGGCTTCTCATCCGGGCTACTTTTTTCCCCGCTCTGGTGTAAGATGAAGGCGTAAAAACAATTTGCTGGAGAGGAAGAGGTGTTATGAAAGAGAAGCTTGGGGATTCTCGGGAGCTCCGGCAGGTTTTTCTCGATTCTTCCGGATTGATTCGGGCTCTTTGGGGGAAGGGAATGCGGCATGCCTTTTCGCGTCATCTTCACACAAGCCTTTGCGTGGGGCTCGTGAAGGAAGGCAAACGCTCCCTCTTCGTTCGAGGCCGATGGTATGAACTTGGTCCGGGTTCTCTCTTTCTGCTTCCTCCCGGGGAACCTCATGAATGTTGTTGCACGGGTAAAGGGGGGCATGCGTATCAAATCCTTCTCTGGTCCCCCTCCTTTTTGAGAACTCTCGGAAGTCCCGGCGACGATATCTTTTCCGGGAATCCCGCCTTTTTCGAAGATCCTCTTCTTCGAAAGGATTTTTTGGATCTTTTCAGGATCTCTCTCGAAGGGAAGAAACCCCTTCTTTCGAAAAAAGGAGCCCCCTTTCTTCGAAAGTGCCTTTCTCATGCCTCCTTTCTGTCGGGAAAGAAAGAATTGCCAGATCAGAGGATGTCTCTCTTGGAGCGTTATCTAGCGATGCATTGTTGTCGCCGGGTGCCTCTGGAGGAACTTGCGGAGCTCTGTTCTTTGAGTCCCTGGCATGTGCAGCGCCTTTTTCTGCGTCGTTTTGGAGTAACCCCCGGAGAATACGCTTCCATGCTGCGGATTCGAAAAAGTTTGGAGTTTCTAGCCCAGGGGCGTTCCTGCGCGGATACCGCCCTGGACCTGGGTTTCGCGGATCAGAGCCATTTTTCCAGAACCTTCCGGAAAATTATGGGGGTTCCTCCAGGGAAGATATGCCTGGAAGAGCCACCGTCGTTGTCTTCTTTTATTTCTGATTGAATTTTTTGGGCGTCAGAATCTCCCATCCTCCGAAGGGATGAGGTTCTTATAGAATTTTTCGAGATCCCGGTACATTTTTCCCAGGACCTCTTCCTCCAGGTATATCATGTGCCCTCCGGGATACTGGTGAAATTCCAGGGCTTTTTCGGTACTTTCCCGGGGAATGTCCAGGTGCGCCAGGCCGTATCGGATGGATTCGGGGGGGCAGACGAGGTCGTAGGTTCCCATGGCGGTGAAAACCCGCAAATGGGGGTCTCGGCGTAGTGCGGTGGCGAGATCCTCCAGGGTCTCGGGATAGCCGAACTTCCCGTGAGGGAGCCCGGAGGTCCAGTTCCAGTTCTTGTGAGCTTCGTTACCGCTTAAAACGTAGGTAAGATCTGTAACGAACCGGAGCTCTTCCTGGAGATACCGGGTGAAGGCGGTGGTAAAGGGAGTGGTGATCCGGGCCATGAGAGGATCTTCATGGTAGCGATAATAGCCTCCGGGAGCGGTAAGCCGGGTGTCGTAAAGGCTGAGGA
Source organism: Synergistaceae bacterium (assembly GCA_036769705.1). Classification (GTDB taxonomy): domain Bacteria; phylum Synergistota; class Synergistia; order Synergistales; family Aminiphilaceae; genus DAIPKP01. The sequence goes on from DAIPKP010000040.1 coordinate 9,433, forward strand.
AACGCCGGGTGCGGTTGCAGAGTTCTCCCGCAAAGATTTGCTGGGGAATTCGAAGGTTCCAATCCAGCAAGACCTCTTCGGAAATGCCGATGAGCGAGGAGAACTCCCGGGCTATCCGCAGCTTTTCCTCTTCCTCCAACCGATTCCCCTTCCAGAGAGCGGGAAGGTAGGTTTGCCTCGCCCAGCCAAGAGCTTTCTGCCAGAGCTCTTCGGAAGAAAGAGCAACGTCGGTTTTACCGTGATACCGGGCGGCAAGGGCCATGGTGGGTACTCGGTGTACCAGGGAACGCTCGTTGGTGGCGTTTCCGAGGATGTCGCCGTAATCCAGGGCGGGAGCTATAAAGATGATGCCCGAGGGAGCTATGCCGAGATCCTGGAGTGCCGGAGCGAGTCCCGCCGCTCGAATGCCGCCGTAGCTCTCTCCCAGGAGGAATACCGGAGATCCCCATCGCCGGTTGCGGGTAAGATACATGCGGATCACATCTGCCATGGCTCGTACATCCTCGGCGATGCCCCAGAATTCCTTGGCCTCTCCGGATTTCTCGGGAGCCAGGCTGTACCCGGTGCCCAGGGGATCGAGAAAGACGAGATCCGTGAAAGGCAGAAGGGTCCAGGGGTTTTTTTGCGCCTTGTAGGGAGGAGCGGGCATGGGGTCTTCCGCATTTGTTACCGGTCCCCTTACGGGGCCGAAGGCCCCCATATGCAGCCAGATGGCGGGGGATCCGGGACCGCCGTTGAAAACGAAGGTGATCGGCCGGGGAAAAAGAGTCTTTTCAAGGAGATCCTCTGTGATCGTTTTTTGAGTATAGGCCACGTAAAAAATGGATCCCGTCTCTTTTTTCTTGGGCTCATCGTAAACGGGGACATATCCCACCGTGGCATCATAGGAAATCTGCAGATTCTCCAAAGAAAGAGTATGTTCCGTCACCACGGCCTCCCGGGGAATTTGAAAGGCATCGGAAAGAGGGGCTTCCAAAACCGGAGCAACTTCGTTTTTCTCTTTCGGGAATGTCTCCGGTGTATCTTCGGAGAGAGTTTTTTCGCTTCCTTCTAAGGGGAGGGGAAAAACGAGGAAAAGAAGTAGCAGGAGAAGGGAAATGTTTTGAGCGTTTTTTTGCAGCATAAAATCGACCTCCTTGGAAAGTTGAAAAATGCGTTTTCGGGGCCTTCGAGAAATCGAAGGCCCCGATACAATTTTTGGAAATTGGAAAAAAGATGATTCGTTTGATTTGCAAAATACGAAATAAAGAGTTCTTTAAAAATATTCCTGCAGAAGAGAGTTATTCCGCAGAGGAAGAAGGTCCTTCCTGCTGGCGAAAGCCTCGTTTTCGGCGCCCTCCGCGATAGGAAGAATCTCCTGAAGCTCTTTGCTGGATTTCCTGGCTGTGGCATTCGGGACATTCCTGGGGTTTTGCCGAGCCGATATTCTCTCCCCAGGAGTGCCGGCATCGGTTGCAATGAAAGCGCCGGGTTTCCACTACCACGTTGCCTCCCTCGATATGAAGCCCTTTGCCGAGAATAAGGCATTCGGCTATTTTTTTCCGGGCTTCGTTAAGAATGTTCCCGAAGGTTTGACGCGAGACGTGCATATGTTCCGCCGCATGCTGCTGATAAAGCCCCTCCAGGTCTGCAAGACGAATGGCCTCGAGCTCGTCGAGCTTGAGTACAACCACGCTTTCTTCCTGCGCCTCCGGGTTTTCTACTTCCGGGAGGAAAGAAACCGAGGAGGGCAGATTACGGATAACCCTATTTTTTTCCGGCCGTGGCATATAACGCTTCCTATCCCTTCGTTTTTGAAGTTTCTTCCTGTACCATACCCTTCTTTTCTCTCTTTGCCAAGTTTTGCCAAAGGGAGATACAATAAGCCTATGAATAATAGCATATCTCTTTTCCGGAAAAAAAGATGAAGTTCCTTGAATATTGGGTATACCGTCCTGTAGGAAGCGTTATGACGGCCCTCTTGATCTTCCTTCTCGGCACAGTGGCCCTCCTGAAGACACCGGTAGATCTTTTGCCTTCCCTGGAGACACCTCGCATTACCGTATATACCTACTATCCTCATGCCACTCCCCGGGAGGTGGAGAAAGGGATTACGGAACCTTTGGAGCGGACTCTCGGCGGTGTCTCGGGGCTTCGGCGTCTCCGTTCTTCCTCCTCCGAGGGCGGGAGTTACGTGGTGGCGGAATTTGAATGGGGAACAGATCTCGAAGAGGCCCTGGAAGATGTGCGGGAGAGAGTGCGCCGGGAGGAGGAAAATCTTCCCGAAGAGGCGGAGCGTCCTCTGGTGCGCAAGTTCGATAGCCAGGCTATGCCGGTAATGATGCTGAGCTACGCTACGGAGATGAACCCGTATCATGCCCGGGAGTATGTGGATTCTCATGTAGTCTATCGATTGGAGCGCGTTGCCGGAGTTGCATCGGTTCTTGCCTGGGGCGGCGGAGCGAGAGAGGTGCTGGTAGATCTCGACGTGCACCGCATGAAGGCCTTGAAAATTTCGGTTTCCCAGGTGTTGGATGCCTTGAGAGAAGGAAACGTATCCCTTCCGGGGGGTAATCTTACGCGAGGAGGGCGCTCTGTAAGAATCCGGGTACCCGGAAAATTTTCTTCCCCCGAGGAGATCGGAAACAGGATAGTCTGCTTTCGGGGAGGGTGTCCCGTTCCGTTGCGTTCTTTTGCGGAAGTTCATCTAATCCCTTCTGAGCGTTATTACGTTTATCGGGTGAACCGGAAAAATTCGGTGCAGCTCTCTCTCTACAAGGGAGCGGGAGAGAACACCGTGGCCGTGGCGAATGAGGTCTATAGGGTGATCGAGGAAATCAACCGGGAGCTTCCGGGAGGAAAGCTGGTGGTGCTTTTCGATTCCTCCGAATACGTCCGGGAATCCCTTACCAATGTAATCTACGCCGGAATTATCGGAGGCTTTCTCGCCCTGGGAGTGCTCTATCTCTTTCTTCACAGTCTTAGGGCTACTTTCGTGGTGGGGGTGGCGGTTCCGCTCTCGGTGGCGGCCTGTTTCGGCCTTATGAGAATGTGGGGATTCTCTCTCAACATCATGAGCCTCGGAGGGCTTGCCCTGGGGCTTGGAATGCTCGTGGACAATGCGGTGGTGGTGCTGGAGAGCATTTACCGCAAGAGGAAAACCTATTCGGACCCTTGTCGGGGAGCCGTGGAGGGAGCCCGGGAAGTTTTCTATCCCGTTCTCGGAGGTACCCTTACCACGGGAGTGGTTTTTCTCCCCCTCTTTTTCTTTCGGGGCATGTCGGGAATGCTCTTTCGAGAGCTTGGAACGGTGGTGGTGATGAGCCTTTTTGCATCTCTCTTCGTGGCTCTTACCCTGGTTCCCATGCTTTCCCGCTTTCTGGTTCCCTCCGGGGATATCCTTTCCGAAACTTCCGGAAGAGCCGAAATTTTTTCAAGAAGATACGAAAAGAGTGTTACTTTCCTTTTCCGCCATTCCCGGAAGGGGATTTTCCTTTTTTGCGGAGCCCTGGGAGGAATGCTCTGCTTTTTCCCTCTCGTTGGAAGCGAGCTTATGCCTTCCACGGACGAATCGGAGCTGCGGGTTTATTTCTCCATGAACCGGGGGACTCCCCTGGAGGTGCGGGAAGCCGTGATGTGCCGTATGGAGGATATCATGGAGAGAGCGGTTCCGGAAATTCGGGTGCTTCAGTGTGCTGCGGACAGGGATGCGGCGGGAGGCGTTTTTCGGCTTCGCCTGGCTCCCCGGGGAGCGAGGAAGCGGGATGTCCGAGAGATAGCGGAGGAGGTGCACCAGGTTCTTCAGAAAATTCCGGGTATCCGGGGAAGGGTTCGGGTTCCCAACAGCATTCTCGGAAATCTTCTGGGGGGCACCGGAGAACAGGCGGTTTCCGTGGAAGTTCGGGGTTTCGATTCTTCCGTGGCCCGGGCCCTGGGAGAGGAAATCCGTTCCCGGGGGGAAACAATTCCGGGAGTCACGGACGTTACCCTTCCGGAAGAGCGGGGGGTGCCGGAATACCGCCTTTCTCTGGACAGGGAGAAGGTAGCCTCCTTGGGAAGCGACTTTCGCGAGGTGACCCGGACGGTACGGTTTTTCCTCGCCGGAGGGGATGCGGGAGAGTTTTACCATTCCGGGGATACCTTTCCTCTGCGGATTCGGGGGAAAGATCTCGTAGAAACAGATCTTTCCGGGCTTCTCTCTCTTTCCTTCGCCACGCCCTCGGGAAAGATCCTGGATCTTGCCAACGTGGCGGGCGTGGATTTGGCCCGGGCCCCCCTTGCCATTTCCCGAAAGGATCGGCAGCGCATCCTTACCCTTTCCGTGGCCGCTCCTTCTCGGCCTCCGGGAGATTTGGTGCAGGACTTGCGAAAGGTTTTGCAGGATTTGCCTCTGCCCGAAGGGTATTCCCTGGCCTTCGGAGATTCCTGGGAAGAACAGTCTCGTTCCTTCCGGGAGCTCTACCGGAGTATTCTTCTGGCCCTCTTGCTCGTGTACATGATACTCGCCTGTCAGTTCGAATCCCTGGTGGAACCCTTTCTGGTGATCCTTTCGGTTCCCCTAGGAATGCCGGGGGTGGTGGGCCTGCTTTTTCTCACGGATACCACCTGGAACCTCCAATCCCTCATGGGATGCCTCATCCTTACGGGAATCAGCGTCAACAACTCGCTCCTCCTGGTCTATCAGGCGGGGGAGTACGAACAGCGCCAGGGATTCCCTCCGGAAGAGGCCGTTAAAAAAGCCGGCCGGGAAAGGCTTCGTCCCATTCTCATGACATCTTTCTCCACGGGCATTGCCCTTCTTCCCCTGGCTTTCGGCTGGGGGGGAGCCATGCAGGCTCCTCTGGCCCGGGCATTGATGGGAGGGCTTTTCAGCGCTACCACAGGAACTCTCTTTCTTCTTCCTCTTCTCTACGTTTGGGTTCGAAGGTTTTCCAAAAGAACGCCGGAGAGGATCGAAAAGAAGTGATTTTTCCGGCCTTTACACTTCTTTACAGGGCTTGTATGCTTTTTTGCGGGAAAAGCTTTATCCTATATCTGTCTTGATCGGGAAAACTCAAGATGTTCTTGAGAACTTTTTGAAAGCACTTTGAATGAAGAAGGTGACCCGGAATGGGGAAAAAAACGGTATTGCTTTTAGGTCTTATCATAGTAGGGCTTTTTGGATGGAAACTGTATGACCGAATGTATGAAGGCGGCAATGAGAGTCTTTCTCTGCAACCTCCTTCCCGGGCCGTGGCTGTGGCGGTGGCGCCTCTCGAAAGGCGGGATATCCGGAAACGGCAGGTTTTTACCGGAACATTGAAACCTTCGCTGTATTTCGATATGGCACCCCGTGTAGGAGGGCGGATTATCGAAATGCCCGTTCATATGGGGGATATGGCACATCCCGGAGATTTGCTGGTGCGCCTGGATGATGAAGAGCTTCGCCTTGAATACGACCAGCTCCGGGCGGCAGTGGATGTGGCGCGGGCCCGTCGGGATGCCCGGAAAACCGAGGCGGCGGCCCGGAAGAAGGAGTTCGATCGGGCCAAGGTGCTCTCCAAAAAAAAGATGATTTCCGATGCCCAGTACGATGAAGCGGAAACCGCCTACAAAACTGCGGTGGAGGAGGGCAAAATTGCTCAGGCCCAGCTTCGGCAGGAGGAAGCCCGGCTTCGGGTGGCGGAGGTGCATCTTCAGGATTGTTCTCTTCGGGTTCCCCAGGGAGAAAAAATGGAGAACCGAGTTCTTTTCGTGGGTTCTTCTTACGTGGAGCTCGGAGCTTTGATAAAAGCGAACGAACCTCTTCTCTCTCTTATGGATATCGGGGTTCTCAAGGGGGAGATCTACGTCACCGAAAAGGATTACGCCCTGGTGCATCCGGGAATGATGGCCTCTCTCACGGTGGATGCGCATCCGGAGCGTTCTTTTCCCGCCCGGGTGGAACGGGTTTCTTATCTCGTAGAGGAGGAAAGCCGCCAGGCTCTCGTAGAGCTTAGCATTCCCAACGAAGAGCTGCTGCTTCGGCCGGGGATGTTCATGAGGGTGGAAATCGTGCTGGAGGAAAAATCGCAGGCCCTTACGCTTCCTTTGGAAGCTCTCTGTGAAAGGGAGGGAGACCGGGGGATTTTTCTCGTAAATGCCGAGGGAACCCGGGCGGAATTTCAAAAGGTGCTTCCGGGAATTCAGGAGGGGGAAAGAGTGGAAATTCTTAGCCCTCAAGATATTCAGGGACGGGCGGTAATTTTGGGGCATCACCTCCTTGGAGTGAGAGGCGGGGATGTTCTGGTGGCGGAGGAGGGTTCTCTGCCCAAAGATGTTTCTCCGGATATACAAGAGAAAAGCGGCACAAAACCATGAAGCTTATCTCTTTTTGCGTGCATCGCCCCATTTTCACCAGCATGATGGCCCTTCTAGTTCTCGTACTGGGAGTTGTGGCCCTTCGGGGAACTGCGGTGGATCTTTTACCGGAAATCGAAGCTCCCCAGATTAACGTGAGTACCTCTTACGAGGATGCGGCTCCCGAAGATGTGGAGGAGAGCGTTACCCGTCCGTTGGAGCAGGCTTTGAGTGCCATCAACGGCGTGGAGGAAGTGCGTTCCACCTCTACCGAGGGGGAGAGCTCCATCTCCGTCACTTTTGTATGGGGCACGGATCTCGAAGCTGCTACCAGCGATGTGCGGGACCGGCTGGACCGAACCTTTCCCCGGCTTCCGGACGATGTGGATCGCCCGGTGCTCCGCAAATTTGATAGTGCTGCCATGCCCGTGATGATGCTGGCATTTTTTTCGGAAATGCCTCTTATTCATGCCCGGGAATACGTGGAAGATACGCTGTCCTATCGTTTCGAACGGCTTCCCGGAGTGGCCTCGGTAACCGTGGTGGGAGGCCCCGCCCGGGAGATACACGTGGATATATCCCTGGAACGTATCCGCTCCCTGGGGCTTTCTCTCGGTAGCTTGAGAAGCCTGCTTCTGCAGCATAACGTCAACCTCCCCGGAGGAACGCTCCGGGAGGGGAATCTCAATGTGCGCCTTCGGATTCCCGGCAGTTTTTCAAGCATCCAGGAGATCCGGGATACGGTACTTTTTTACCGGAACGGTGCTCCGGTACGCCTCGGTTCGGTGGCGGAAATTCTGGATACCACGGAAAAACGGGAGCAGGTCAACCGGGTGAATTCCCGGGAATCGGTACAGCTTATGGTATACAAGCAATCTGGAGGCAATACCCTGGCTGTGGCGGATGCGGTACGCGAAGAGATGGAAAAGATCAATCTCGATATCCCCCAGGGAAAGTTCGTGACCCTTTTCGACACTTCCGATTACATTCGGGATTCCCTGCGTAATCTTGCCATGGCTGCCATGGGAGGAGGCATTCTCGCCCTGGGAGTGCTTCTGTTTTTTCTCAACAGTCTTCCCGCTACCCTGGTGGTAGCCACGGCGATTCCCGTTTCGGTTACCGCCTGCTTCGGACTTATGTATTTTTCCGGTTTTTCCCTGAACGTCATGAGCCTTGGAGGGCTTGCTCTGGGAATCGGCATGCTTCTGGACAATGCCATCGTGGTGTTGGAAAACATCTCTCATCGGCTTGAAAGGAAGGTCCCTCCCTTTCAAGCCGCTCTGGAGGGAGCCCAGGAGGTGGCTTCGGCGGTTTTAGCGGGGACCCTCACCACGGTGGTGGTTTTTCTTCCGCTTCTCTTCGTGGGAGGAATGTCGGGTATGCTCTTCCGGGAATTTTCCCTGGTGGTGGCCTTCAGCCTCTTCTGTTCTCTCGGAGTGGCTCTCACGGTGATTCCCATGCTCTCTTCCCGGTGCGTGCATCCCGAAGAGATCCATGCGGGATTCGCCCCCTTTCGCCTTTTGGGGCGTACCAGCTCCTTCGTTCTTCGCCAGGTGGGAAAGGGGTACGAGCGGCTCCTCCGAGGGGCTCTTCAGCATCGGGGAATCACCCTGGCTTTCACCCTTTTTCTTTTCGTGGGAGTTCTCCTTCTCGGTCCCTTTCTTGGAACGGAGCTCATGCCTGCTACGGATGAATCGGAAGTTCGGGTTTACTTTTCCATGGCTCCGGGAACTCATGTGGATACTATGGAACGCACCGTAGAAAAAATAGAAAAAATTCTGCAGAAATCCGTGCCGGAACTCCGCATCCTTCAGGTACGCACCGGAGGATGGAGGGCTTCTCACGAAGGAACTTTCCGGCTCAAGCTTCTCCCCCGAAAAGAACGCTCCCGGAGCAGCCAGGAGATTGCTCTGGCTCTAGGCAAAGAGCTTCGCAAAATTCCCGGAACCATCTGCCGTCCCCGGGTGAGCAGCAGTATTATGGGACGTATTCTCGGAGGAAGCGGTGAAAATACCGTGGATATCGATATCCGGGGATATGATCTCGACACCGCCTATGCTCTTGCGAAGGAAATACGCCGGAGGGGAGAAATCCTTCCGGGGGTTACCGACGTGGAACTCTCCCGAGAGGAGAGTCTTCCGGAATACTCCGTAGTGGTGGATCGCCAGAAAGCGGGCTCTCTCGGCTTTTCCGTGGAGGATGTGGCGGAGGCCCTTCGTATTCTTATCGCCGGAAAGGTAGCGGGCACCTACAGTGTGAAGGGAAACGAATATGATATCCTCGTACAGGGGCAATCTGCAGAAAATTATTCCTTCGAGGAGATTCTGGATTTTCCTCTCAGAAATGCCGAGGGAGTTTCGGTGAAGCTTGGAAACATGGCCTTTCTCAAAACATCTTGGGGGCCCGTGGCCATCGAGCGGAAGGACCGCGAGCGAGTGCTTACGGTAAGCGTAGCGGCTCCTGAAAGGCCTCAAGGGGATCTGGTGGCGGAACTTCGGCAAACTTTGGCGGAGATTCCTCTTCCCGAGGGTTTCGCTCTTCAATTTTCCGGAGGATACGAAAAGCAGCAGGAATCTTTTCGGGAGCTTTTGTTCAGTTTCTTATTGGCCCTTTTGTTGGTGTATATGGTTATGGCCTGCCAGTTCGAATCTCTCAAAGATCCCCTGGTGGTGATGTTTTCGGTTCCCCTGGCGGCCATCGGCGTGATTCCCATGCTTTTTTTCACGAACACCACCTTGAATTTGCAATCTTTCATCGGCTGTATCATGCTGGCGGGTATCGTGGTGAACAATGCCATTCTCCTGGTGGATCAGGCGAACCGACTGCAGCGGGATGAGGGAATGCCCCCTCTCGAAGCGGCCAGGGAATCCGGTATCCGAAGATTACGCCCCATTCTCATGACGGCTCTTACCACCTGCCTCGGTCTCCTGCCTCTGGCTCTTGCTCTGGGAGACGGAGGAGAGGCCCAGGCTCCCATGGCAAGGGCGGTTATCGGAGGATTGGGAGGAGCAACCCTGATTACCCTGATTTTTATTCCCGCACTCTACTCGCTGGTGGAGGAATGGCATGGAAGGAGGAAAACCCGTTGATCCTGATTCGTACTCTTCAAGGATGTCCGGTTTTTAAAAAAAAAGGTCTTTCCAGGCACTTGTTTTGGAGGAGCATTCTTTTTTTCGGTTTTCTTTTTTTGTTGTGGATTAATCCGGAAGGTGCCTTTGCCCGGGAAGAACGCCTCTCTTTGGAGGAGTGCGTTCAAAGTGCTTTGGAACATCATCCCGGAGCCCGGGAAGCCCGGGCGGGAGTGGAGGAAGCCCTGGGAAGGCTGGGGCTTGCGAAGACCGGAGATGCCTTTACTTTCGATATGAATTTGGACTATGCCCGGGAAAGGGGATTCCATGACGCGGAATCTGATAACAGTTACAACAGCTCTGCGGTGCTTGCCAAACCCCTTTTCGATTGGGGGCGCACCAAAACGGAAATCTCCATGGCTCTGGAAGGGCTTGCCATTTCCCAACTCGAAGAATACCGGGCTCTGGAAGAAATCGTCTACAATGTGGAAAAGGCTTACTATGGCCTTCTCGAATCCCAGCGGGACGCCCAGGTTGCCCGGGAAACCCTGGAGCGCTATGAAGAACATCTTCACCGGGCCAAGGCATTTTACGAAGTGGGATCCAATCCCTACTTCGACGTCACCGCTGCGGAGGTGGAGGCGAGTACCGCCCGGATAGCTCTTATCCGGGGCGATTCTGCGGTGCGCAAGGCCCGGACGGTTCTCTACAACTCCATGGGGCGACCCGCTTCCGTGGATGTGGGGATTGAGGATAACTCGGATTTCGAGGAAATCGATATTCCTTTTCGGGAAGTTCTCGATGTAGCTTTTACCTTTCGTTCCGATCTCAAGGCAGCTTCTAAAAGGGTGGTTCAAGGATCTCAGGAAATTCTCCTTCTGGCCCGGGAAAATGCGCCTCTGCTTTCCGCCCGGGGAGCCTATCGCCTGGGAGGAACCTCTCCCGGAGAAGAGGATGCCTGGAACTTGGAAATGGTGTTAAGCATTCCGCTTTATGACGGCGGAGTAACCCGGGAAAAAATCCAGATAGCTCGCGGAACTTTGGAAAAGAAAAAAGCTCAGGAAATTCTGTTGCGCCAGAAAATCGTTTTAGAAGTGGAACAGGCGTGGCTTTCCCTCTTGGAAGCCGAGGAAAGCATTCGGGTGGCGGCCCTTGCCAAGAGACAGGCGGAGGAGAAACTCGCCCTGGCTATGGAGCGTTATGACGTGGGCATGGGGAGCCCCATCGAAGTTACGGATGCCAACGAATCCATGAGCGACGCCGCTCGGGATTACAACCGGGCTCTTTACACCTATTCCATGGCCCGGGCGGAACTGCGCTACGCCACGGGGCGGAGCCTGCTGGCATACGGGGGGAATTTTTCGGAAACCTTCGAGGAAGCAAGATAGAGGACAGGGATTTTTCTGAAAAGGCAAACGGGAAAGCTGCGGATTTTTTCGAAACTCCGAGCGTTCCCGTTTGATGGTTTTTACGGAGGAAAGCAATAGTACTTGCTACATCATGAAGATTCCTACCACCGTAGCTGTTGCAAGACCGATAGATACTGGAATGAAATTCTTTCGGGCCAGCTCGAGAGGATCCACCTGGGCAATGCCTGCGGTGGCTACAAGGCCGAAGGACCATGCTACCAAAGTGCCTCCGCCTGCCCAAAGGGCTCCCATTTGCCCTATGGAAGCCAGTACCGGTATGTTTACCGACAGAGGCGTTCCCAGAGCCTGAGCCAAGGCCCCCGTAAGAGGAAGCCCCGAAGCTATGGCCGCGGGAATAAGAAGGGTCCCTACCAGGGCGGTGGCGGGGGTGGGCCAGAAGAAGAGGGCTGCCACGTATATGACGGTTCCCAGAATGAAGAAAGCCCGAGTGGGGGTACTCATGAAGCGTCGGACCGGAGCGATCATTCGATAATCCGCTCCCATGGTTCTGAGAGACTGAAGCATGGCAACCATGAGCCCGATAACGAGCATGATATCTAAAAGATCGGTTCCCGCTGCCATGAGGCCGTTGAAAATTCCTTGAATCGCTCCGATGAGGGATTTCTTGTAAAGAAGAGCTACGATGAAGGAGCCCGCAAGGCAGGGAAGTACCACATCCCTGCGGCGTATCATGAAGAATTATTCAGGATGCCGGGAAAAACGATCTGTCCATCCCGTCTGGGCCACCCGTTCGTGAATTTTCGAACTCTCCGTGGAATAAAGCCCTTTTTCCTGCATTCTCTTGAAGTAGATGGATCCCGAGAACGTATATTTGTACTGCCGTCCTTCCGGGTGTCGCATTTCGGAAATAACGTGATTTACGAAGTCTCCTACCCCGAGTTTGGTGGGGTAGGCGAGAGGTTCCACTCCCTTGTCGGAGCGTACCGCATTATGTCTTGCCAGATAGCCCGTAACGATGGCTTCGGTATGCCCTACCATGGCTCCCGCCTTTTCGCCGGCACAGAAGAGATTGCACACCTCTCCTTGTGCCTGGAGAGTGGGGGAGCAGGCGGCAAAATGGAAATAACGCATGGAATTACCCTTGGTGCCTCCGGTGGAGCCGTTGGGTTTCGTGCCATGCTACTCCTCAACTCCCGCTTGAGACGTGAGGCTCCAGCGAGGGGCGAAGCTGTGGCAGCGGAGAATGCACATGGCGCAGCCGTTACCATGTTTCATGCAATAGGCGGGGGTAGCGGAGGTTCCCGTGGTATCCACGAAAACATCTCCTTCTACAACATCCCCATTTCGAAGAGTGACAGACGTAATGCGTCCATCTTTTTTGGTGAGTCCCGAGGCGGAGGCCTGGAGCCGAAGATTCACGCCGAGGTCTTTGAGGTAGCCGAGAATGGCGGGTTCCATTTCGTAGACATCGTAGAGCGATGCATGAGCGTGTCCCGGGAACTCTATGTTTTTGTGACGGGCGCACGTGTCCAAGAGAGAGAACATCTCTCCTCCCATGGCAAGAAGTTCTTCCGCTGCGGTGAAACGACCGTTGTTGCGGAAAATGCCTCCTACCAGTCCCGTGCCCAAAAGCATGTCTGTCCGTTCCAGCAGAGTTACATCAGCTCCGCCACTGCGGGAAGACTTCTCGGAGAACTGGAGGAGCAAAACTATCTGCTGCAGGTGAGTAACAAAGGGCGAATCCTCTCGGAACAGGGCCGGGCATTTTTGGAGGACCTCGAAGAACAGGAACACTTGCAAGATCTTGCGTTTCAGCTTCTCCAGGAAATTCGCCGGGGAGATGCGGAAGAGATGGTGGGGGGTCTGGTAGCCCGTCGTGCCATAGAGAGAGAAACCTGTCGCCTTGCTGCAGTACATGCCACCGAACGGGAGGCCGAGGAGATTCTTGCTTTTGCGGAGATTTTGGAGCAGGGGGAGAGCTTTCCCGAACGTCATGCGGCGGTGATGGATCATAAATTTCACGAAGCCATTGCCATGGCTTCCAGGAATGCGGTGCTTTTGGCGGCATTGCGTCTCATTCATCGAGGCCCGTCGTTTTGGCGCCCTCTTGCAAACGTCAGGCATGATGAACGCTATTCCATTCGGGGAGATCACCTTTCCATTGCTCAAGGGATTTTAAATCGAGATCCCGAGAAAGCGGAGAAGGCTCTTTTGGATCATTTGGAAAAAGTAATCGAAGCTGCAAAAAACATGATGCATGA